>DASVUQ010000355.1:0-26537 GCA_036386975.1 Flavobacterium sp. | reverse complement strand
GATTGGGCCTGATATTATATGCAGTATGGACGAAAAGGCTTGTCGAGAATTAATTGTTTCGAGCAATGAAATCTGGCAGATGCGGGGTGGCACAAAAGAACCGGCCAAAGAAGAGCAGGTAACAATTGATTTTGCTTTTGCTACAGTCTGTTCCATAAAACAAATAAAAAAAGGAGAAGTTTTAACTAAAGAAAATATCTGGGTCAAGCGTCCTGGAACCGGAAAAATATTGGCAGTACATTTTGATTCTGTTTTAGGGAAACAAGCAGCGCGCGATATTGAAAATGATGAACAATTAAATTGGGAAGATATTCTCTAAATGAAAAAAATTTTATTCTTAACAGGCACGCGTGCTGATTTCGGCAAAATAAAATCACTCATCCAAATTTTAGAAAAATATCCAAATTTTGAAGTGTTTATTGCCGTTACCGGAATGCACCTACAGCACGAATACGGCTATACGCTTATTGAAATTGAACGCTGTGGTTTTAAAAATATCCATACCTTTTCAAACTATACTGATGAAACGACGATGGACCTGACCTTGGCGAAAACGATTGAAGGATTGTCTGCTTACGTTAAAAATTGCAAACCAGACATAATTGTTGTCCACGGTGACAGAGTAGAAACGTTGGCAGGTGCTATAGTGGGTTCACTAAATAACATTTTGGTTGCCCACATTGAAGGAGGCGAGATTTCAGGAACCGTAGACGAGCTGATCCGCCACAGCGTCAGCAAATTGTGCCACATACATTTTGTATCAAACGAAATAGCGGCCAAACGGTTGGTGCAGATGGGCGAGATTAAGGAATCAATTTTTGTACTCGGTTCGCCAGATATCGACATTATGTTTTCAGATAATCTTCCTGATTTTGAAACAGCTAAAAAATATTATGATATTGTATTTGATGATTTTGCTATTGCCATGTTTCATCCTGTTACTACAGAAGCTGATTATATGAGTGAATATGCAGTCAATTTTGCAGAAGCTTTGCTTGATGACCATCGCAGTTATATTGTTATTTATCCCAATAATGATCTAGGCAGCAAAGTTATATTAAAAGCCTATGGAAGCCTAAAAGATAATCCGAGATTTAAAATTTTTCCGTCATTGCGCTTTGAATATTTTTTAGTACTCCTTAAAAATGCACAATTTATTATTGGCAATAGCAGTGCCGGGATCAGGGAAGCACCTTATTATGGGATCCCGATTATAAACATTGGGACAAGGCAGCAGAATAGAGCTGTAGATGCTGCAATAATCAATGTAGATTATACAAAAGAAAGTATTGCAAAGGCATTGGAAAACATAGACGGCAAAGAAGCGCATGTAGAAAATAAAAATTACGGATCTGGAAATAGTGCTGAATTATTTTTATCATTCCTAAAAAATAAAGGTATTTGGCAATGCAATCATCAAAAACAGTTTAGAGACATATAAATGCTATTCAACTCCCTCAGTTTTCTATTGTTTCTTCCTGTTGTTTTTGTCATATACTGGTCAGTAAACAGAAAAAATCTTAATATTCAGAATTTTTTGCTTTTAGGGGCAAGTTATTTTTTTTATGCCTGCTGGGACTGGAGATTTCTCTTTTTGCTGCTCTTTTCTACAGCATTGGATTATTTTACAGGAATTAAAATGTTTGAAGCACAGAATCAAAAAAGCAGAAAATTTTGGTTCTGGCTGAGCGTTTCAATCAACTTAGGTTTTTTAGGAATTTTTAAATATTACAATTTTTTTGCCGATTCTTTTGCAACAGTTCTTACTACTTTTGGCTTTCATGCTAATCTATGGAGCCTACAGGTTATTCTTCCGGTAGGCATCTCATTTTATACTTTTCATGGGCTCTCTTATGTAATTGATATTTATAAGCGGAGGATTGAGCCAGAAAGAAACCTAGTTGATTATTCTCTTTTTGTCAGTTACTTCCCTCTCTTGGTAGCCGGACCAATTGAAAGGGCTACGCATTTATTGCCACAAATTAAACAAAGGAGAATTTTTAATTATAATAAGGCAATTGACGGTATCTGTCAAATACTATGGGGACTATTTAAAAAAATAGTGATTGCAGACACCTGCGCCATTTATGCCAATGAAATTTTTGAAAAATATGAAAGTGTAAATTCATTGACTTTGCTCATGGGGGGCATATATTTTGCATTTCAGATCTATGGCGATTTTAGTGGCTATTCGGATATAGCATTAGGAACATCAAAACTTTTAGGGATTGATTTGCTTCGTAACTTTAACTATCCTTATTTTTCAAGAGACATAGCAGAATTCTGGAGAAGATGGCACATTTCACTCTCTACCTGGTTCCGGGATTATCTTTACATACCTTTAGGAGGCAGCAGGGGAGGCAGTCAGCTGATTAAAATTAGAAATACATTTATCATTTTTTTGATTAGCGGTTTCTGGCATGGTGCCAACTGGACATTTATAATGTGGGGATTTTTAAATTCGATTTATTTTATGCCTTTATTGTTGCAAAACAAGAACAGGAAACATATTGAAATTGTAGCAAAAGGTAAGGGGTTTCCAAATTTAAAGGAAGTCATACAAATGGTAGCGACATTCTTTTTAACAGTATTGGCATGGATTTTTTTTAGATCACATACCGTTAGCCAAGCGTTTGGATATATAAGAAGGCTTTTTAGTATTAATCTTAAAGGAGGAGTACAATATTTATCGGTAGAGCGTTATAGTATTGAAATACTGCTATTGTTAGCAATATTTATATTTATTGAATGGATATCAAGAGAAGAGGAACATCCGTTTACAGGAAAGCTGGTAAATTTGAAGTTAATAGTAATAATAATGATGTTAATTGTCTTTGGAGTGTACTCTACAGCGGCTGATTTCATTTATTTTCAATTTTAGATGAAAAAGTTTATTAAAAAGTTAGCGATCATAACTGCTATTATATTTATTTTGCTTTTCTGTCTAGATATTCTTTATACTGAAGTGTATGTTCATTCTTATCCCAGAAATAAAACAAAATATGTGCTGCAATTAAAAAATAAAAAAATAGATTATATATTCTTAGGTTCATCAAGGGTTGAAAATCATATAGATACCAAGCTTGTCAATAAATTGACATTAAAGAAAGCTTTAAACCTTGGAGTGCAGGGAGCAAAACTAGATGATAATTACCTTTTATTAAAGTTGCTAATTAATAATAATATAAAGGTTGAAAAGTTATTCTTGCAGGTAGATTATATTTATAATTTTGAATCAGGTTCTACCATAGTTAGTTCAGAATGCCTTCCATATATAAGAAATAATGAAATAATACGTGCCCATCTTGAAGCTGGTAGTCCCAATTATTTCGAGAATTATTACATGCCTTTTTATCGTTATGCAACACATGACTATAAAATAGGTTTCCGGGAGTTTTTTTCTTCTGCAATAAATAAAAAAAGCAAAATTGATTTTGATGACGGTTTTGTTCCAAAAGAAGAGCAGTTTACCGGA
This sequence comes from Flavobacterium sp., assembly GCA_036386975.1. Classification (GTDB taxonomy): domain Bacteria; phylum Bacteroidota; class Bacteroidia; order Flavobacteriales; family Flavobacteriaceae; genus Flavobacterium. Next base: position 23,062 of record DASVUQ010000355.1, on the reverse strand, counting down.
GATAAGAATTATAAATTACCAGATAGCATCATTGAGCACAATAAAATATTTGAATCTATAGATCAACTTTGTAAAGCAAATAATATTGATGTTGTTTATTTTTGTGCGCCATTTTGTTCTACAGTACGCGACTCAAAATATATAGACCAGCTTAAGGCTAAAATTCCCACTTTAAAAGATTATTCAAAATTTTTAGAAGATAAATATTTTTACAATTGTGGGCACTTAAATAAAAAAGGGGCAGAAATATTTACAGAAAAATTAGTTAACGATTTTTTAAATGAAAAATAATAAAGTACTAATATTGTTGCCTGACGGTATCGGCCTTCGCAATTTTGCCTATTCTCATTTTTATGAATTAGGGAGAGCACAGGGTTTTGAACCTGTATTTTGGAACAACACTCCTTTCGACCTCACATCATTGGGCTTTAATGAAATTAAGATCAAGAATGCCAAAACACATCCGCTGACAGATATTTATAAAAATGCCAGAAAACATATTGAGCTTAATAACTTTATAAAAAAAAGTGGCAATCATGTATATGATTACTACCGTTTTCCCTTTCTGTATAAAAATATTAAAACAAGTTTAAAGAATAGTACTTCTCAGCTTGTTATTGCCTTGCATTCTTCTGAAAAAGGTTTGCTAAGTGTCAGGGATCGAATCGAAAGGCAAGAGCGGAAGACAGTTTTTTACAAGCACTGCCTTGAAACACTTCAAAAAGAGAAGCCGGCTTTGGTATTTTGTACCAACCAGCGTTCAATGCTGTCTATAGTGCCACTTTTAGCCGCAAGGGATTTGAAGATTCCAACTGCTACTTTTATTTTTTCATGGGATAACCTTCCAAAAGCGACAATGGTTGTCGAAGCAGATTATTACTTTGTGTGGAGTGACCACATGAAAAAAGAGCTTTTGTATTATTATAGCTACATTAATGATTCCCAGGTTTTCGTTACCGGAACGCCTCAGTTTGAAAATCATTTTAATCAAGAAAAAATAGCCACTAGAGAAGAATTTTTTGCAGGCAACGGCTTAGATATTAAAAAAAAGTACATTTGTTTTTCTGGCGATGATATCACAACTTCGCCTGACGATCCTCAATATTTGGCTGATGTGGCCGATGCCGTTCACCATTTAAATACGCAAGGTCATAATATTGGAATCATCTTCAGGCGCTGTCCGGTTGATTTTTCAGAACGATATGATAAAGTTTTAGTTAAAAATCAAGATATAATCTTTAGCCTGGCACCGCTTTGGAAAAAAATCGGTGATGCATGGAACACTATTCTTCCCACAAAGGAAGATATGGTTTTACAGCAAAACACAATTGCTCATACAGAAATGGTAATAAATTTAGGCTCATCGATGGTTTTTGATTATGCTTGTTTTAATAAGCCATGTATTTACATAAATTATAATGCCGCTGAAAAGTCCGTTGCGGACTGGTCAGTAAAAAAAATTTATAAGTATGTACATTTTCAATCGATGCCATCAAAAGAGGCTGTAGTATGGTGCAATGATAAAAACCAATTCGCATCAATTATAAAAGAAGCACTTGAAGGCAAATTGTCAAATGTGGCTGCAGCAAAACATTGGCTGACTAAAATTGCAGGAGAAAATCCAGCGCAAGCATCTGAGAATATTTGGGATGCAATAAAAAAAATTATTAAATAATGCATATTGGTTTTTTAACACCAGAATACCCTCACCAAGAAGTACAGCACGCGGCAGGAATCGGTACGAGCATAAAAAATCTTGCTGAAGCACTGGTAAAAGAAGGAATTTCAGTTTCAGTAATCGTGTATTCTCAAAAGCAAGACATAATTATTATTGAGAATGGTATTACTATTCATTTGGTAAAACATCAAAAATATACCTTTTTTGGTTGGCTTTTTTATAGAAAGCATCTTCAGAGTTATGCAAATAAAATTATTTTAAATGATAAAATCAATCTCATAGAAGCTCCCGATTGGACAGGAATAACAGCTTTTATGAGCTTGAAGGCACCGCTTGTTATTCGGTTTCATGGCAGTGATGCTTATTTTTGCCAATTAGAAGGAAGAAAGCAAAAAATTAAAAATTATTTATTTGAAAAATTAGCTTTAAAAAATGCAAAAGCTTTTATAGCTCCAACAGATTTTGCAGGAAAAGTAAGCCAGCAATTATTTTCGCTAAAAGGGAAAGTGCATGTTATTCCAAACGGAGTTTCAATTAAAGATTTTAATAATTCCGATCCACATGATTTTGAAGCTGGTTTGGTTCTTTATATTGGTACAATTATCCGAAAAAAAGGAGTTCTTGAACTTCCTGCAATAATGAAAAAAGTCATTGAAAAAAATCCAAGGGCAAAACTTGTCCTGATAGGATCTGATTCTTTTGACATCCAGACCCAGTCAAAATCTACATGGCAGTTGTTGCAATCGCAAATGCCGGAAAGCATGAAGAACAATATATCTTATATAGGCAAAGTTCCCTATGAGGAAGTAAAAAAGCATGTTATAAAAGCAAACGTTTGTGTTTTCCCCACTTTTGCCGAAACACAAGGCATGGTTACTATTGAAGCAATGGCACTACAAAAACCTGTGGTGAACAGCAGTATCGGCTGGGCAAAAGAACTTATAGTTGACGAAGAAAGCGGTTTTTTAGTTCATCCAAAAGATCATGATTTGTTTGCCTCAAGAATAATTTCACTGCTATCAGATAAACATCTTGCTTTTGAAATGGGCAAACAGGCATCAGAAAGAACAAAAGAACTGTTTGATATTGAAAAAATAGCGAAGCAGAATATCGATTTCTATACATCCCAATTATGATCATCATCTACCACCAAAATAACAAAGTAGATTCTGCTTGGAATTCAGAAGAAAGAAAAGCAGTGCGTCTGAAATCGGTTTTTGTTACTGATGCTTTATTTGAAGCAGCTTCTTTGTTTCTGGATTCGCTAGTCCTCTGGTGCCATGTTTCTCAAAAAAAGAATTTAAATGTGGTGGCGCTGCCAGAAATTTTCCATCACAAAAAAATTATGGCTTCTTATAATCCTGGTGGAGATTATCTGCCAGATGCCATTGGGTATATAGAGCAGTCGCCATTTATAAAAATAAATAAGCAAGTTAATTATCCCACTTGGCAAATGAGTGGTTGTGTGGGAGGTATTTCTAGTACTGTTTTAAATAGCCTTAAAAAAAAAATAAGAGAAGTTAAGAATTTTGAATATTTTTTAAATTCATTAGCAAAACTAGCCATGCCGGCCGGGCTTTTATGTTATTCAGTACCTAATTTAGTAGTAAATACAAGTAATTTTTGCAAACAGAAGAAGGCCTCTCTTTTTGTTTTATTTCAGTTTGTGAAGCAGCATTATCGGGTGCGTTGGATTTTTATTTTATTCCTTAATTATTTTATATATGAAAAGCAATTTTTGCTTTTTCCACTTCTGACAGCACTGTTTTATAAAAACAAAAAAATTTCAGATTCTATTTTAGTATCGATACCTATCGAATCAACTAAAAAGGTGATAGAAGAGAAAACAATTGATGTTGTTATTCCCACAATAGGAAGAAAAAAATATTTGTATGATGTTCTCAAAGACTTTAGCATACAAACACATCTTCCTGATAAAATTATTATAGTAGAGCAGAATCCCTTGGCAGAAAGCACAAGCGAGCTGGATTTTATACATGCTGAAAATTGGCCTTTTGAAATCAAGCACATTTTCACACACCAGGCAGGGGCCTGTAATGCCAGAAATCTTGCTTTATCAGAAACATCGAGTGAATGGGTTTTCTTGGCCGATGATGATAACCGGTTTTCTGCTTCATTAATTGAAGACATTTTTAATAACATAAAGTTGACTGGAAATGAAACAGTGACAACTTCTTATATTCAAAAAGAAGAAAAAAAGAGCCACCATAATATAATGCAGTGGTCGACTTTTGGAGCGGGTAATAGTTTTATTAAAAAGAATCTTATAAATGAAATCAGGTTTAATTATTTATTAGAGTTTGGATATGGCGAAGATGCTGATTTTGGAATGCAGTTGAGAAATAGGGGAGTTGATATCTTGTATCTTCCAGAGCCAGAAATCCTACACTTAAAAGCTCCATTCGGAGGTTTTAGAATGAAACAGAAACTGGCGTGGGATGCTGCTGAAATACAACCAAAACCTTCTCCAACAGTTATGCTATTTAAAATTTTGCATTTTACCGACAAACAAATTAAAGGCTATAAAACTATTTTGTTTTTTAAATATTATGGTAAACAATCGGTTAAGAATCCAATAAAGTATTATTTAAAATTTTTAAAGCAGTGGAAATGTAGTATCTATTGGGCCAATCAATTAAAAATTAAACAGTAATCCTTTCTCCAATCATTTGTGTTATATGGAGGTTGTAGTATCCTGCAATTATTACAATCTATAGCAGTACAATCTTATAAAGATAAATCATGGTTAACGGTTCAACAGATCAGCAACAAAAAAGATGCTTAACCAAAATACATCTAAACATTTTTATTCTTAGGTTTTAGAAATTACAGGACTTTGTAAATAGCTACAAAACGGGAAGATCATACATTTAATCAGATATAATATGTAAATAATTTATGATGTAATATTAAATGCTAACTTTATTGGATTCAATTGTATTTAAACTCTAAATATATTATTAAATAGAATGAAATCAATAACGCTTGTTTCAAAATCTTATAAAGAAATCCTGAATTCAAATGTCCATGAAAATAAATTAGTTATTGATTGTTCTAAAATTCTAAAACACACCCATTCGTTTGACATTGAAATCGAACTTAATGCTAAAATTGTAGCTTTTAGGAATCATGATTATACATGGCAAGATATAAGAAGTGATAGGATTGCCAATGAATTTACATCAAAAATTATAAAACTTGATGATGGAAATTTTGTTCAGGCCAATATAAATAAAGGTATTTGGGAAGTGCATAGAAAATATCCTCATAAGTTAATTTGGAAATTCAATCCAGAATATTCCAAACCAATAACTAAATACGTAGGTCAGATACCTCGACTTAGAAAAAGAATTTATCAAGCCAATGATACATTGGTTTTTATCGAAAATCCAACCTTGCTTTTTTCTAAAAATGGGGCTTTAGAAATTAGCCGTTCTGCAATTCCTTTTGTTTCAATAGCTTGTTTTACAGATCATTGTGATTTTGATACAGTTAAAAATTTAAAATTGCAACGTCAATTCTTTGCCGAAATTAAAATTAAAATCACTAAAGGTTTTTTCATGAACCACTTTTCTAAAAGGAGTGACAATGCATCTTATCAAAAAGATAAGGCCGAACTTGATTTATGGAATGCTGACGGACATGAAATGTGCTATCATTCCTTATCTCAATCTATAAAACCTAATAAGGAAAGTTGTTTAGATTTCGAAAATTTTCAACCGTCATATGATAGTAAAATTTGGATAGATCATGGATTTCAACCGTATAATTTCACACTTCTTGATGAGAATAATATTGATAAAAGCGTTTATGAAAATCAATTGTATTCTAAAAAAATTAATACGCTCTGGAACTATGTCGATTCGGGTTCGGCTACAAAGGGAGTTATTAACCAATTAAATAATAACCAATTTACAGTAAAATCTTTTTCAAGAGGAATTAAAAATAGCTCTTTTAAAACCAGGATGGCTCAGTTATTTAAGAATATTATTTTTCATTATGATAACAATGAAAGACGGATTCGTAATTATATAGACTCTATAATGTATACCAAAAATATACTTAACGGAATGAAAATTAGTAGTATATTACTTTTGTTTAAAAATGCTTTGCCACTTTTAATACCAATTTTAAAATTGGTTTTATTTTGGAATTCAGAAAAAAATAAACCCTATAAAGCTGCTAAGTATGCACCGCTGCTTTTTAAACATACTATTTTAGAAAAAGAATTTTATATTTTTCAAACATTAGAAATGGTCGATTTTAAAAAGGCATTGCACAGGCAAAATGTGGATTTATTAATCAAAGAATCCGGCATTTTTATTGCCCACACTTATTTTTCGGTTAATATGAAGCATTATTCAGGAAAATTATTCCAATCAGAAGGAAAATTTGATGAAGAAGTAGTTACTAATTTTAAGTATCTGGGTTCAAAAATTGCCGAAAATAAGATTTGGAACCCAACGCTTTCAGAATTAATTTCGTATTTTAAAATAATTGATGAAGCAATTATTTCAGTTGATAAAAACGAAAATTTATTTGTAAAAAACAATTCAAATCTAATTTTTAGAACAATAAATTAATGAAGATTAGTATAACTAAAGATACATTTTACAAGAAAAAGTGGGATGATTTTATCTCCAATAATGAGAATGGAAGTCATCTACAATTGTCTACCTGGTTACAATCGTATGATAGTTATGGCTTTAATTATGAATTGTATATTGCAGAAGAAAATAATGAAATTATAGGCGGATTTGGTGCCGTAATTGCAAAAGTTCTGTTTTTTAAATTCTACATAATTCCTTACGGACCCGTTGTTAAAGAAGAAAAAAGCTCAATTTTAGAACAACTTTTAAAAACAATTCCTTCAAGAGCCAAAGAACTTAAATGCTGTTATTGTCAGGTTAGTTTTCCAACGTTTAAAAATCCCGGTTTTGTTTTAGATTACTATAAAAATTTAGATAAAATTGGATATAAAAAAGGAAATTTATTTAAATATGTCTACTCGTCAAGCGGTTTAAATTGGCTTGATTTTAAAAAATACCAATCTACAGATGAAATCCTTTTAGATTTTAAATCTTCTGTTCGAAGAGATATAAGAAGTGCAGAACGGAAAGGACATGAGGTTAAGTTTTTAATATCAGAATTAGAGGTAAAAATCGGCTATGATTTATGTTTAGAAAATGCAAATAACAACAATTATAGCTTAAGGGATTGGAATAGTTTTAAACCTACAATTTTATCGCTTATTGAGAATGGTAATGGAAAATTTATTGCGGCTTATAAAGATAATGATCTGAAAGGGGTACTTTTTTTAATAAAAGCAGGAAATTATTATACCTATATCTTAGGAGGGACAAAAAAAGAAAAACCCGATTTGTTAACCGGACATTTATTACAATGGGAAGCAATTAAGTTATCATTTATAGAAGGATGTGATGGTTATAACATTTCTCTTGGCGGTTCGGACGGTGTTAAAGAATTTAAAAATAGATTTATTACAAGGCAGTATAATGATAAAGAAACTAAATATTATGTTGTTTTAAATAAAAAAATATTCAAATTTTTTCTTTTCTTTGAGAAGAAAATAAAACCACAAAAAAGAAATATTGCTGCAATTCTGGCTTTTTTAAAAAGAAAATATTGAATTATATAGGTAGACGTAAATTACTATTATATCTCCTAAAAATCAGCATTTTATATCTTCTAAGCTAGAAAACAATAGCCATCTACAAGAAGTTTTATTAGTAGTGGAAAATTTAATGTATTAGTCAATAATAGGAATACTTCCAAAAATGGAAACTAAATATATAAATCAAAAAATTTACTATGAAAATTGAAAATAAGGATTTTTGGGAAAGACAAGACGTAATTCATTCGCAAGACAAAACGGTTGGAGGTCTATCTGGTCATGAAGCTTATCTGTATAAAAAAACGAAAAGTTATTTTAATGATTTAAATGTTCCAATAAAAAGAGCTAAGATTTTTGGATGTGGTACTGGTAGGGAAATCAATGGAATTCTAAAATACTTATCTATTGATTCAATTCTTGCAACAGATATTTCTGAGAACATGATTAAAAAAGGAAAGCAGAATATCATTTCCTGGAATTTACAAGATAAAGTTGAATTGCAAGTTGTAGATGCTACCAAATTCATCGCCAAAGAAAATAGTTATGAGTTAGTGACATTAATGAATAGCATGTTAACTTACGTTAAAGACATAAAAGATCGTTACACTATTTTTAAAACTGCCCATGATATTTTGATTCCAAAAGGAATTTTAATTGGTGAAGTTCACAATCAAGTGGGAACCCCACAAAAAACACTTTATTTTCTGCTCCGTAGAATTTTAAAACCATTTATAAAGAATGAACCAGGAAATAGAGTTACAGGTTTTTACGGATTTGATGTGAGCGGTTATTATTTTACTAAAAAAGATTTACATAAGCATTTATCTGATAATGGATTTGTTAATATTGAGATTAAATCATTATCAGAATATAACAAAGAGATAAATATTAAATACAACCGATTAAAAGGATATAATAACTTAATATTCTTTGCCTCAAAACCATAAACAATGCAAAATACCCCAAAATTTTGTTTGATAGTTTGTACCTACATGCGAGCAAAACCTTTATTAAATTTATTGAGCTCAGTTACTCATCAGTCAGTTTACCCAAGTGAAATTCTTATTATTGATGGCTCGACCAATAATGAAACACAAGAAATTTTAGAAAAAAATCAATTTAAAAATGTAGTATATTACAAAGTTGATGCGGCAAATCGTGGGCTTACCAAACAGCGAAATTTTGGAATTGATAAAGTGAATCCGGAAGCAGAAATTGTCTGTTTTTTAGATGACGATATCGTTTTAGAGTCTGATTATTTTGAAAATTTATTGTCAACTTATACCGCATTTCCCGATGCCTTAGGAGTTGGCGGAAATATTATAAATGAGGCTAAATGGGAATTTGTAGGTCATAATTACAACTCAAAAATAACAGAGTTTTATTATGATGGCTGGAAAAGAAAAGATGGAATTCGTTTTGTAATAAGAAAAAGATTTGGACTGGATAGTGATAAACCACCAGGTTTCATGCCTGACTTCTCTCATGGAAGAAGTGTGGGATTTATTCCTCCAACAGGTAAAATATATCAAGTAGAACAACTTATGGGCGGTGTATCATCGTTTAAAAAAAGTGTTTTTTCAACTTTTAAATTTTCAACTTATTTTGAAGGATATAGTCTTTATGAAGATGCGGATTTTACTTTAACACTCTCTAAAACTGGTAATTTATACTTTAATACCAAAGCCAAACTTAGTCATTTACATGACACTTCCGGACGGCCAGATAAATATAATTATGGTAAAATGGTAGTAAGGAATGGCTGGTATGTATGGCGCGTAAAATATCCGAATCCTTCATTAAAAGCCAGACTAAAATGGAACCTGATTTCATTTTTACTTACCATAATACGATTTTCAAATACTTTTACAACTTCCAATAAAAGAGAAGCATTTACAGAGAGTTTGGGACGAACTGTTGGTTGGTTTAGTTTACTATTTAATAAACCTAAAATGTAACTTTAATGGTTTTTTGCATCATTACTCACGTTCATCATTTGCGGTCCAATGATAATTATTTTGGTTATGCGCCATATATAAATGAGATGAATATTTGGATAAAAAACGTTGATAAAGTAATTATTGTTGCGCCAGTAAAAGATTTTAAAATTACGGCAATTCATCAAAATTATAATCATCATAACATTGAATTTATTGCAGTTCCTGATTTTTCGCTAATTAATTTTAAAGCTATTTGTAAAACAATTTTGAATTTACCAAAAATACTTTTTTTAATATTTAGAGCAATAAAAATGAGTACTCACATTCATTTGCGTTGTCCGGGAAATATGGGTTTATTAGGAAGTATCATTCAAATTTTATTTCCAAAAAAGGACAAAACAGCAAAATATGCAGGAAATTGGGACCCAAATACAAAACAACCATTGTCTTATCGATTTCAGAAATATATTTTAAGTAATACATTTTTAACTAAAAATATGCAGGTGCTGGTATATGGAGAGTGGAATGGAATAACCAAAAATATAAAACCTTTTTTTACTGCTACTTATTATGAGTCTGATAAAATACCAGTTAAGGATAAAGATACGTTAGGTCCGGTTAAGTTTGCTTTTGTAGGTACTTTGTCAATAGGGAAACAACCTCTATATGCTGTTCAGTTGGTTGAAGCATTAATAAATAAAAAGTATCAGGTAATGCTTGAATTATATGGAGAGGGTAATCAATGTAATATTTTAGAAGATTATATCATTAATAAAAATTTGTCGCCATTCATCTTTTTGAAAGGAAATCAAAATAGAGACACTCTTAAAAAAGCCTATCAGGAAAGCCATTTTGTAATTTTACCTTCTAAAAGTGAAGGCTGGCCAAAAGTCATTGCCGAAGGTATGTTTTGGGGCTGTATCCCTATTGCTACAAAAGTTTCTTGTGTACCTTATATGATGGATTACGGGCAAAGAGGTATTTTATTATCAATGGATATGGCTGCAGATGTAATTCAAATGGAAACATTGATGCATGATCATAAAGAGCTGGAAGCAAAGAGGCAAAAAGCAATAGCCTGGTCCAGAGATTTTACATTGGATGTTTTTGAAAAGGAAATTAAACAACTAATGCAGGTATGAGAATAGTGCAGATTATTGACTCATTAGAAGCGGGCGGTGCTGAACGAATGGCAGTAAATTATGCCAATGCACTTGCTGATAGGATTGAATTTTCAGGACTTATTGTTACACGTTCTGAAGGGGTTCTCAAACAGCAAATTAATAATAATGTAAACTATTCTTTTTTAAATAGATTATATACTTTTGATGTTAAAGCTATTTATAAATTACGCCGATTTTGTATTAGTAATAGTATAACACATATTCATGCGCATAGTACCTCTTTTTTCTTGGCAACACTATTGAAAATAATTTATCCTTCAATTAAAATTATATGGCATGATCATTATGGTTGGAGTACTTACCTTAAAAATAGAAAACATAACTTAATAAAAATATGTTCTTTTTTATTTTATGGTATTATAACCGTGAATCTTGATTTAAAAGCATGGGCGGAGCAAAAGTTATATTGTACTAACATCCTGTTCTTACGTAATTTTATAACACACAAAGAAAATACCATTCAAGAGACTTTTTTATCAGGGAATGAAAAAAAAAGAATTTTATGCCTGGCAAATCTTCGTCCGCAAAAAAATCATTATTTGTTAATTGCTATTGCAAAAAAAATAAAGATATCTCATCCTGACTGGTCGTTTCATCTAGTCGGAAAAGATTTTAATGACAATTATGCTTTTGATATAAGGAAAAAAATTTTTAATAATAGTTTGCAAGAACATGTATTTATTTATGGCTCCAGAAATGATATATTTGCTATTATCAATCAAAGTGATATTTGTATATTAACGTCAAAATCAGAAGGCCTGCCTGTGTCTCTTCTAGAATATGGGATTTCAAGAAAAGCAGTTGTTACGACCAATGTAGGTAATATAAACAATATAATAACCAATGCGATTAATGGTTTTTTGGTAACGACAGAAGATGTTGATGATTTTTACGCTAAAATAACTGTGCTAATTGAAGATACTGTGTTAAGGGATAAATTAAGCAGTAATTTGTATCATGAAATTGTATTACACTATACCGAAGAAGCGGTAATTCAAAAATACCTGCACTGGATAAATAAAAGTGAAAGAACTAGATAAAAATTATATCATACTTTTAATTATACATGTGTTCATAGCAGGTGCCATTTTCCTATTGCCATTTTTCTCTAAAATTTATTTTATTTTTATTTTTATTGCTGGCCTCCTCTACGTTATCAAAAATAAAAACAAGAATAATGAAGTATTACTGGTTTCCGGATATATTACGGGTGCTGAAGTTTTTATTCGTGCTACGAATGGTGCATTGCTTTATGAGTTTTCTAAATACAGCATCATCATTTTTATTTTTTTGGGGATGCTCTACAGTGGGTTTTCAAAAAAAGCCACGGCTTATTGGATCTATCTGTTATTATTAATCCCGGGAGTAATTATGTCGGTGCTAGTGCTAAATCCATCGGCAGAAGAACGAAAAGTAATTTCATTTGTTATTTCAGGACCCGTTTGTCTTGGTGTCACTGCGTTGTATACTTATCAAAGAAAAATAACAGTTGATAATTTATACAGGATACTTTTAGCTATTGGGTTGCCCATACTTACACTTACAGTATATTTATTTTTGTATACCCCAAGTATAAAAGATGTTGTTCAGAGTACAGGTTCTAATTTTGCTACTTCAGGAGGATTTGGGCCTAACCAGGTATCTACCATATTGGGTCTGGGATTTTTTATTTTTGCATCACGTTTACTTTTACAGTCCAAAAATAAATTTACTGTAGTATTAAACGCTTTTATTGCTATAATAATTATATTTAGGGCAATTGTTACTTTTTCGAGGGGAGGTGTTATGACTGCAATTGTAATGACAATAGCTTTATTTATTTTGGTATATTTTTTTTCTAATAAAAGAGTGAAGGCAAAACTCCATTATTTTTATATATTTTCTATAATAGCAGCTATAGGTTTATGGTTATACAGTTCAGTTCAGACCAGTGGATTAATTGATAAGCGGTATACTAATAAAGATGCTTTAGGTAGAGAAAAATCCAGCCGGCTTTCAGGTAGGGAAGATTTAATGAGCAGTGAGATTGAAATCTTTATTGACAATCCTTTTTTAGGCGCAGGAGTGGGTAAATCAAAAGAGTTAAGAGAAGAAGTATCTGGTATTGTAGCATCCTCTCATAATGAAATAACCAGGCTTCTTGCAGAACACGGCACGCTAGGAGTAATTATGTTTATTATTTTGTTACTAACACCTTTTATACTATATCATAAACAGCATATTTTTTTGATACCGTTTTTTATTTTTTGGTTGCTTACTATTAATCATGCTGCAATGAGAATCGCAGCACCAGCATTTATTTATGCACTTACATTACTAAAAGTGCATTTTAATGAGCCAAAGAAAAGTTTAAAAAGGATATACAAAATGAAACAATATAACATATAAATAACATCAATAGATTTTGTTATTATAGTTAAACAAATCTATTTTATATTGCAGTACCAAAAACACTAAATAATTAATGCTCTCGAAAAGAAAAATCCATTTTGAAATTTCTGAAAGAAAAATACTTCTCAGAATTTTTGATGTAATAGTTGTATTATTTTTGCTCAACATGATGTCCCAATATTTGGACTTTGATTATTTTAGTATTAGCAGGAAAAATTTTTACTGGCCACTTGTTTTAGGGATTTATATTATTATTTTCGGGACTGTTTTTGAAATGTATAACCTTCAGGTAGCTAGCAACCAATTTCAGGTAATAAGAAGTATCGTTCTTACTTCTTCAACAACCTGCCTTTTTTATATGTTAACTCCTTTTTTTTCCCCCTTTTTACCACTTAATAGGTTGCAGATTATATACTTTTTTTGTGGCGTGTTCTTTGGGCTTTTGTTTTGGCGTATTTTTTATCAAAGATATCTTGGTTCTTATCGGTTTGAAAAAAAGGTTATTCTGGTTTGTGAGCAGGACCAGTTAAGTAAATTGGTAAGTGATATTGAGAATATAGACCCTCATTACAAGATTATAGGGTATATAAATACAGCAACACATCAGGATGAACCAAAGCAATTCCGTAATGTTATGCGTCTTACCGCTGAAGATACAGATGTTTTTATTCGCAAAAATTATGTTTCAGAAATTGTTATAGCATCTCAAAAAATGCATACCGGTATTACTATACCTCTTTATAATACGCTTTTAGGGTTGTTGCAGTTTGGTATTACAATAAGAGAATATAGTCATGTATATGAATATTTGACGCAACGTATTCCGATACATCGCTTTGATAAAGATTTTTACGAGTATTTTCCTTTTAGTAGAAACAATCAAAATGAGCTTTATCTTTTAATCGTAAAACTAAATGAATATTTTTTCGCATTTATTGGCCTTTTAGGGTGCGGGATAATTATACCTTTTATTTTTATAGGAAATTTGATAGGCAACAAGGGCACTCTCTTTTATACGCAGGAGCGGATAGGTAAAAACGGAGTAGTGTTTAAGATATACAAGTTTCGCACAATGATAAAAAATGCCGAAAAAGACCAAGCTGTTTTTTCTAATGTCAATGATATACGGGTAACTCCTTTTGGTAAATTTCTTCGTAAAACAAGACTAGACGAAACACCTCAATTTATTAATATTTTAAAAGGTGATATGGGTTTTATAGGACCAAGGCCTGAACGTCCTTTTTTTGTTAACCAAATTACCTCAGAAATGCCTTTTTATAAAGTGAGGCATGTAATGAAGCCAGGTTTAACAGGTTGGGCACAAGTCAATTATTCCTATGGAGAAAGTATAGAAGATAGTTTAATAAAATTACAATACGATCTTTATTATATTAAACACAGAGGGATTTTTATAGATATCAATGTCATACTAAGAACACTAAGTACCGTATTATTTTACAGAGGGCAATAATGTTTAATTAATGTGGTGACGTGTTTTCGTATGTTTAATGGTAAAATATAAAAATACAATTTGTACAATAATAATGGGCAAAAACATTACAAATTGTATTTTGTTTATCATTATTATAATATAAATAGTAACAGAAATCAAACAAATGCTACTCATTACTATAATATATTGATAAGCATTTTTAAAAATAAACCATATTAATAAAAGCAAAAACGGATTAAATAGTAACAGGTTGTAATTAAATTCAAGTTCTTTATGATAAGAAATAGTCGCCAGAATTATAATAAAGAGCCCCAATAACCCAAAAAGGCTAAAATAAGCAATACGCACTTTTTCTTTTTTAGCTAATAAAAGTAATAGTATAAAAAACCCGGTAAAAGTATAATAGTTGTTCCACACAGATTGCTCTTTAATATTATTTTTTGGATTTAAAGTTTCTGTTGCATTTGATAAAGGCTGTCCATTAATTTTAGTCACACTAATACTTTCCATTAACTGTAGTGGCAGGAATATTTTATCAAAATTTTTATCTGTATTCATCCCAAAGAGGATATTGATCCCTAAATTTTCATAAAAATGATCCTTAAGATAGTCATATAAAATAGTCCGGTTTGTTTTTGAAGCATCTTTTACCTGCAATGAAAATTTGACAGGAAGCTTTTGCTCTAATACTTCCGCCACCATTGTAGTACAGTTCCGATCTATAAATTTATAGGTATAAAAACGGCTTTCCGATTGTAAAACACGATTCAGTTCATCAAAAATTTGTTGCTTTTGCTGAGGCTCAATATTCAGGCGCTGTTCATAAACACCGCGATGAAAATGAATATATTCGCTCATAAAATCATCAAAAGTAGTAGCAGTAGCCATATATTGCAGGTTGCCTCTTGAAAATTTTAAATAAAAATTAGGGGTAGAAAAGTCAAATGTTCCGTAGTTGTAAACAATATCAATGCCATTAATCCTGTCTGAAACACGGATACCGGTATGCCCAAAAAGAGAATATAATTCATTTCCGGTATCACAGGTAAGGACACTTATGAATGCATTTTCAGACAACTTTCGCTCCTGAGCAAAAATGGTTCCTAAACACAATAATGAAAAAATGATTTTTAAAAAAAGTGTACGCATGCTTTTTGATAAAATAATAATTGATTTATCTTCTAAAAATATTCAAGTCAACTTTTAAGGAAAAGATGTTAGAATATAACGCAGCACTCTGATCGCCTAAATCAGTAAGTGCGTAGTCAATTTGGATACCACGGTATCTAAACCCAACTCCGATATTAGGCTGAAAACCTAAGCGGTCTTTACCATCAATTTGCTGTAATTTTTGAAAATTGCCTACGCCGGCCCTTAAAAAAACAATATCAGTATAACCGTATTCAAGTCCCAGAGCCGGATCTATACTAATCAGGTTACTCGAAACAATATCATTAGTTCTTTCAAAACGCATGTTGAGACTAGTGGCAACAAGCAGACTGGTTTCATTATGAAATTCTATTTTTTTTGAAACACCCAATTGCGCTTTTGGAGCTGTTATTTCGGTACTTTCAGGTAATTCCTGGTTTTCTCCCGGAATGGCATTAGCTACTTTTGCATATTCATCTTCATCAATATTCCAGATGTTGTATGTAGTGGTAATATCGCGTAGCATAAGTCCAAAATGCCAGTCATTACGTTCAAATTGGAGTCCAAAATCAAATCCGACACCCCATGAATTCGCAAATTTCCCAATGATACGCCGAATTACTTTTGCATTTACACCATATTGAAATCCCGGTACCTGAAGTTTTCGGGCATATGAAAAAGTAAAACCATAATCAGCAGTAGAAAAAAGGCTGATCCTGTTATAATCAATGTTACCTTCTGCATCTATTAATTGGGTAGTGTTTAAAATATCATCTACCCCAAAACGGATAATAGAAATTCCCCAGGCACTACGGTCATCAATTGGTTTTGCATAAGCAGCATAATCATATTGGGCAATATTGGCAAAATAACTGGCATGCATTAATGCACCCTGATCGTCTTCTAAATTCAAAATCCCGGCTGGGTTCCAATATACTGAATTAACGTCATTTGTACTTGCTACGACAGCATTAGCCATACCAAGTGAAGCAGCATCGACTCCGATGTTCATAAATTCGTTTGAATATTTTCTTACAGCCTGAGCCGAAGCAAAACAAGAAACAAATACAAAAATAATCAGTAATTTTTTTTTCAAAGTAATATATATGCAAGCCTGACGACTTATTTTTATCAAAAGTATCAATTTTTAACGACCTGACTTCCTAACAATTATTAAATAAAATAAATAAAACAATTTACATAAAACTCTATTCAAAAAACGCACTTGTCTTAGACTTATTGTATTAAATTTGCTTATCTAAAAATAAAGATCATAAAATGGGCATAAAATCAAGCATCCCTAATATAATTACCTTATTAAATTTGTTTTGTGGCTGTATAGCAGTGGTTTTTACCTTTAATGAAAATTTTGAACTGGCATTATTATTCGTAGCATTGGGTATCTTTTTAGATTTTTTTGATGGCTTTTTTGCGCGGCTTTTCAAGGTTCCAAGTCCGTTAGGAGTACAGTTGGACTCTCTTGCAGATATGGTAACCAGTGGTGTGGTTCCCGGGACAATCATGTTTTTTCTAATGCGCAATGCATTACAGGTAAAAGCCTTTTCTGTTTATGATGCCGATTTATGGATGTGCTTCGCCGGTTTTGTAATCACTTTAGGCTCTTGTTATCGCCTGGCCTATTTTAATATTGATACACGTCAGACCGATTCTTTTATAGGGCTTCCTACACCGGCCAATGCACTTTTTATTCTTAGTCTTCCGTTAATACTTAAAAATACGGATTCTATTTTTATCCTGGAATTACTTACTAATTATTGGTTTTTGTTATTTATCACGATTATGAGTGCGTATATTTTAAATGCTGAAATTCCTTTATTTTCATTAAAAATAAAAAAAATGAACTTCAGGGATAATCTCTTACAGATAGGCTTCCTTGCTGTCGCTTTATTACTTTTAGCATTTTTCAGGTATGCAGGGTTAGCTCTGGTTATTGTGTTTTATGTAGCGACTTCAGTTGTAGTAAATCAATTGAATAAAAAGTAATTCCCGGCATGGCAAAACGTGTAGTAAGAAGAAAATCTTCTGCTAAGTATAAGAACCCATCCTCTTTTTTTCGGCTCTTCAGAAAACTATTTTTCATAATAGTATTTTCCGTTTTACTTGTAATAGTAATATACCATTACAGAAATGGCATTGCTTACTATTTGGGGTTTAAGGCTGAAAAACAAAGAACTGCAGAAGAAGATAAGAAAATCGCCGATATCAGAAACTACCAAATTCTTTCCAAACATACAGATAAAGTAATAGGGTTTGATATTTCAGAATATCAGGGTAAGATCAAATGGGACAAAATAAAGTATGCTGATGGTAATTTTCCACTTGACTTTGTTTTAATCAGGGCTACTGCAGGAAAAAATAAGGTAGACAATAAATTTAGGAAAAATTGGACTGCAGCAAAAGACAAAAAAATCATTCGGGGTGCCTACCATTATTATCGTCCTGATGAAAACTCTTTGGCCCAGGCATTGCTTTTTATAAAAACAGTACAACTAAGGCCTGGAGATTTACCGCCTGTTCTGGATATAGAAAAATTGCCACGCGATCAGTCTTTAGATAATCTTATTACAGGCTTAAAAAGATGGATGGATAAAATAGAATCATATTATGGCGTAAAGCCTATTATTTATTCCGGTGATAGTTATTATTCCGATTTTTTAGAAGAGGAATTCAAAGGGTATACATTCTGGATCGCCAATTATAATATACTGGAAGAAAAAATCAATAAAAACTGGAAATTTTGGCAATTTACAGAAAAAGGCACTGTAAAAGGAATTAAAGGAAATGTAGACCTTAACATTTTTAACGGCAATAAAACACAGTTGAAGTTCTTAACAATAGGGAATTAAAACTCTAATTTCTTTTTTCTCAATTCAAAATTCTGGCCCAAATAAACCCTTCTTACCATTTCGTCCTGGACAAGTTCTTCAGGGATTCCCGCTTTTAAAATCCCTCCTTCAAACATCAGGTACGTTTTATCAGTAATGGCAAGGGTTTCCTGTACGTTATGATCGGTAATTAAGATCCCGATATTTTTGTTCTTCAACTGGGCTACAATACGCTGAATATCTTCAACTGCAACAGGGTCGACACCGGCAAAAGGTTCATCAAGCAAAATAAATTTAGGATCAGTTGCAAGGCATCGGGCAATTTCTGTTCTACGTCTTTCACCACCAGATAATAAATCGCCCCGGTTGGTGCGAATGTGTTGCAGGCTAAACTCATCTATCAATGATTCCATTTTAGCTTTTTGTGCTGCTTTTGAT
Organism: Flavobacterium sp.; assembly: GCA_036386975.1. Taxonomy (GTDB): domain Bacteria; phylum Bacteroidota; class Bacteroidia; order Flavobacteriales; family Flavobacteriaceae; genus Flavobacterium. The sequence goes on along the minus strand of DASVUQ010000355.1, from coordinate 4,327 downwards.
AAAGAAGTCAATTGTAAAACACTAAGGATATTATCTTCAATGCTTAGTTTCCTAAAAACAGAAGCCTCCTGGGCAAGGTATCCGATACCTTGTTGTGCCCTTTTATACATGGGATAGTCTGTAATGTTAAGGCCATCAAGATAAATATTGCCGGAGTTTGGTTTAACTAAACCTACAATCATATAAAAAGAAGTTGTTTTTCCGGCACCGTTTGGCCCAAGTAGCCCTACGATTTCTCCCTGGTTTACTTCTACAGAAATGCCTTTTACAACACTTCGTCCTTTATAGGTTTTTACTAAATTTTCAGCTCTTAATATCATGATGCTGCTTGTGTTTTTAGAATAATTTATTCATCTGGATGTTGCAAATAAACGAATAAACCATTAAACAAAAAACGTATTAACAATTATTTATTTTCCTCTAAAGCTTCCCAAAATTCGTATGCCCTGCGAAGATGAGGGACCACTATGGTACCACCAACTAGTGTTGCAATTCCTAGTGCTTCCATAACTTCTTCTTTAGAAACGCCTTCTTTATAACTTGTTTCTAAATGGTATTTTACGCAATCATCACATCTTAAAACAGCCGAAGCAACCAATCCCAGTAATTCTTTAGTTTTGACATCCAGTGCACCGGCAGCATAGGCATTGGTATCTAAATTAAAAATTCGTTTAATAATTTTGTTATTATCGTCCAGTAATTTTTCATTCATCTTTTGACGATACTCATTGAAATCGTTAACTAAGTTGCTCATTCTTTTGTCTTTTTACTACTATTGCAGAAATTATTATACTGGCTTCAAAAATTAATAACATAGGGACAGAAACGATAATCTGGCTCACTACATCGGGTGGTGTTACTATTGCTGAAACAACGAGAACGAGAATAACAGCAATTTTTCGGTATTTCCTTAAAAAATCAGGAGTAACCAATCCTATTTTAGTTAAAAAATAAATGATAATGGGTAATTCAAAAAGTAACCCTGTTGCTAAAACAGATGTTTTTATCATGCCAATGTAGGAATCTATATTAAACTGGTTTACAATGACTTCACTTACTTTGAATGTAGCAAAGAAATTGACAGACATCGGAATGATAACAAAATATCCAAATACCACTCCTATAAAAAATAACAAAGAAGAAACAACAATAAATGACCGGGCATTCTTTTTCTCTTTTTCATACAATGCCGGACTAATGAATTTCCAGAATTCCCATAAAATATAAGGGAAACTTAATATAAAACCCGCAGTGATACACGTCCAGATTAAAATATTAACCTGACCTTCCATATTCGTATTTTGAATAATAAAAGGCATTTCTGTGACACAAATGCTCTCAGCAAAACCTAACTGATGGGATAAGTCACAAAAAAATTTATAAGTTGCAAATCCAGGGCGGGTGGGGCCAAATATAATAGTGTCAAAAATATAATCACTTACAGAGAATGTAACTGCGGCCATTATCAGCACCGCTATGGTACTTCTGATGAGCAACCAACGCAATACTTCCAGATGCTCAAGGAAGGACATGTCCTTCATGGTAGTTTTTTTATCCATTATATGATGCCTTCTTTTAAAATATCATGTAAGTGTAAAATTCCTTTGTATTCCTCCTGATCTACAACTACAAGTTGTGTAATAGAAAAATCTTCTAAAATATTAAACGCATCGACAACCATATCTGATAGTTTTACCATTTTCGGATTCTTTGTCATAATGTCTTTTGCAGTAAGTGCCATAAAGTTTTCCTTTTCATTCAGCATACGTCGGATGTCGCCATCAGTAATGATACCTATTACTTTATTATCTTCGACGACAGCGGTTACGCCCAGCCTTTTTTCAGATATTTCAAAAATTACTTTTTTAATTGGGGCATCCGGGCCGACCATTGGTTTTAAAGAATTTTCCAACATATCTTTTACACGGAGCAATAATTTTTTCCCTAATGCACCTCCGGGATGGTATTTGGCAAAATCTTCACTTTTAAAATCACGCAGTTCCATAAGGCATACTGCCAGTGCATCTCCGATAACAAGTTGTGCAGTCGTACTATTGGTTGGGGCGAGATTGTTAAGGCAGGCTTCCGCCTTTACTGTAGTATTCAAAACATAATCAGATGCTTTTGCCAGGAATGAAGTAATATTTCCTGTAATAGCAATGAGTGTATTGCCAAATCGTTTTATAATGGGTGCCAAAACTTTAATTTCGGGACTGTTGCCGCTCTTTGAAATACAAATGACTACATCGTTTTCCTGTACCATGCCCAGGTCGCCATGAATAGCTTCTGAAGCGTGCAGGAACATAGAAGGTGTTCCTGTAGAATTCATTGTGGCTACAATTTTTTGGGCAATAATGGCACTTTTTCCTATACCGGTAACAATCAAACGGCCTTTACTGTTAAAAATCATTTCAGCCGCGTTGGCAAAATCATCGGTAAGAAGAGGTATCAAATTTGCAATAGCTTCACTTTCAGCTAAAATGGTTTTTTTTGCAGTATGTAAAATCTTTTCTTTTGTTATCAAAACAGAAATTATGTAAAATTTGTAGTTGTAAAAGAAAGTTGTATCTTTATGTGATGCAAATTTATGCAAAATACTATTAATATAGAATGAATTCAAACGAAATCGACATTCACAAAGAATTAAAAAAATATTTTGGTTTTAACCAATTTAAAGGATTACAGGAACAAGTAGTCAGAAGTCTTATCTCCGGTAAAAATACATTTGTAATTATGCCTACAGGTGGCGGTAAATCGCTCTGTTATCAGCTTCCGGCATTAATACACCAAGGTACCGCTATCGTAGTTTCGCCGCTTATTGCCTTAATGAAAAATCAGGTCGATGCCATTAGGAGTTTATCGTCAGAGAACGGAGTGGCACATGTTCTTAATTCATCCCTTACAAAAACAGAAATAGCCCAGGTTAAAAAAGATATTACTTCAGGGATCACAAAACTATTATACGTAGCCCCGGAATCCCTTACAAAAGAAGAGTATGTTGTTTTTCTTAAAAATGTCCCTATTTCATTTGTGGCTATCGATGAGGCACATTGCATTTCGGAATGGGGCCATGATTTCAGGCCGGAATACAGGAATCTCCGCCACATCATAAAACAAGTAGGGGAGGTACCAATAATTGGTCTCACGGCAACGGCAACGCCTAAAGTACAGGAAGATATTCTTAAGAACCTGGATATGGTAAGTGCCAATATTTTTAAGGCTTCCTTTAACAGGCCTAATTTATATTACGAAGTACGCACAAAGACAAAAAATGTAGAATCGGATATTATTCGGTTTATCAAGCAACATAAAGGGAAATCAGGAATTATTTATTGTTTGAGCCGTAAAAAGGTGGAAGCTATTGCCCAGGTGCTACAGGTAAACGGAATCAGTGCAGTACCCTATCATGCAGGGCTTGACGCCAAAACAAGGGCAAAACACCAGGATATGTTCCTGATGGAAGATGTAAATGTTGTGGTAGCAACCATTGCCTTTGGAATGGGAATTGATAAACCGGATGTGCGTTTTGTAATCCATCATGATATTCCAAAATCACTGGAAAGCTACTACCAGGAAACCGGACGTGCAGGCCGCGACGGGGGAGAAGGGCATTGCGTAGCATACTATTCCTATAAAGATGTGGAAAAATTAGAAAAATTCATGTCAGGGAAACCAGTTGCAGAGCAGGAAATAGGTTTTGCATTATTACAGGAAGTGGTTGCCTATGCTGAAACTTCTATGTCCAGAAGGAAATTTCTATTGCACTATTTCGGTGAAGAATTTGACAGTGAGACTGGTGAGGGTGCAGATATGGACGATAATGTCAGAAACCCAAAAACCAAAATTGAAGCGAAGGACCAGGTGGTTAAGTTACTTAAGACCGTAAGGGATACCAAGCACTTATACAAGTCAAAGGAAATTATCTATACACTGACAGGAAAAATAAATGCCACGATAAAAGCACATAGGACGGATACACAACCTTATTTTGGTGGCGGTTCCAATTTCGAAGAACGTTATTGGATGGCGCTAATCCGTCAGGTACTTGTAGAAGGCTTATTATCAAAAGATATCGAAACGTATGGTATTCTTAAAGTCACAGAAAAAGGAATGGATTTTATTGATAAGCCTACTTCATTCTTAATGTCTGAAGACCATGAATACAATGAAACCGAAGATGAAGCCATCGTTACCGCAGCAAAATCTTCCGGAGTAGCAGATGAAGCTTTAATGAGCATGTTGCGTGATCTACGAAAGAAAGTGGCAAAGAAACTAGGTGTCCCCCCATTTGTGGTTTTTCAGGACCCGTCCCTGGAAGACATGGCAC
>DASVUQ010000354.1:0-7538 GCA_036386975.1 Flavobacterium sp. | reverse complement strand
ACATGCATTAAGGAAACCAGTGTCGGTAGGTTTTCTGAGAGTAATTCAACCAGATGGTTTACATCGATTGTACCATCTGGCAAGATATTTACATAATCGGTTTGTATATGATACTGTTTTAAATTTTCAACGGCCAACAATACGGCATGATGCTCTACTTTTGCTGATATAATCCTTTTAATATTTAAATTTTTAACAGCAGTTTGTAAAATCCAGTTATTAGATTCTGTTCCTCCCGAAGTAAAAATAATTTCCTGTGCTGTTGCATTAAAATGCTTTGCAATAGCCTTTCTCGAAAGTTCTAAAATATTTTTTGAACTTCTTCCCAGACTATGTGTAGAGGATGGATTTCCATAATCTTCATTCATAATCTTTACCATTTCCTGAATAACTTCCGGACGGATTGGTGTGGTTGCAGCGTTATCGAGGTATACTTTTTTCATTCCAGCAAAGTTATGAATTTTCAGTTTGTGATTTCATTATGATAAGTCAATTCTGAAATGCGGTTTTTTTGATTATTTTTGTTTAAAATTTTATAGCAATGAAAAATCTTCTGGCCTGTTTATGTATTATTTTATTATTTAATAGCTGTGATGATGGCGATCTTTCGGTTGTTTCTTTTCAGTTTGTACCAGAAAATGTAAAAGCCTGTAAGGGTGCCGGAACAGGAAGCCGCTTCTTTTTATATAATATAAAGGATAGCAGGGCATTTATTTTAAAAATACCTGAAGAAACGTTTAAAAATGAAATAGTATCGGAAGCTATTCCTATCGAAATTAATTCATCTATAAGTTTAATTTATAGGGAATATAATGGCTCATTAGCATCAGAAACTATTTGTTCTGATATTCCGGCATCTAATCCTGTGGTAACTAAAGAACATATCGCTACTGGTGGAAAAATTTATATTACGACATCTGCAGTAAGAACTACCGATCAGGCCACAGGTGCTACAAGGGTGACAGGATATAATCATTCTATTATAATAAAAGATGTGACCTTTAATGTTGATGGAGGTACTCAAAAAAATGAAGAAATTAATTTTGGGATTTATAACGAACCTGAAACTACCTTTAATGTTTTATCGAATACCTCAGTAGCTACTTTTAGTAAGTGCCCCGGAACAAACAACTATTATATAATAAATGGCGCACAAGCGGTTACGTTAACGGCAGATCCATCTTTGTTTAATAATACTCCTGGTGTAAAACCTATAGCACTTATTAATGGCACCACTACTGCTTTAAAACTTCAGTTGTACAATAATAATTTGATATCATCATCCTTTTGTACTGGTCCTACCCCAATAGAAACCTGGACAGCCAATAATGGTAATGCAACATCAGGGCAAATAGAAGTGACTACTACTACTAATGCAAGTAATTTTACGCATACTATCAGATTAAAAAATGTTACTTTAACAAAAGCTAATGTTAGTTTTAATTTAGGTACCTATTTTCTTTTAGGAACATATACATCAAACTAATATTTTGAATTTTGTTTGATGAAAACTTCTGTGGCCCCTAAACCATATTTTTGATAATTAGCATCCTGAAAAGCAATAATATCGTAACGGCCGAGAAGAAAATCCAGCTCGGCTTTAAGGATGCCTTCTCCAACACCATGAATAAATACTATTTTAGGGATCCTGTTAGCTATTGCAAATTCAATATGCCTCTTTGCAGTATCTGTCTGAAGCGTTAAAATATCATAGTTGCTCATATTTCTATGATTCTTTACCAACTTTTCAATATGAAGGTCAAATTCCGGCACTGGCCCTTCTTTCGCTTTTTTTTCTTTTACAAAACTACGGGGTTTGGGGATTTCTTTTTGCTTAATAATTTCATCTAAGTTTTGAGCACCCATGTTAAAATTCAAATCATTACCGCTTGTTTTTAGTAATTCTTTGGCATTGAAGGTCAGTTCAAAACCATCATTAGTCTCAATCGTAATTTTATCCTGATTTACAGCAAGTACAACACCATCTATAGCATCATCTAAAACGGTTACCTTATCTCCTTTATGAAACATCGTCTTCGTGGTTATCATTGTTATTTTTATGGGGAACTTTAAAACTGAGTTGCATAATACTTAACATGAATACTGCAATAGCAACTACAATAATATATAGATTAGGTTTGTCTTTACTTTGCTCATAAAAAGCAAAAAAACCTGATATGAATAGTACCGGAATTAAAAGTTTTTTCATACTACCTGATTTAAATTTCAAAAGTAATAACTTTAAAGTTATAACATCAAAATTGCAAATCTTTATTTTTTAATTTGTAAAATTGTAAAAATTTAACAAGTGGATATGTGGATATAGAGAAATATATGTTGCCCTGTACGAACAAAATGATTTTTGGGCTTGACTGCCCGGGATGTGGAACACAAAGAGCATTTTTAATGGTACTTAAAGGTGATTTTCTAGGTGCTTTTCATATGTTTCCCGCTATTTATACTACTATCGTATTGTTTGCGGCCATTGCGCTTCATTTTGTTGATAAGAGTAGAAAATATCATACGGTAATAATCAGTTTTGCAATAGTAAATGCAGTAATAATGATAACTTCTTATATTTATAAAATAACAAACATTAATTAAAACAATTTAAAATTATGGAAAAACAAACATTGCCAAATGCCACTGCTGTACTCGTTCTTGGGATATTATCAATACCCGGTTGCTGTTTTTATGGGATAGGTCTTATCCTTGGAATAATTGCATTAGTTTTAGCATCATCAGATAAAAAACTTTATGTAATAAATCCTGATTTATATTCTAATTATTCTAACCTTAACCTGGGAAGGATATTAGCTATTGTTGGTATCGCTATAAGCCTTGTTTATATCATACTTATGATTTTTATGGTTGTGTATTTCGGAATGGAGGCTTTACAGAATCCTACCCTTATGCAAGAGAGAATTAGAGAGTTAACAGGTCAATGATAAAATATATTTTATGTTAAGAAAAGGCTGTTTCGCAAGTGTGAAACAGCCCTTTTATTAAAATCTTGGCTTTACTTTTCAAATTGCCGCAACGTTTTAATAATAATATCCACACATTCCAGCAATTGTGCTTCATTCATTACTAAGGGCGGTGCAAACCGGATGATATTACCATGCGTTGGCTTAGCTAATAAGCCATTATCCCTTAAAGCCATACAAATGTTCCAGGCCGTATCGCTTTCTTCCGTATCATTTATTACTATAGCATTTAATAAACCACGCCCGCGGACTAATGAAACAATAGAGCTGCCACTAATATATTCATTCAATTTTTGCCTGAAAATTTTGCCCAGTACCCTTGCATTTTGTGCCAGATTCTCTTCTACGACAACTTCCAGTGCCGCTGTTGCTACTGCCGCAGCAATTGGATTCCCACCAAATGTAGATCCATGTTGCCCCGGTTTAATAACATTCATTATTGGATCATTGGCCAAAACGGCAGAAACGGGGTATACCCCGCCGGAAATCGCTTTTCCTAATATTAAAATATCCGGAGTAGCATAAGTAGCTTCCTGTCGTTCACATGCATTCTCACAGGTGCAATTACCACAAACTGCCAAAAGTGAACCTGTCCTGGCAATTCCTGTCTGGATTTCATCTGCCATAAATAATACATTGTGCTCATTACACAATGCTTTCGCACGTAACATATAATCATCGGCCGGAGTATAAACACCTGCTTCTCCCTGAATGGGTTCTACCAGAAAACCGGCTATATTTTTAGATGACTCCAGCACTGTTTTAAGGGCTTCAATATTATCATAAGGAACTTTAATAAAGCCTGCTGTATAAGGCCCGAAATTTTTCCGGGCATTTTCATCATTAGAAAATGAGATGATAGTGGTAGTCCTACCATGAAAATTACCATCACACACTATAATTTGTGCTTCATGTTCCGGTATACCCTTCACTTCATAGGCCCATTTCCTACATATTTTTATAGCTGTTTCTACAGCCTCAGCACCTGTATTCATTGGTAAAACCTTATCAAAATCAAAATATTGTGTGATATATTTTTCATAAGGCCCTAACTGGTCGTTGAAAAAAGCACGTGAAGTTAATGTAAGGGTTTGTGCCTGGTGAATCATTGCATTAATGATTTTCGGATGGCAATGCCCTTGATTTACAGCAGAATAGGCTGAAAGAAAATCATAATATTTTTTACCCTCTACATCCCAGACATATACCCCTTCTCCCCTACTCAATACTACCGGAAGCGGGTGATAATTATGGGCACCATATTTATTTTCTGCTTCGATAATTGCTGCTGAACTATTTCTTTCTAAAACTGACATTATTTTGCTGATTTGATAATTTTTAGTTATTCCTGCTTTTGGAGAGGAATCATCTCATAACGTACAAAATTAATGCTATTTTTAAGAATGGCATAAATAGTAGTGACAAATTGAACTCTTATTTATTATATAAACTGGATATACCTTCTATTACTTTTAGGACAAAACACTTTTTTGGGGCAGTCTATTTTCGGACAGCCTCTTTTTTTATAAATTATCAATAATTCTATTTTTAGGATATTTGACGGTATAACTAATCCTTATTTTTTTTGTTTCGTTTGGTTTCAGGTTCAATTCCCAGGTAAGGATTCCGGTTTCTGTATTGACTTTTGCATTGTCGCTTTGTTTCAATTCAACTTCAATTTCTTTATCGGTACTTAACGGATATTGGTCTTTCAGCATCAGCTGCACTGCTTCTTTTTTATTATTCCTAATAGTAGTCTCAAAAGTAAAAGTCTGCATTTTTGAAGATGACAAGAATTTTGTTCCTGATTTGTCGACTACTTTTTCGCGCTTGACAGCAATTTTCTTATCGCGGCCCATGCTGAGGCTCAGCGTGTCTGAAGTCTGATTCGGATCGACAAAAGTTTTCCCTACATACATGCCTTCAAAAATAATATTCGCTTCACCTTTCAACAGGTTATATTTTGAATAGTCGCTGATTTCAGCCAGAAGAAAAGCTTCTTTGTCGGCTGTAGGTGCGGCATAATATTTATAAGCAGCAGGCAGTTTTATTTCTTTTAAAGTTACGCTGTGCATTTTTCCATTAGACAAAATATCATACAGAATATCAATATCAAAAGAAGTATTTAACTGATTTTCAACAATAGTAGTATAATCTGAAATAGAAGATTCTACTATTACCGGCGAAATGAGTTTTCCAGTGCTCTCTGTTGACTCGCCTTTGTTTTCTCTATTCTCACTTATAACGGCATCTTTCAATTTACTTTCTTCATCATATACATACGCATACTCCAAAAACCACGGATTCAATGAGGGTGCTTGATTATTTTGATTTGGAACGCCAGAAGATAGGGTTAATTTCACTTTTTTCCAATCAATTCCAGAACTTTGGGAAACCTGCGCCTTATAAAGCATATTGATTGGCAAAGCCAGGTTTTCAGCACGCAAATCATAGGAAGGACGCCAAGACGCACTGTTTGTAATATAGCTGACATCTATCGGAGTATTTCCAGCAACTGTATTCATTACCTGAAGGATCAGCTTCCCTGAAGCTATTTTTTCTTCATTCTTAGTATCAAATTCCAGCTTGTTCTTTAATTTTTGAAGCCGGTCGTTCTGTTTGGTTTCTTTTGCCGAGAGCAAGGTGATAGTGTTACTCAACTCGCTTCTTTTTGTTTTATAATATTCTACCATTTTCATCAGTTCCGCTACATTCAATCCCGAATTTGCTCCCGAAACTTGCTGGTTCCTGTCTAAAAGTTCAATGGTTTTATTGTATGAATTCTTTTCGGTCTGGATTTTAGCAATCTCTTTTTGAACCCAATCAATGCTGTCGCGCACTTTTCTAATCGCCGGGGCATTTTCGTCAATTTCATATTCAGAAATATAGTTATTGGTAAACTGCACTGACATTACTGTTACCGATGACGGGGCTCCAATTTGAACCGTGCTTTCATTGATAGTATTCGCTACATTTTTTATTACGATTTCACTATTTCCCATAGGAAGATTTAATAAGGCCGACTGCGAAAGTTCAGCTCCGTTAAAGTAAACCGTTGCATTTTTTACTTTTGCCGTTGTAAAAATTGGCTTTTGCGCGTAAGCGATTATCTGAAAGAGCAACAACAATAAGATGAATTTTTTCATTGGTATATATTTAAGTTTGTTTCTACTTAATAGAGTATGAAAATTCATAAGGGGTTGGGAAGATAAAAAATAAAATTAAGAATAAAGAAAACCCCGAATTATAGGTTCGGGGTTTGATAAAATTTATTTCTCGAATGTATACCCTTTTACTTTTGCAAACTCCTTAATGGAAGAAGCAATTGCATTGCCTAAATCATCCTTGGTTTTACTTTTTTTAGATTCGGCATCAATAAATTCCTGGCGTTTTTTGGCCAGATCTGCCATTTCTTTCTGAACCGCTTCCCGTTCTTTTGTTTTGGTTTCTACAATTCCTTTTATTTCTTCTGTAGATTTATTTTGCAATTCCTTCGGAAGCTCCGACTTTTTAATTTTTTCCAGTGCTTTTTTATCGTCTTTTACTTTATCAACCAAATCCCAGGAATCATTTTTATATACTGCTTTTGACTTGCTTACGGCGCGTTCTGCATAATTGGAAGAAGATACCGATTCGGCATTTTCATCTTGGGCCACTTGCATCTGTTTCTTTTCATCCCCCTGGCTTCCGTACCCGATATAAGTTGCGTTCAGGCGTTCGTTGCATTTATAAATTTTGTCATCATATGGTGTTGCGATATACTGTACTTTTTCATCTGAATTAATATTAAAATATTTTCCCTGGCCTTTTTCAGCACCATCTTTCCAATTGGAACTAATGCCTTCTACCGCATTGCCGCAAAAAATCGTATTTACATAGATATCTTTTTTTAATGCCCCGGCAATAACTTCAGTATAATTAACAGGGCCTTGATTAAAGGGTTCGTTACCGGCTATATAGACTAATTTCATATTTCCTTTTTCACTCCCCCATTCTAATTTTTGACTTGCATCCTGAATTACCGCACCGCAATATTCATCGCCACCGCCAGTTGTAAGTGAAAATAATTTTTCGGAAATTAAATCTAAATCAGTAGAAAGAGGCGTCACTTGACGGATATAATTTGAAGAGGGGCTCAATCCGCTGTTTCCGTATTCATATAATGCAATTTCTATCGTCGGTATCTTTCCTTCATATTTTAAGGTTGTCAGCGTGTTCACAATATTCCATAAGCGTGATTTTGCCTGATCAATGAGGCCATCCATGCTACTTGAAGTATCGAGCAAAATCGCCACCTGAATTTTTGTACCGCTGGATTCTGGAGGTGTGTTCAAAGCCGGATCGGGATTTTCAACCGGAACAGGATCTTTTGAAGCTGTTCTAAAATACTCACAGCTAAAGCATAAGAAAGATGCTAAAAGTGTAGATGCAAAAATGATTTTCGTTTTCATAATTATTGGTTTTAAAATTACAAGACAAATGTATCTTTAAAATAAAACCAAAATTCCCACAAATGGTGAAACCCGCTTTTCAATTGGTGAAAGGAATAGG
>DASVUQ010000353.1:0-2786 GCA_036386975.1 Flavobacterium sp. | reverse complement strand
GGCTGTTTAATTTCTTCTTCTGTATAATCCCGTATTTGCCATTCATACTTATAACTGTTGTACCAAATAATTTTCGTTTCATTTTTATTTATTTTGTATAAAAACATTATAGCTCCTAACCTTCTTCCGTAGTTACTTTTACTAGAACCATAAGAGATATGATCATGAATATAACCTATATAATCAACCTTATCCGTTTCTTTTACAGCTTTACCGTTAAGTAATGCTTTTTTAATCGCATTACTAACTACTTCTTTATTTTTATCTAAATCAAGAATGTCAAAAGTTTTTTCTTCATCTTTTATTTTTTTTATAGGCTCAGGAAAATTGAATTGAAACACTCTTTTTGAGTGAGTGTTAAATCTAATCAACTTTTGAGACATACCTGCTCCGACATCTCTGCGAGAGGTAATGTAAAAGTAGAGTTTGTTTTCAATCCGGTATTTTTGAACTGAAAAATCATAACCGCCAAAAGTATCAACCGATCCTCCTAATAATATGGTTATAGTGGCAATTTGTTTTTTTTCAATTTGTTTTTCCTGAATATCATATTCCATTAAATCCAGGCGAAATTCCTGATAAATAAATACATACAAACAATTGTTTTCTATAAAACCATCAATTGCTTTGGGTTTGATCAAAGTAAGATCTCTTTCTCTGCCAAAAGGTATATAGGCATGTATCGTATCTAAACTAATGGTCTTGTCTTGCTTATTATTATAGGCATACAAGCCCCATTTTATTATATCGTCTTTTTCCCGAGTGTATTGTTGTGTTATACTTATGTTTTGATTAATAATTAGGGTATCGTTCATTTGTTGGGCTGTAAGGTGTGTGCAAAAAAACAAAACGCAAAACGAGACTGTATACTTTTTTATCATTAGTCGGGTTGTTTAATTTCTTCTTCTGTATAATCCCCTATTTGCCACTTAAATTTATAGTTATTATATCTGACAATTTTTGTTTCAGATTTATTTATTTTATATAAGAACATTATACTTCCCTGACTTCTTCTCTTGTAGCTGTTATTGAAAGCACAGGAACTAATATCATCAATAAAGCCTATATAATCTAATTTATCCGTTTCTTTTATATCTTTAATGTTAAGCAATGCCTTCCTAATTTCATTACTAACTATTTCTTTATTTTTATCTAAGTCAAGAGTGTCAAAAGTTTTATCTTCGTCTTTTATTATATGCTCAGGTTCACTAAAGTTTATATAATATATTTTACTAGCTATGCTTTTAAATTGATATAACCCTTCTGTTTTTTTTCCTCCATATTGCTGCTTTGCAGTTATATACATATACAAGTTGGTGCCAAACCATTTCATCTCTACAAAATAGCTAATGTTGCCACCATTGTCCCATGTCAATAAAGGTTGTTTATCGATAAAATAGGTTGAGGTAGTAAACTTTTTTTCTTGCGTAAAATGATATGTTTTTAATTCTACTAATCCAAAATTATAATACAATACATAAACAACATTATCGTGTATAGTACCATCTACAATATTAAACCAGTTATGCTGGTTATTGCCTATTGTCCCTAAAGACATAGGATTGTTGACAAACTCTTCTAAAACGATACTTTCATTCCTACTGTTGGTTAAAATAGTTTTATGAGTTCCGTTTTCATTAAATAATTGAAGGGTTTTAGTACCTATATTTTTTTTAAAAGGAATTTCCTGTGACATGATTATAGTATTAGAGAAAGTTATAAAAAGTACAATTATTAGTTTTATCTTATTCATAATTTCTAGTAATAACTATTGTTTAAATAATACTATAAACTTTTTCATCATTAAGGCTGTTTAATTTCTTCTTCTTTATAGTCGCCTATTTGCCACTCAAATTTATCGTTGTTGTACCGGATAATTTTTGTTTGGTTTTTATTTGTTTTATATAAAAAAAATATAGTTCCTTGACTTCTTCTGTTATTGTTTTTATTAGAAAAATAAGAAACATAATCATCAATATAGCCTATATAATCAACCTTATCTATTTCTTTTACAGTTTTATTGACAAGTAATGCTTTTTTAATTTCTTCCCTTACTTTTTCTTTATTTTGTTCTAAATCCAAGGTTTTAAAAATTTTTTGTTCATCTTTTATTTTTTGCATTGACTCATCAAAAATTATTCTTTTTAAATAATTATTTAGAGTATTTAAAGTATAAAGTGTTTCACTTTTTTGCCCCATGGAAGTACCTATACCTAGATGAAAGAACACAATATTTCCAAATTCTTTCATTATTACATAACCTGCTGGAGGTCCTAAAGATGGGGTTGCTAAAAAACGTGCTATTATTTTTGAATCTTTTTGAAAAGTATTATCTTCTTTAAAAAGATATCTGTCTAATACGACAGTTCCACCTTTGTGCATAATTATGTATACCTGATTGTTTCGTATAAATGATTCAACAATATTGTAAAACGGAAAAGGGGATTCTCCATTTTGCTCCCCTAACCGCCACTGTATACTTTCTTTTTTCAAGTGAAAACTATCTAATATTTTTTTTTCTCCTGATTGGTTGATAATTATTGTTTCCCAATCTACGTAGCCTATGGCACCATCTTTTTCCTGAAAGATGCTTTTCCCATCTTTATCTTTTATTTTATACGTAACATTATTAACTAATAATTTTATAGTGATGTTATTTATTTTTTGTTCATATATCGTTTCCATAGTTGATTTATTTTGAGCTTTACAATTTGTAAAGCATATTGTGATAAATATTATTTTAATTAAAAGTTTCATAACTATACATCTTCTTTTGTTACGTGTAA
>DASVUQ010000352.1:0-6759 GCA_036386975.1 Flavobacterium sp. | reverse complement strand
ATATTCATCATTATAATTGCAAAAAGAATAAGAAGTATGCCTATCCATTGCAGCAACATCACCTCTTCGTGAAGTAGGACATAAGCCATCATTACAGATACGGGAAGTTCTAAAGCCGAAACAATACTACCAAGCCCAATCCCCGTTAATGGGAACCCTGCATTTAATAACATGGGTGGAATGATGGTGCCAAAAATAGCCAGGATAAGCCCCCACTTCATAAAGATTTCAAAATTAAAAGGTGTAGTCTGAGTGGCAAATCCAAATCCGAATACTACAACAGCGCCACCAAGGATCATAAACAAACTGCGCTGCGCAGAAGATATTTGAGTAGCGACCCTGTTGGCAGTAAACATCATTGTCGTATAGGAAGCCGCTGCTAAAAGCCCCCACATAACGCCACGCCAGTCAAGGGTTACATTAGTATTTATAACATTTGTGGCTAAAGCTGTTCCTGTCAGAACAATAATAACAGCAATAATTTTAATTTTAGAAGGCCATTTTTTTTCCAGTAGCATTTCTGCCAGGACGCCCATCCACACTGTTTGCATCAATAATACAATCCCTATAGAGACAGGAATATAATGAACCGATAAATAGTAAGACACACTGGTTAAACCTGTAGAGGTTCCGGCAATCATCAAATGAAGGATATTGTTTTTAGTAGCTTTTACAGCTGTGTTTTTATTTTTTATTCGTTGAAAAGAATTAATAATCAGTAAACCAATAATACCATATATGACCTGAGATGTAGTTACTTCGGCAGTGGTAAAATTTTCATCATACGCCATTCTTACAAAAGTGGCCAGCATTCCATAGCTTGTTGCTCCAAGGCCAACAAGAAAGACCCCTTTCAATACTTTATTATTTGTCATTTTTGATATGCTGAATTTTAAAAAGCGGGCAAAGATAAGGTATTCCGTTTTAGTTTGACAGCAATAGAGAGACAAATTGATTTTAGCAGTAAATAAGAGTTGTTAGTTGATATATTAATTGAAACAAATTTCGCTATTAATTTCATTAATAAAATATATAAAAAAAAACCTGTAGTTATCAGCAATGGAGTACTACAGGTTGTATTGGTGCCTTATGGCTGTTGTAACTATTTTATAAGCTCAAAACTCCTTTTTACAAACGCAGTCAAATCTTCGCCTTTTAATAAGTTTTGCGATAGTTTAGCCAGGTCTAGCGCTTGTTTCACTAAACTTTCTTGTGTCGTTTTATCTTCGGTTGCCAAAATTGTTGACGCTAGTTCTGAATTAGTATTCACCACAAGATTATACATTTCCGGCATACTGCCCATACCAAACATTCCGCCACCACCGGATTGGCTCATTTCTTTCATCCTTCGCATAAATTCCGGCTGCGTAATAATAAAAGGGGAAGCCGTGCTGTCTAAAGCTTCCAGTTGTACCGAATACGTAGGTTTTGGCACTATAGTTTCTAAAACTGTTTTCAGTTTTTCAGTTTCATCATCAGATAATTTTGAAATCTGATTTTCTTCTTTGGCAATTAGTTTATCTATGGAATCGCCATCTACACGTATAAAGGTAAGGTTTTCATTATCTGATTCCAGCTTCTGGATTAAATGAGAAATGATTGGTGAATCCAATAATAACACTTCATATCCTTTCTCTTTCGCGGCAGCAATATAACTATGTTGTGCATCTTTATTAGAAGCGTAGAGTATAATCAGTTTACCGTTTTTGTCGGTTTGATTTTCTTTTACTTTTTCTTTTAATTCTTCTATTGTAAAATAGGTATCATCAACAGTCGGATATAAAACAAAAGCACCCGCTTTTTCATAGAATTTAGGTTCAGAAAGCATTCCGTATTCTAGAACGATTTTGATATCATTCCATTTTTTCTCAAAATCCTCACGGTTTTCCGTAAATAATGATTTTAATTTATCTGCCACCTTTCTTGTAATGTAATTGGAGATTTTTTTTACAGCACCATCTGCCTGTAAATAGGATCTCGAAACATTTAAAGGAATATCCGGAGAATCAATAACCCCTTTTAGCATCGTTAAAAATTCAGGAACAATCCCTTCTACGTTATCTGTAACATATACCTGGTTTTGGTATAGCTGAATTTTATCTTTCTGAATTTGTAAATCAGACCCTAATTTTGGAAAATACAAAATCCCGGTAAGGTGAAAAGGATAGTCTACATTAAGATGAATGTTAAAGAGAGGTTCTTCGAACTGCATCGGATACAACTCCCTATAGAAATTTTTATAATCTTCATCAGACAAATCAGCAGGCAATTTAGTCCATGCCGGATTAGGGTTGTTAATGATATTATCTACTTCTTTATATTCTGTTTTATAATCTTCACGCGCATCTTCCGGTTTTGGCAATGCTTCCTGTTTTGTTCCGAATTTGATTGGAACAGGCATAAACTTATTATACTTATTTAATAACTCCCGGATTCTGGATTCTTCGAGGAACTCTAATGAATCTTCTGCAATATGTAAAATAACTTCTGTTCCACGAGATGTTTTGTCCGAAGGTTCAAGAGTAAATTCAGGGCTACCGTCACAAGTCCAATGTGCGGCCGGTTCGTCTTTATAGGATTTTGTAATGATTTCTACTTTTTCAGCCACCATAAAAGCAGAGTAAAAACCAAGTCCGAAATGACCTATAATACCGGAATCTTTTGCAGAATCTTTGTATTTATCTAAAAACTCTTCGGCACCAGAAAAAGCCACCTGGTTAATGTACTTTTCTACTTCATCAGCAGTCATGCCTAAACCTTGGTCAATAATGTGCAGTTTTTTTCCTTCTTTATCAATTTTTACTTCGATCATCGGATTACCGTATTCTACTTTGGCTTCACCGATGCTTGCTAAATGCTTTAATTTAAGAGTAGCATCAGTCCCATTTGAAATCAGCTCACGTAAGAAAATCTCGTGATCACTGTATAGGAATTTTTTGATTAAGGGAAAGATGTTTTCTACTGAAACATTAATTTTTCCTGTTGTCATGTTTATAGTAATTTAAAATTAGTTTTTAAATGGCTTTCAAATAAAATACCAATTCGAATTATTATGACAAATTGTCGTATAGTTGTTAATTTTAATAGTATTTTAAATAATATTAAAACAATTCAATACCGGTAAGGTTGTATATTTGCCCTCAAATATTAATATTTAAAAACCATAAAATATGAAAAAAACGATAGTATTATTTTTATTGGCTACAGCCATTCTGACTGGTTGTAAGACTACATCAGCTACTAACACTAAAGTAGATAACAAATCAGCTGTTGCAATGAAAGGAAACTGGATTATTAATAGCGTTACTTATCCTGGTTCTGAATATATTAAAGTTAACTCTTTTGGTTTAGCCGATTCAAAATGTTTCGAGGGAAGTACATGGAAATTTATTTCTAATAACAATAAGGGAGAAATGGCTTTGGCCGGTGGCGCTACATGTGGTTCATTTAGTTCTCCTATAACATGGTTTGTTAATAAACAAGGCCAGTTTGTACTTAAAATTTTAAATGCCGGAGAAAAAGCCAAAAAAGTACGTGATGGTTATGTGCTTAATGTAAGAAACCAGACGCCCTCTTCATTTGAGTTAGTAGATATGATTAATGTTGGAGGAAAAAGCACAGACGTAGTATATCAATTTCAAAAAGTTAATTAATTAAAAAATATCACATGAAAAATTTTTCAATAGGAGTATTGGCATTTTTAATAGCAATAGGTTCATTTTTTACAAGCTGTGAGGCTGTTAAAAATACAAATAATACACAAAGAGGAGCAGGGATCGGAGCTGCTTCCGGTGCAGTTATTGGAGGTATATTAGGTAATAATTTAGGAAAAGGCGGTAAAGGTGCTCTTGGTGCTGTTCTTGGTGGAGTTATAGGCGGAGTTGCAGGAGGTGTTATCGGGAATAAAATGGACAAACAAGCCCGGGAAATTGATAATGCGCTACCCGGTGCTGATGTAGTTCGTGTTGGAGAAGGAATTAAATTAGTATTGAATGAAAATGCCATACGTTTTGATACCGGAAAATCTACGCTAACCGCTACAGCACAAGCCAATCTTGATAAATTAGTTAGAGTTTTTAAAGAATACCCAGATACTGATATTGTAATTTATGGTTATACAGATAGTACAGGAAGTGTAGAATCTAACCAGGTATTATCAGAACAAAGAGCGGCATCTGTAAAATCATATTTAAGCAATAAAGGTTTAAGGGCGGGTCGTTTCAAAACAACAGGAATGGGTGTTGCTGATCCCATTGCTTCAAACGATACTCCAGAAGGCCGAAGCCAGAACAGAAGGGTAGAGTTTGCTATTACTGCAAATGAAAAAATGGTGGAAGAAGCCAAAAAAGAGGCAAAATAAAAATAAGCCATATTAAGATTTAGATAATCATAAAAAACACCCCCAAAAGTTAAACAACTATTTGGGGGTATTTTTATGAAAGAAAATTACGGTAAATTACTGTTGAGCAGATTATGATAGAATTTAAAAATAATGATGTTACTGATTACTTACCATTTTTAAAATTTTATAAGGAATAAATTTAAAGATTAGGTATTTAGACTGTACTGATTAGAACCAGAGTCAAAGTTTAAAATGAAATACTTAAAATATAAAAATGTGAATTAAAAAAAGGCTGTCTCATATGAAACAGCCTTTTTATTGGAGCTTACTATACCAAAGGAAATTATAGTAGATGTGATGTCTCTTTAAGTAATCAAATGAAATAATAAGAACATTTTTTTCTTCAATATAAAGTAAAGATTAGTTAGTTTACAAAAATTTTATTGGTAAATGTCTGATCTTCAATTGTAGTTTTAAGGATATATATTCCTTTTGCTGTTAATCTTACAGCATCTGCATTGTTATTTTCCAGATTTTTGTCCAGTACCAGTTTCCCATCCAGGGCATATACCCGAACCCTTACTTCCTTACCCTGATACTCCTGCGGGATCCTTATAAAGAATTCCCCCTTGGAAGGGTTAGGATAAACGGCTATGCTATATACAGATAAATTACTTAAGTCTATAGAAGAACTGGTCGCACGAACGCCCTCTGTTCCCATGTCTAAGGAAATAGGCTGCACTCCTGTAAGGTTTCCGTTTGGTACATTTGTAAAACTTACTTGATTGGTAGCATAATCATATTGCATAGTCCCACCAGACGGTGCCGTTCCAATTTTTAATTTAAAATCCGGATCTATTTTTCTGCCCTCCGGTAATCCGGAAACTGTAAACCTTTTATTAGGAAATGCAGCATTATCATAAGTGACAGTAATGTTAGCTATGTCCTGCGGACGCACCAGAGCACCTGCAATAAAAGTAGGCTTACCACTTTCAAACGCACCTATGTCTGGTTTTGTGCCTAAAAATCTGTCGGTGTATGGAGGCAGCTCCATGCCGGCATCAATGAGGGGCGAGCCGGCAAGAGGCATAAAGTTCAGGTTTTCCGGATTTGTAAATTGGGGGTTGGGCGCATATATATTATCCGGATATACGCTCGTCCTGTAGTCTATTAATGTAGTTAGATTTTTTAGTACAGAACTGGTTGTATGGTAATCACCACCACTTACAAATCTAGTAAACACGTTGTTTTTTATTTCTACATTAACTATATTAGGTCTATTGTAAAGCACCATAGGTGCTTCATAAAGAGTATTGTTGTATATCTTGAAGCCGGAATAGTTGCTGTCGGGCATATTAATTCCCCCTCCGACATTCCATATTACATTATGATGTATTACGTAATCGTGCAGATGGCCTTCAAAGTAAATTCCTGAAGTGCCGAAAAAATCTCCACCGGAAAGCCCCTGCCCTCCATGAATGTAGTTGTAGGCTATTTCCGTACCCTCGGCATAAACGGGGATATAATAAGGTTCAGTGTCAGTTCTATACACGGCACCCATGAGCATGCCGCCGTCAAATGTGATCTTGCCAGACTGGGAAGCGTCATTGTACCATACTTTAGTATCTCTGGCAAACCTGAAATCTATTACATTGGCGCTGGCTACATTCCATCCGGTGTTATTTTTGAGTTCCATATTTAAACCTGATGTAGCTGATACTGATGACCCGCCATTACCCATATAACCCGTGTCATGCACGACATTATTGATGGCCTTACTGTCGTTGCCGCTTATTGCTATGCCGCCGCCGGCGCTATATGCCACCTTGCAGTTTTTTATTATTGTATTAGGCTGTGATGAGTTGATTGACGCTGCACCACCGCCATACCAATAGGGTATTATGGTAGCATGGTCTCCATATTCTACATCAACTCCGTCAATTGTTATATTGCTGCAGGTCCTAGAGACAGAAATGTAGGCGCCCCTTATCTTTATATTTTTTATAGTGATATGAGACCGGTCAAATATCCAGAAGGCATAATTCCTGTTCTCGCCTGCTGATTTTATTTCTACCACCTGATTGTTTGGGTTGACTCCCGGGGGAAAATAGAGATAGAGCATGCCGCCCTCTTCATCCGGCTTTCTGAACCACTCTCCCGGCGTATCAAGAAGCTCGTACTTGCCCCACAGGTAAAAGATATCGCCGGCGCGGGGCTTGTAGAATGTTGTGGTGTTATCTCTAGCATCTCTAAAACGGTATTGGAATGTAAAATTGTTTCCTGATTGGCTGTCAATCTTGCCTGTTGCAACCGACCATCGGGCCCCGGGAACAAAATTGATGTAAGTGCCTGAAAGGTTTGCCGGCAGCACGGTGCCCGGTGCGATTTCATACTGTGCAGTGACAAGGGCATTAGTG
>DASVUQ010000351.1:0-4048 GCA_036386975.1 Flavobacterium sp. | reverse complement strand
TTTAAAATTGTATAAACTGGCTAATGTTTTGAAAGAAAGAATTTTGGCGTGACACCAAATGTTTCAATAAAGGTTCGTGTGTAATGGGAATTGTCAGAGAAGCCAAATGCTACTGCAGTGTCTGCAATTAAATTTTTTTGAAGATAAGGCAATGATTTGATGACCTTATTCCATAGTTGATACCGTCTAAAATTAAGTCCTGTTTTTTCTTTAAATAAATGAAGAAAACGAGAAGGCGATAAAAAACATAACCCGGCGATTTCTTCTAAACTATAAACCTTTTCAAAGTTGGCTTCAATAATTTCCAATGCTTTCATAATCCTATCATCTTGTAAATGGTTTTCCAATTGGCAAGTACATTGGTATTGTTCCAATATTTTTAAAACTAAATTGCACAAGGTTTGGAATGTTATATTTTCATTTTTAAACTCTTTCAGCACTTCAACTAATTTAATTGCCAATTCATCATCAAGATGATACGATTTTGATTTCTCAAATTTCAAAAATAACTGGTGCCCAATAGCACATAATGGATTTATTAGAATAGTTAATTGATCTGTACTACTGATTAGTTTATGTTCCACTTTTGAATTAATAAAAAAAGACTTTCCCCGAATGTCTCTTCCTTCTTTTATAGAAAGTGTCATCTCTAAGGTTGTAGAAATACTTATTTGCAAGGCATAATGCTTATGGAATCTATTGTCTGAAATTTTTCCAATAAAGAGTCCAAAGTTTTTATCAAAGTGAAACATAATGTTTATCTATACGCTATTTTATTGAATGACAGTTAACAATTAGTCATTATTAAAGTTTATATTTGAAGTAATAAAAGCAAATATAATGAAACTTCAAACTACCCTAA
The DNA here is from genome assembly GCA_036386975.1 of Flavobacterium sp. Taxonomy (GTDB): domain Bacteria; phylum Bacteroidota; class Bacteroidia; order Flavobacteriales; family Flavobacteriaceae; genus Flavobacterium. The sequence continues at coordinate 3,186 of DASVUQ010000351.1, read as the reverse complement.
TTTACTTTTTCGTGTTATTCATCTTATGCAGTTCCTGCAAAAAAGAACTGGAACCACAGGAAAGTTCTGTTATACCAGATGCGATAAAAGGAACAAATAACCCTGCCACTGCAAGTGCCGCTGCTCAAAACCAAGCGGCCACTACTCAAAATATTCAAGCTGTTAACGGGACGAACCCTCCACACGGACAGCCGGGTCATCGTTGCGATATTGCAGCCGGGGCACCCTTAAGCGGTACAACTGTGACCCAACCTGCACGGCAACAAAACCCTGATCCGGCAATGCAACAAATGAAAGTAAATGTACCGGCAGCAACAGCACAAAATACGGTAACGCCTAAAGGTATGAACCCGCCTCACGGACAACCAGGCCATCGTTGTGATGTTTCGGTAGGATCGCCTTTAAATTCAGCCGCGGCTAAACCTGCTGTACCACAAACTACAACTACTACACAGGAAATTGTTGTGCCCACTCCACCTGCGGGTCAAAATGCCAATGTTGTTACTGCTCCCGGAATGAACCCGCCACATGGACAGGAAGGCCATCAATGTGGGATTGCTGTTGGCGCACCGTTGCCTAAACCTTAGTACAAATCGTTATTATTTTATCCTTACTTATCAAGTAAAAAGGAGGTTTATATAAAAGTCGTAGTTTTTTCAAAATCAATTTGACCAGCTACTAAAACAGTATTCTTTTATGGTTTTAATTGATGTTGATAAAGCAATAAATCTGTAAGTTCTAAGATTTTTTAGGATATCGGTTAGGTTTAGCAAAAGACACGTCATAGAGATTATTAACAATGTTAAGTAGAAAATATGGGTTAATGACATTTCAGAAAGATAATTTTTTTGTTAGCCATTATTTCTTCAATATTATAACATTTGATAATCAAAATGTTAAAAAATAAAAACTAATATTAAATATTGAATTTCGTATTTTAGCTACTTTTAACAAAACTTTATTTTTATGATGAAAAAAATCACTTTCTCTCTTAAAGCCCTTATTTTAACATTTGCCTTAGGTTCAGGTATTGGATTTGCGCAAACCAAGAACCAGGTTCCCACTGCTTTCGGAAAAAGAATCAGTGCTTCAAAAATTAATCCGGAGAATGGATTAATTACATGCGTAACAGATGAGTACGAAGAATTTCTTCAGGAACAAAATCCAAAAAGAAAAACTCCTGCTGAATTCGAAGCCTGGCTACAGCCTCTTGTTGAAAACTACAAATCAATGCAATCTGTGAGTTCCGAATCAAATGGTATCATTACAATTCCGGTCGTTGTACATGTTATCCACAGCGGCCAGCCTGTCGGAACTGCGCCCAATATTACAGATGCACAGGTACAATCCCAGATTACTGTTTTAAATAACGATTTTCGAAGATTGGCAGGGACACCCGGGTTTAATACCAATCCTGTTGGGGCAGATATTCAGGTACAATTTGCTTTAGCTAAAGTTGACCCGAACGGCAACCCGACAAATGGAATTGAGCACATTAATTTATGTGAATCATCTTGGTCACTTGCTGGCATAAACAATATCGTTAAACCTCAAACTATTTGGGACCCTACCCAATATTTGAATATGTGGTCTGTAAATTTATCTGGTACAGCCATTATGGGTTATGCACAATTTCCAAGTGCTTCAGGGCTTCCGGGATTAAACAATAACGAAGGTGGGGCAGCAACAGATGGAGTAGTTGGTGATTACAACACTTTTGGAAGCAGTGATTATAATGACGGAACATTTATTTTGAGACCAGGGTATGATAAAGGACGGGCGATGACACACGAAATTGGCCACTGGCTGGGTCTAAAGCATATTTGGGGCGATGGGGGTTGCTCAGTTGATGATTTCTGTGCCGATACTCCAAATGCTGCAGCACCAAACTTTGGTTGTGCGATCGGTATAGATAGCTGTCCTACCGATCCAGGGCTGGATATGGTTCAGAATTATATGGACTATTCTACTGGCACGTGTATGAATACTTTTACGGCCGATCAAAAAGCCAGAATAATTACTGTTCTTAATAACGCGACAAGAAGAGCTACTTTAAAAACTTCAACAAAAAACTTTCCGATTCCGTTGTTTGCCAATGACGCTGATATAAAAATAGAAAGGACCTGTGGCAGTATACCAGCATCGTGCGGAAGTGCTACACCACCTTTACAAAAAATAACATTGACCAACAGGGGAACAAGTAACCTGATCTCTGCATTATTAAGTTATACTGTTAATGGCGGATCGGCAACTACATATAGCTGGACAGGAAACTTAGGGCCAGATCAATTTGCAACTTTTGATATGCCTGTAACAGCAGCTGCAAGTGGCCCGATTGTTATTACTATTGCCGGCGCAAATGGAACTGCAGACCAGAGAGCTTCCAACAATAGCGCAACAGGCACATTTACTTTGCCGGCAGTAACACAAAATTTTAATTACACCCAGGTAAACTTTACCCTGCAAAGGGATTATTTTGGAGCAGAAACAACATGGACCCTTAAAGATGCAGCAGGAACAATTTTATATTCAGGAGGGGAATATACCAACACAACAGAAGGCAACCCATTGCCAGATGTTATTACTCAACAGTGGACCTTACCCGCAAATGGATGCTATGTTTTTGAAATTAACGATGATGGAAGAGACGGAATCTGTTGTGGTTCTGCAGGAGACGGATTTTATAATATACAATCTCCTGACGGAACCGTGACATTGATTGCCGGAGCCTCTTTTGGAGCAATTGATAGCAAAGCATTTACTAACAATGTATTGAGCACTGGCGAATTTGCCACTTCTTCAGCTATTTATTTATATCCTAATCCTTCAAAAACTAATTTGAACATTGTAATACCTACTGCATTTGGTCTTCCCGACAATTATACAATCTATAATTATTTAGGCCAAAAAATTGGAGAAAAGAAAATTACAACTGAAACTGATTTATCAATAAATACTTCCGCTTTAAGCAATGGCGTTTACCTGATTACCCTATCAAAAGACAATCAAAAGAGAACGTTACGTTTTATTAAAGAATAAATTTTTTGCATAAACTAAAAGGAGGATCATTCAAAAGATCCTCTTTTTTCGTTTAGAGATATAAACTTGTTTTCATATACAAAATCCATTACTGCTGCCGGAATGAACCTGCCACATGGCCAGGAAGGCCATAATGCGGGATTGCTG
>DASVUQ010000350.1:0-15275 GCA_036386975.1 Flavobacterium sp. | reverse complement strand
AAAAAGATGTGTCCACACGGTAGGATTGCAGCGGCATCCTGCGCTTTTTTGCGCAGATAGAGCGGAAAGCGGGACAAAAGGCAATGGAAATAGCAACTTTTGTGCTCCTGATCATTCATTGGATTTAAAAACTGACATTTTTTGAGATCCTTTATCCACACTTTTTTATTGACTTGATGCTTCGAAGGCAAATTAGTTTTAAAATTACAAAGACTCAAACGGTTTAACGGTAGATGCAAAAAAGACAAATACGCTTAATCTGAAATAACTTTAAAGAAGGGCACTCGTTGAAGTGCCTGTTTTTTGGAATAGAATTTGTAATTTTACCACTCTTAAATTATTCCAATGAAAATTTTTCAGGCCTTTATTGTTTTTTTATTTTTTGGATTTACCATTTCAAAAGCTTCGGCACAGGTATATAAATTCAAAGCCAGCAGCTTTAGTGTTGTCGAAAAAGATGATAAAAAAGGCTGGGGTAAATGGAGTGATTTTGAAAAAAATACACTTATTATTACTCTTGACCCTGCTAAAAACCGGATCGTTATTGCTTCTCAGGAAATTCAGCTTTTTAAAATTGTTGCCTATGGTGAAAAAATCGTAACACCTACCGATGAAACCATACCATTAAGTTGTGTTGATAATGACGGCAAAGCATGTGATATTTTAATTGTAACCCGGAAAAATCAGGGTAACAGAAAACAATTGTATGTCAATTATGCTGATTTTAAGTATGTTTATAATATTACTGTTATCCCATAATTGCAATTATAATAGCTTACTTTTTACCATAATCAAAAACCAGCTGACAAAAGGTTTTTACGCCTACATCTAGTTTACTGTCGTCCATATAAAAATCTGGTGTATGATGGCTTGGCGCCTCTTCCATTTTGATTTTCGGGTCCCTTACCCCCAGCCAAAAGAAGAAGGAAGGAACTATTTGTCCGTAAAATGAAAAATCCTCGCCTCCGGTAGTCCAGTTCCATAATACTACATTTTCTTTTTGCCCTGTTGCCTTATAGAGAGAAGGTAATGATCTCTGAACCAGTTCCGGTGTATTATAGGTTACAAGTGTCTTGTTTACAAACTGTACTTCGGCTGTGGCACCACTTGCTTCTGCTATATGGGTTGCTGTAGTTTTTATTCGTTCCAGGACATCCAGGCGCATTTTACTGTCGAGCGTGCGAATTGTGCCTTCCATTTCTGCTTCTTCCGGAATGATATTAAATCGTAAACCGCTAGTAATCCTGCCGACAGTAATAATAACCGGTGCTTTTACAATATCCTGCTGGCGGCTTACAATGGTCTGTAATCCGTTAATGATCTGTGCGCTGACTACTATAGGATCGATTCCTTTCCATGGGGTGGCACCGTGGCTTTGCCTGCCTTTTACTTTAATTATAAATTGTTCCGTGCTGGCCATAAAACCTTCGGGTTTGTAATAGATTTTTCCGTTGTCCCCAAAAGTACCAATATGCAATCCGAAGATAGCTTCCGGTTTTGGGTTGTCGAGGCAGCCTTCTTTAATCATAAGTTGCGCGCCTCCTTCTTCTCCTTCGGGTGGGCCTTCTTCGGCAGGCTGGAATAGGAAAACTACAGTGCCGCTTAATTCTTTTTTGAGCTGGCTTAGTACCTCCGCAGTCCCCATTAATATAGCAGTATGGGCATCATGGCCACAGGCATGCATAACGCCTACTGTTGCGCCATTGTATAGTGTTATTACATTTGATTTATAAGCCAGGTTATTTCTTTCGGTTACAGGAAGTGCATCCATATCTGCCCGAAGCGCAATGACCGGCCCCGATCTGTCAAATTTTAAAACCCCTACAACACCGGTTTTAGCCAGCTTTCGGACTTCTAAACCTAACTTCATCAAATGATTGTATACCATTTCCTGGGTTTTATATTCCCGATTAGAAAGTTCCGGATTTTGATGTATGGCCCTCCTCCACTCTATTATCTTCGCAGACGTATTTTGCACTATTTTTTCATAGTTTTTTGGTTGTGAAAAACAACTGCTATACATTATAATCAATAAGCATGGTGGAAATATTGTATGTTTCATAAAATTGTAATGAATTTGTGATCAATCAAATGTATCATTTATTTTAGAATTTTTTAAATATAACAGTTTGGTACCCGTAAAAGATAGTTTTATACCTTTGGCACATGCATTTTACTTATCCAAAAAACGAAAAACTCAAAAGTAAAAATACTATCGATTTACTTTTTTCGAAAGGGAAATCCGTATCAAAATATCCTTTAAGGATAGTCTATGTGGCTGTAGATCCGGATCATAATAAAACTCCTGTTACGTTACTAAAAATAGGGGTTTCCGTATCTAAAAAGTATTTTAAAAAGGCAGTGGACAGAAATTATTTTAAAAGGATATTAAGGGAAACCTATCGGAATAACAAACATCTTTTAATCGATAATCTGGATACCTCGTATGCCGTAATGTTTTTTTATCAGACCAAAGATCGGTTATCTTATGACGAGATAAATAGTAAAACCATACAATTGTTTGAAAAATTTATTTCTCAGATAAAAGAATCTGCACAAATAGATCAGCCAGATACGAAGTGCTAATATTTTATTTGTAATTTAGTTGATAATTTAAATGAACAGCCATGTCTCCTTTTTTTAAAAAAATATATATAATCCCTGTCATTGTAACTGGTTTTCTATGCATTAGTGCCGGTTTTAAAGATGACTTTTTTGAAATTGCCAAACAAATTGAAATTTTTACGGAAGTTTATAAAACGGTCAATATGAATTATGTGGACCAGACCAGCCCGGGTGAAATGATGGATAAAGCTGTAAAAAGCATGTTGTCTGACCTTGATCCTTATACCAATTACTTTACGGAGCAGGAAGTCCTGAAGTTCAGGATTAATACCACCGGCGAGTATACCGGGATTGGAGCAATTATAAGCAGGAAAGAAGGAAGGGTAATTGTAAAAGAACCGTATAAAAATTATCCTGCTGATAAAGCGGGGTTGAAAGCCGGGGACGAAATCATTCAGATCGGTGATATTAGTTTAGCGGATTATAAAGAAGACGCGTCAGAATTGATGCGGGGTGCTAAAAATGCAAAAATTGATATCAAATACAAACGCCAGGACAAAGTATACAGTACCCAGATTGTATTGGAAGAGATCGGTATAAAGGCTGTTCCTTTTTTTAGTAAAGTAGATGACAAGACCGGGTATATTGTTTTATCGCAGTTTAATAGTAAAGCAACGAAAGAAACGAAGGAAGCGCTGGAACAACTCAAAAAAGAAGGCGCACAAAGGATTATACTGGACCTGAGAGGCAACCCGGGAGGCTTATTGAATGAAGCTGTAAATATTTGTAACCTCTTCATACCCAAGAATGAAGTAATCGTTACTACCAAGTCTAAAGTAGAAAAACACAATAACACTTATAAAACAACCCGAGAGCCGGTAGATTTGGATATTCCGTTGATTATACTTATTGATGGCAAGAGTGCTTCGGCATCAGAAATCGTATCGGGTGCTTTACAGGACCTTGACCGTGCCGTTATTGTAGGCAGCCGTAGTTTTGGCAAAGGTTTGGTACAAAGGCCTATTGACCTTACGTACGGTACACAGGTAAAAGTAACTATTTCGAGGTATTACACGCCATCGGGCAGGTGTATCCAGGCGCTGGATTATACTAAAAAAGACAAAAATGGAAAAGCTTTACGGACAGAAGCGGCCAATTATAATGCATTTAAAACCAGGAAAGGAAGAACGGTGTATGATGGTGGCGGTATTTTACCTGATATAGAAATAGAAGATGCGAAGTTAAGTTATATTGCCCAGGCGCTTCAAAAAAACGATGGCTTATTTGATTATGTAACTACTTATTATTATAAAAACCCTGGTCTAGGCAATAAAATCCCAACACTTACTGATGCTGATTATGCTGATTTTAAAGCTTTTTTGAAATCTAAAAAATATAATTTTGATACGGAAACAGAACTGGCACTAAAGAAAACGCTGGAAGCGGCCAAAAAAGAAAAACTGGATGCTACTATTGGCCAGGAATACCAGCAGCTACTTACCGCTTTACAAAAAAGTGAGGAATCGGAACTGAATACTTATCAAAAGGAAATAAAACGATTGCTTTTAGACGAAATTATAATGCGGTACCAGTACAAAGAAGGATTGTACCAGTATTATACTAAAAACAATATTGAAATTAAAAAGTCTATTGCCCTTTTTGATAACATTGCTGAATATAATGCTATTTTAAAGAAATAAAGATCTATTGCTTTTTCATTTCGATATGGGGAATATCATCTTCTAAATAGATGTCACTTGTTTGTACAAACCCATTAGATTCGTAGAATTTCTTCAGATATAGTTGTGCTGAAATAATAATTTTTCTAGTATCAAAATGATGCCCTACACCATTAATTGCAGTTTGTAGTAAAAGATGTCCCCATTTTTGGTCCCTGTATTTTTTATCTATAACTACCCTGCCAATTGAAGCATTAACAAAATAGTCCCCTGCATTGAATAGCCTTGCGTAGGCAACTATCGTATTATCTACAGTGCCTATTACATGCAAAGCTCTTTGATCTTTGTTATCCATATCCTGATAAACGCAGTTTTGCTCTACTACAAAGATCTCCGACCGCAGCCGGAGTATTTCATATATTTCATATACAGATAGTTCTTTAAAATGCTTTATTTCAAATTTTATTTCCATTGGGGCTTTTGTTTATAAAAAAGTAACTGATTTAATTATGGCTTCTGCCTCATGCATCAAATCCCTTTTGTTAGTAGACGGGGCATAGCAAAAACCTTCAATGACAATATACCGGTCCCTGTCTTTATCAAAGATAGCGTAATTTAAGAAAGCTCCTGACATAAAATCGCCCCTAATTTCCCAGGTGCCTTTAGTTTCAAATGCTTGTTTCCCTTTTAATGATGTTGCAAAAAAATAGGGGGAATAGGATTCTTCTGTTATCATTTGTGTGCTTAGCACTTTACTGTGGATATAAAGTGCCCCTATGGAATCCCTTATTCTAATAATGTTATCTACAGGATTATCTGGCCGTAATAATCTTGAAGCGGGTACGGAATAAATCAGGATACTGTTATTGCCGCTTAATATTTCTTTTTTGAGCCAGAGAAAATCTGTTCCTTCCAATACATATTTATATTGCGCAGGTAATTTTAAAGCTATTTTAAACTTATCCCTGATTTTTGTATCATCTAACAGCGCAAGGTTAAAACTTTTTTGTGTTTCTCTAATTTCTGTTTCTTTAAATTTATCAATAATAAGATCTGCATTTTCTTCAATACTTTTTAAAATAACAGCGACTCTGTTTCCTGATATCCTTACTACATTTTGTGGTATCGCAAATTCATTTTCTGTAATCCTGAAGCTGTTCCTGTCTTCTTTTTTTACAATAAGGATGTTCCTGCTTATGGTTTTATAACCATCTAACACTTTGATCGGATATTGATTAATGGTAAAAAGGGGTTCTTCTTGCGGCAAACCATCTACGGGGGCAGCAAATTTTTTCCTGATGCTGTCCCCAATTTCACTGTTCCATAACTGATCGCTGATAATTACCGTTAAAGAATTTGTTTTCCCTGTTGAGGGCACAGGAGCGTCTTCCCTGATTTTATCTAAACAGGAAATAAAAAAACAGGAAATAAAAAAAATGCCAATTGCTTTTTTCATTAGTTGAAATCACTTCATAATAAAAAATTCCAAAAAGCAAAAATCGGAATTTGCTTTTTGGAATTTAAAATAATTGTTTAAAAATTATCCGCTTATTTTAAGCTTCATTCCTGGCTTTAACTCATTTGCTTTAATATCGTTCCATGTTTTAAGGTCTGACACTGTAACACCGGGGTATTTATTTGCAATCTTATAGAGTGAATCTCCCTTTTGAACTAAATAAATTGTGTTTTTTGTGTTCTTATTATTTTTTGATGTTGATGCAACAGCTTCATTAGAAGGTTTTAATTCTTTTGATAAAACTAATAACCTACTGCCTAGTTTTACATTAGTGTCCTCTAATTTGTTCCACTCCTGTAGTTGTGCTACTGTAACATTATAACTTCTTGCTATTTTATTTAAATTATCTCCTTCTTTAACCGTATAATAGTTTTTTGCCAAAGCATCATTATTATCCGTAGTTGGTATTGCATTAGCTGATTTTACAATTTTAATTTTCGTATCAAGAAGTACGTTGGTATCTTCCATATTGTTCCATTGTTTTAAATCTTCGACAGTAACACCAAAATTTCTGGCAATATTACTTAGGTTATCCCCTTTTTGAACAATATAATATTGTTGTTCTGTATCGGTTGTTTCCATAGCTGTAGCCTTTTCCGGTTTTGGAGTAGCAACCAAATTTTTAGAACCACCGGTTTTAACCACTTTTTGATCTAATACTGCTATTCTTTCTGAATCAAAAATAATTACTTTTAAAGATTTGCCAACTGGTGCCTTATTAAGCCTTAATTTATTCCACTTTCTAAGGCTGGCCATAGATACGCCATATTTACTTGAAATCTGTTCCAGGTTTTCCCCGCGTTTTACCTTATGGTATTTTACTCTATTATAAGTAGCTATAACATTTTTTTGTTTTATAACTTCCATAGAATCCCTGGATGCCAGTCTGGATTCCGGCTGAAACGGCTTTTCTCTTCTATCTGCTTCATGATCGATGTAAGCATATATCTTTTCTTCATTTGAAGTAAAAACAGGTATCTTATCTGACGGTAATCTTAGGTAATGTTTCTTATCGTTGTATACTGGTACAACATTCATTTTATAAGAAGGGTTGAGTAATTGTAACTGTGCTACAGAAACATCTAACAGGTCAGATATCTGCTTAAAAGACATTTGCTTTTTTATCATTATAGTATCTGTCTCAAAATTCTTGATTGCTGCTCTTTTAGGAACTATGCCATGCTCTTTATGATATTCATAAATATACATTGTCGCTAAAAATGCTGGTACATACCCTTGCGTTTCTTTTGGAAGATTTTTTTTGATGTTCCAGAAGTTTTGCTGCCCTCCGGAACGTCGTATTGCTTTTGCGACATTACCCGGTCCGGAATTATAAGATGCCAGGACTAAGTCCCAGTCTCCAAAAATCCTGTACATATTACTCATGTACTGAGCTGCAGCTTCACTGGATTTAAGAGGGTCGCTTCTTTCGTCTACGTAGGAGTCTATATTTAAGTTATATTGTTTTCCTGTTTGGTACATGAATTGCCAAAGCCCTGTTGCGCCAACGCGTGAAACTGCTTTTGGGTTTAATGCCGATTCTACTACGGCAAGGTATTTAATTTCTAACGGGACATTCTTTTTAGCTAGGGATTCTTCAAAAAGAGGAAAATAATATTCGGAAATAGCCATTAATCTTTCAAATGCTTTTTTCCTGTTCTTTAGGAATGACTTTATCAAATTTTCTAAAGCTTGGTTGTATTCAATGTTAAAAGGTGATTTAGCATCCATTTCTTTTAACCTGGTCTTTAATAGTTCTGTTGATAATTCATAATCTACCTTTTCATCCATGTTGATATTCTTGATGTCTGAAGCAAGATTATTATAAAGGTCAAGGCTGGTAAGCTCTTTCATCCATAAACTATCTACACACGCTGTAAGGTTGTCACGATTAAAGGTGGATTTAATAGAATCAAGATAAATTCTATCCGGATTTTCTTTAAAGTAGTTTTTTTGCTTTGAATCCTGACCATACGATGAAACGGCCAAAAGAAAAAAAGTAAGGCACAGGGAGATGTTTTTTATAATCATGTTAATTGTTTTTAGGTGTTTTCTATCATAGAAAACATTTAAATAAAAGGCTTTTGTTCAGGGGAAAACTTTTCCGTTTATATAATAAATTAGTAGCGATTCAATACAATAATTTAATTATCAATTGATTGATGTTACTGCAAACATAGTAATATCAACTAAATAAAAACAAATAATAAACTTAAATATTACTTATACAAATGTTAATTGTGAATTTTAATCTAAAATTGCGGCTATTCCGGGTAAACTTTTACCTTCTAACATTTCCAGCATAGCACCGCCTCCCGTGGAAACATAGCTCATTTTGTCCTCTAAATTAAATTGTTTTACCGCAGCAACAGAATCTCCTCCACCCACAAGTGAAAAAGCACCATTAGCGGTAGCTTCGGCTATAAATTTACCTAATGTTATGGTTCCATGAGCAAAATTTTCCATTTCAAATACGCCTAACGGGCCATTCCAAAGTATGGTTTTGGATGCTACTATTACTTTTTTGAAATTTTCTAAAGATTCCGGCCCCGCATCAAGCCCCTGCCATCCGTTAGGAATTTCACGTACATCAACAATTTTAGTTTCTGCATCATTAGAAAAAGCGTTAGCAGCAACTACATCTACAGGGAGATGTACCTGTACGCCTTTTTGTTCGGCGAGTTTTAATATTTCCAGGGCTAATTCCTGTTTGTCATCTTCACAAATAGAATCTCCTATATGTCCGCCCAATGCCTTAACAAAGGTAAAAGTCATTCCGCCACCAATAATCATATGGTCTACTTTATCTAAAATATTTTCTATAACGGTAATTTTAGAAGATACCTTGCTTCCGCCAAGTACAGCAGTAACAGGTTTTTCAGCATCTTTTAAAACTTTATTTAAACTTTCTATTTCTCTGGATAACAAAGACCCGAAGCATTTGTGGTCAGGAAAGAACCTGGCAATAACCGTAGTAGAAGCATGGGCCCTGTGGGCTGTCCCAAAAGCATCATTTACATAGACATCGCCTAAACTGGCCAGTTGTGCTGCAAATTTTTCATCTCCTGCCTCTTCTTCCTTATGAAATCGTAAATTTTCAAGAAGCAATATTTGCCCCGGCTGAAGGGATTGAGCAGCTTCTTTGGCACTATTGCCAACGCTGTCGGTTGCAAACAGGATCTGCCGGTTTAAAATTTCTGAAACTTTATTAACAATATGTTTTAAAGAATATTTGTCCTCTACTCCTTTTGGCCTTCCTAAATGAGACATTAGAATAACGCTACCGCCATGAGATAAGATGGTGTCTATTGTTGGTTTAGCAGCTTCGATCCGTGTAGCATCAGTAACATTAAAGTCTTCATCTAACGGCACATTGAAATCTACACGTACCAAAGCTTTTTTATTTTTAAAATCAGTATTGTTTAATGTCTTCATTTTAATTTAAATTATTTTTTAATCATTTTAATATACAAGCCTGTCGTGTGTACAGGGACAATTACTTAAATTTTGAAGGAAATCGAACCCTAAAGTAATTGTATGGGTACCAGCATTATACCCTAATAATTTATTTGTTGTAATTTGGTACGAATAACCAAAATAAAAATTCTTCTTTCTTAAACCTATCATTGGCCCCAAGGTTACAGGTTCAAAAGCCTGATCATTCAAAAAGCGGGCGGTTACCCCAACCCAGTAATAATCTTCATAATCATGAAGTTTGATTTTAATGTTGGCATCTGTTGTGGAACGCTTGTCACTTTGAAAATATTGATAAAACAATGAGGGTTCTAATTCAAAATTACTATTTTTTTGCCTAAACCTGTTCCCTGCATAGGCCTGAAAATTACGCAATTTACTTGGTTCAATTTTGTTAAAGTTATCAATATTTTTATCTAAGATATTTGATGCGGTAAAAGCAAGGAAAAAATCTTCAATCCTGTACAAAAATCCGATATCAAAATTATAATTCTGTGTAAAGCGATTATCAGTAACAGAAGCGTCCGGAATGGGGTCAAAATTTTCAATTTCTATTTTAAACTGGTTCAGGTTAAATGAGATCCCTAAAGATAAGTATTGCTCTGTATCTTCATCTAAAATAAGGTGATGGGCAAAAGAAGCCTTAGCCCCATATTGTCTTGTATACCCATTTCTGTCATTATATAATTGTATACCAACGCCATCCCTGTCGGCTATTCTAAAATCGGCAAAAAGAGACTGGTTTAAAGGAGCGTCTTTTATTCCTATCCATTGTGCCATACCGTTTACACGGATCCGAACATTATCGCCAATACCTGCGAAAGTAGGTGATATGGAAAAAGGGTTGTCCTGCAGGTACTGCGCCTGTGCCGGGATACTTAATTCCTGGGCTTTAACGCCCAAAAATAAAAAAGAAACTGCCAGCAGAATAATAATTTTTTTCATTACTAATATTTTAATATGAATTTGTATTCACAATATACTTTTGGTTTTTTAACCTACCTGTACTATACAGGTAGGTTTAATAACTAATTCTTTATTTTATTTACAGCAGTCTATAAACAGGATTATCTGTAGAGTGTGAAATGGCCTACGAATTGCCTTCCGTCTGTTGTGCCGTTCAAACGTACCACATACCAATAGTCACCACTAGGGAGATTACTATTATTGTAACGCCCATCCCACGACTGGCCCTGACGCAGGCTGGCTAATTTTCTACCATACCTGTCATATATTTCTGTGATAACATCCGGGAAATTATCTGTATACAATGGTGTCCAGGTATTATTGTTTCCTAATCCGTCCGGGGTAAAGAAATTCGGGATTTGAATATCAAAGAATGTCATGGCAATAGTTTTAGTATCCTGGCATCCGTTAGTATCGGTAACTATAACAGTATAAGTACCAGTTTGATTGATAAAGAAAACATTGTCTGAACCGGTAGCATTACCATTTATAGTATAGGTATAACCTCCTGCACCTCCCGTGGCGGTTGCAGTAAATTGGTTAAGGCCGGATTCTGCCAGTGTTAAATTTAGAGGTGTGATTGCATTTACAATAATTCCTGTTACTGTCTTAACACATCCGCTAGGCACATGCCTAACCTCAATAGTATGATCTCCCTGTGCCACATTAGAAAACGTATTGCCTGGTTGTGGTGCTCCACCGTCTAATAAGTAGGTAAATTCAGAAGCTGGAATAGCAGGGTTTGTTGTTACTCTTATAGTACTTATTGCTGTGGTGCCTGTACAAGGGTACTCCACTACAACAGCTGGCTTAATGTCAACACCAGCATCTAACATTTGCTCGAAGCTGAACGGACAATTATTGGCATCTGTAATCGAGATTAAGTACCTTGCCGCAGGTAAGTTATTGAATACAAAGCTGCCTGCCAGTGATGTCTGAGTAGTTGTTCCTATGGTAGCGGTGTATCCCTGAGACGCTGTAACTGTACCTCCGATAACTATAAAACTTATAGATCCTTTATCTTCTAAACAATTTGCTTGAACAACTTCTAAAGCTTCAAGTTTTATTTCACGAGGTTCTAAAATTGTAAATTCAAGCGGTGTTGATGTACATCCAGCTTCATCCTGGTATACCACAGTATAGTCTCCAGCGGCAAGATTAGTAAACAAACCTGAGTTTACCGTTTGCCCGGGCTGGGAAGAAATAGAATATTGTATTGTACCCGTTCCTCCGGTTGCTACTACTTGTATCGTACCGTTTGTTTGCCCGTTACAAGTAATATTTGTCGAGGTACTACTCACCAGTGTTACCCGTGTAGGTGGGGTAATAGTAAATGAAACTGAATCACGACAATCCCCACTAACTACTTGTACAATATAATTATTACCTGCAGGAACATTGGTGAAAACACCAGGTGAAGCCTGAACTACTCCTGCTGTTACCGGTAATAAGGAATAGACATAATTACCTAATCCATCCGTAGCCGTAGCAGTAACTGTAGTAGTACCACCAAAGCAATTAATGATAGCAGTAGCTGTATTTACATTCACGTTTACGGGAACAACAGCTTCCACAATAATTTGATTGGATACTACTTCACTGCAGTTATTACTATCGACTACATAATATTGATACCTGCCCGCAGTTGCTGGTAAAGTAACACTGCCTGTTAAAGGAGAATAGGGCCCTCCGGCAGTAGCACTATAGCGATACGGTGCGGTACCGCCCGATGCACTAAGTGTAATAGTAGCGTTTACCGAACAAGTGGCATTTGTAGCCTTAACCAGCCTGGCAGTAACATTAGTTGCCGGGGCGGTTATAGTAACATTGGCGGTGGTAAAAGTACAGCTGTAAGCATCTGATATAATTACATTATAGGTACCGGCACCTACATTATTAAAAATAGTATTAGGCTGTGCCCCTGAAGCTGCACCTGTACTTACGTTTACCAGGCTATATAAATAATTACTTCCCTGGCCTCCCGTAACGCCACTCACCGTTATGGTGGCATTTGTAGCTCCTAAACATAATAATGAGGTTGGAGATGCTGAAATAGCACCACTAATTGGCGGTGGCACAGCAAGCCTTACGTTTGTAGAAGCCACACAACCTCTGGAGTCCCTGACACGGACGATATAGTTATCGGGAGTTAATCCTGAATAGTCAGTCGTACTGCTCCATGCGCTGATTATAGTAGACGGAGCTCGTTCTAATTGATATTCATACGCTACAGATGGCCATCCAAAACTAGCCGATACACTTATTGTCCCATCATTATTTCCTGCTACGCAGGTTGGGTTAGTAAATGTTGCCCGAGCTATCAGAGCATCTGTAGGTTGTTCTATACTAAATGCTTTTCTGGATGTACAGAATGGTGCCGATGTAAGAGTAACTGTAGCCTGGTAAATTCCAGCTGCCAAACCATTGATCGTAACCGGGCCGGCATTGAGGCTTGACCCTGATGCTATAGTATTTCCTGCTGAATTAGTGATGGAATACGTAAATGGCCCTGCATCATTTGTCGGTATTAAATTAGTATCGATTATGGTTAAGCGGATACTTCCATTAACATCTCCAAAACAAGTAACATCATTGTTTTTTATAACATCAAGATTAAATGTATTAGGGTCAGCAACATAATGTACTGTCCGATCGCTACAGCCTGTTGTTGGATTTTCTACTACAATGGAATATTCACCTACTGTAAGCCCGGTAAATGATGGTGAAGTTTGTGTTACATTATAAGGATTACCGTTCAAACCGACTACTGAATAATTTAATGTTGCAGGAGTGCCTCCTATGGTTGTTATACCAATAGTTATATTCTCTGTTGATGTACATGTAATGGCTCTTGTTACAGTTACTACAGGATTTTCGATCCTGATAAAAGGATTAATTACCGCAGTAGTAGTTCCTGTACAGCCGTTAGAATCATATACCGTCACTATGTAATTATTACCACCTGATAAATCAGCTTCAGTATAGGTGGTATTAGGACCTGATTGAACAATAGTAGTACCCTTTTTAAACTCATAAATAGTATATGTTCCGGAACCGCCGGTCATACCACTAACCTGGATTGTGGCAAAATTTGTACTATTAGTTCCAGGACTACATCCAAACTGAGTTACAACAGGTGCCGGGACAACTATGGCGTTGGGTTGATTTACATCTACTATCTGGGTGGTAGCGCAGTTTTTACCTGAAGTTACCCTAAATGTATAAGACCTTGCAGATAATCCTGTAAAAACGTTTGATGTTTGTGAAACACCTGTAAATGGTGCAATAATCTGGTATGTGTATACCGGATTCGTGTTGCCCGGTGCCAGATTGATAGTTACCGTGCCGTCACTTCCTCCGTTACAAATTGTATTTATAACTGTAGGCGTGGCGAGATTTACCGGAATAGCTGCGGTAACATCAATGGTAACAGCTTTATTACAATTAGTATCTGTATCAGTAATTGTAACTGTATAAAGTCCGGATGGTACTCCTGAGAATACATTTCCTGTTTGCGTAATCCCTGTATTCGGATTTATAGAATAAGTGTAAGTACCTGATCCGCCAGCTCCGCTAACGGTAACCTGGCCATCATTGTTTGCACATGATGGGGAAACATTTACTGTTGGAGTTAAATTTAACGGTGCATAAATAGTCATTGTCCTTGTTGCGGTACATCCGTTGGCATCTTTTACTGTAACGGTATAACTACCTGAAGCTGATACTGTAAATGTACCGCTTGACTGGAATCCGGCCCCTACAGAAAATGTTAATGGCGCAACTCCCGTACCTGTAGCTGTAAATGTATAGGAACTGCCCGTTGAAGTACATTGGTCTGTAGCCACAGTAGGAACAGTCACAGTAGGCAAAGGATCTGATGCTATGGTAACATTAATAAAGTTAATACATCCCCTACTATCTTTTACATATACATCCCATTGTGTATTAACAGCCGGACTTAATGTCGCAGTATTAGATGCTGCATAATCCGTAGCAACAGGAACAACGCCGTCCTGAGCAAAAGCATACGTGTAGCCCGGAGTACCCCCTGTACCATTTACCGTTACCTGGGCCCCTGAAGTACAGTTGGCATTGATATTAGATACTAATGTTAGTCCAACAGCAGCACTTGGTGAAGCCACTGTTGTAACGTTAGAAGTTACATTACAAAACGGTGATTGGGTAGCAGTAACCCTCACTGTATAATTACCCGCAGGCAATCCTGGAATTACTAATGGGTTTGTTGTTGTATTTCCTGCACCAACGCCTCCGTAAGCAGTACCTGTACTATCGAATACCTGATAATTATAAGATCCTGAATACCCGGAAACAGTAATCGCTATTGCTCCGTTACTGTCCCCAAAACAAGTAACCGGTATGGTTGCACTGGCCACTACCTGTATGGTATTGAAAGAGGCAATATTATATTCTGGTATATCGAAATAACAACCTGTGGTAAGATCATTCACACGGAAGTAATAATTCCCCGGTGCCGTTAAATTAAACACATTAGATGCCTGTGGAGCACCTCCCGGTAATAACTGATAATTAAAATTACCTGAACCTCCTGTTACCGATATCGTTACTGTTTCATTATTAGTACAAGTGATAGCGGTATCCCGAACCACTGTAGCATTGGTTATAGATGGTAATGGGTTTACTGTTACTGTATTGGTAGCAACACAACCATTACTGTCTTTTGCAGCTATTGTAATAGTTTGAACTGTCCCATTATTTATTACACTAAATGTATTAGAGGTGGTATAGTTAACTCCATCGATACTATACGTGTACACTGGAGTACCATTTGCCGCTGTTATGGTTACCGTAGCCGTATTTACAGCATTGTTAGCTCCACAGGTAAACGCTGTTGCTGCTCCCGATACTGTTAATACATTAGGCTGATTCACCGGAACCACTTGTGTGGCCGAACATCCTCTTCCTGAATTCACTTTAACGGTATAACTGCCCGCAGCCAAACCGGAGAATATATTGGAATTTTGGGGTGCAACAACTATAGGGGCAGTAATTTCATAGGTGTATACCGGATTATCATTGCTTGCCGGCAGGCTAAC
>DASVUQ010000349.1:0-5511 GCA_036386975.1 Flavobacterium sp. | reverse complement strand
TACATCGAGGGGCGGTATCCAGGATGAACCATTTAATTGATGTGACTCCTGTTCCTAATTGGGTTCTGCTATTATCTAAATTTATTGCTGTCATTAAAATGCAGATCAGCCTTTTGCTACTTATTATTATTGCAGGGGTTTTAATCCAGTTCTATCACGGCTATTATAATTTTGAAATTGGGCATTACCTATTTGAATTATATGGCCTTAAATTAATCAATTTTGTTATCTGGGCTTTTCTGGCAGTATTTATCCAGACACTGATCAAAAATTATTTAGT
The DNA here is from genome assembly GCA_036386975.1 of Flavobacterium sp. Lineage (GTDB taxonomy): Bacteria > Bacteroidota > Bacteroidia > Flavobacteriales > Flavobacteriaceae > Flavobacterium. Next base: position 5,231 of record DASVUQ010000349.1, on the reverse strand, counting down.
TGGATTTTTCGTACTGCTGTTACTTTCAATCGGCTTACAATTTTTACCGGCCATGGGTATTGAACAGGCCATTTTTAAATTCAATTCAGATTCCGGTTTTGATTATTCTGACATGAACGGATACGGCAGTGGCCTAAAGGAATATTTTCTGTATAAATTCTATTGGACATTACTGGGAATCGTATTTTTTTGTATGGCATTGCTATTATGGACAAGAGGTATACCGCAATCCGGAAAAGAAAAATTGGCAGCCGCAAGAAGACGGTTTACACCTGTAATAGCGATTCCTATGCTAACAGCATTTTTAGGGTTTGTTGCCATAGGCAGCTGGATTTATTATGAAAATAATATTGCCGAAAAAAGCTATTCTCAAAAAGAAATAGAAAAGCAAGGTGCGGAATGGGAAAAGAAATATAAAAAATTTCAAAATTACCCACAGCCCCGAATTACGGATATCAATGTTGCTATGGATATTTATCCGGACACCAGGGATTTTAGGGCCAAAGGGTATTACTATTTAAAAAACAAAACCACACATACTATTGATTCGCTGTTTATAAATTATAATAGCTATAAAAATCATTTTAGTTTTAACAGGGCAACACAACTAATATCAAAAGATACGGTATATAATTTTAATATCTATCTGTTAAAGGAACCTCTTGCACCGGGCGATTCTATACAATTGAATTTTGAAGTATACAATAAACCCAATACGCTCCTAAAGAACAATTCTCCTGTTTTAGCCAATGGTACTTTTATTAATAATGGAGTTTTCCCCTCTATAGGTTATGATGAAAGTGGGGAATTGACAGATGATGAAACGCGGGAAGAATATGGCTTAAAACCGAAGGAAAGAATGGCAAATGTTAATGATACTATTGCCAGGAAAAATTCTTATATTTCTAATGATGCGGATTGGGTAACCTTTGAAACCACCGTAAGTACCGCTGGGGACCAGATTGCAATTGCACCGGGATACCTTCAAAAAAAATGGAAGGAAAATGGAAGGAACTATTTCTATTATAAAATGGATCGGAAAACGCTGAACTTTTTTGCCTATAATTCTGCGAAGTATGAAGTAAAAAAAGAGAAGCATAAAAATGTAGCCATCGAAGTATACTATATTAAAGGTCATGAATATAATGTAGGCCGTATGATTAAAGGCATAAAAAAATCATTAGATTATTATACTGAGAACTTTAGCCCTTACCAGCACCGCCAGGCCCGGATTATTGAATTCCCAAGAACCAGCGGTGGCTTTGCCCAATCTTTTGCCAATACAATCCCTTTTTCTGAAGACATTGGTTTTATTGCAGCTGTAGACGATAAGAATGAAGATGCCGTAGATTATCCTTTTTCTGTAACCTCACATGAAATGGCGCATCAGTGGTGGGCACATCAGGTAATAGGGGCCAATGTTCAGGGTGCTACATTAATGTCCGAAAGTTTATCAGAATACAGTTCGTTAAAAGTATTAGAAAAAGAATATGGCAAATCACAAATGCGTAAATTCCTCAAAGATGCCCTGGATAAATATTTATTGGGCCGGACATTTGAAAGTAAAAAAGAACAGCCTTTAATGTTTAATGAGAACCAGCAATACATTCATTATAACAAAGGTTCTTTGGTTTTATATGCGCTAAGCGATTATATAGGGGAAAAGAATATGAACAATGCTTTAAAAAAGTACATTCAGAAAGTAGGGTATCAGGAACCACCATATACCAATTCTGTTGAGTTTGTATCGTATCTTAATGAAGCAACACCCGATTCTTTAAAGTATATGATCAAAGATATGTTCCGTACCATTACTTTGTATGACAACCGTGTAAAAGGGGTTACCACAAAAAAACGAAACAACGGAAAGTACGAAGTAACCATACAAGCCGAAGTGTATAAATACCGCTCTGACAGCAAGGGCAAAAGGATCTTTAAAGATGAATCGGGAAAGACATTGACTTTTAAAGATAAAGATCAAAAAAAGGCTAAAGAATCGCTTCCGCTAAATGATTATATAGAAGTGGGTGTTTTTGGAGAGGAAACTGTAAAGGGGAAAACAAAAGTAAAAAAATTGTATTTACAGAAAGTAAAAGTATCTAAAATCGACAATACATTTACCATTACAGTAAATGAAAAACCTGTAGAAGTAGGTATCGATCCATACAATAAACTAATTGACACTAATTCTGATGACAACAGAAGAAAACTATAGCACCATAAGTAAGGTAGTACAAAACCTCCGGATCGATCCGGAGGTTTTTTTATGCATTAAAATAATACAAAGTAAAGTAAGAATATTATAACTCATAGATTATCAGGATATCCCATATTTGTATACACCTAAAATAGTTGCTATGCCTGAAGGTCCCAGTATTGTCATTCTAAAAGAAGAAGTCCAACAGTTTACAGGAAAAGAAATTACCGCAGTAGACGGCAATACTTCTATAGATAAAGACAGGCTGTTGCACCAAAAGGTAATTGAATTTAAAAGCTGGGGCAAAAATTTCCTGGTTTGTTTTGAAGGTTTTACACTGCGCATCCACTTTTTGTTATTTGGCACTTACCGTATTAATGAAGTCAAAGACGCTCCTGTACGGCTCAACCTTACTTTTCAAAATGGAGAAATCAATTTGTATTCCTGTTCTATAAAATTTTTAGAAGGCGACGTGAACCTTCACTACGACTGGACAACAGATGTTATGAATGATTCCTGGGACCCGGATACTGCAGAAAAAAAACTTGAAAAAACACCAGACAAATTAATTTGTGATACGCTTCTGGAACAGGATATTTTTTCAGGAGTAGGCAATATTATAAAAAATGAAGTTTTATATCGTGTCCATGTTCATCCGGAATCGCTAACGGGTAAGATCCCAACAGCAAAACTAAAAGAAATCATAGCAGAAGCACGGACCTATAGTTTTGATTTCCTGGAATGGAAAAAAAATTACGAACTTAAAAAACATTGGGAAGCGCATACCAAAAAAGACTGCCTGCGCTGCAATCTTTCAATGGTAAAAAAGTATACAGGAGTAAAAAAACGCAGAAGCTTTTTCTGTAACAACTGCCAGAAGTTATACGAATGAAAAATCAACACATACATATAGGGTGTTCCAGCTTTTACAACACCTATTGGAAAACTATTTTTTATCCTGAGGAATTGCCCAGGAAGGAATGGTTCCATTATTATTGCCAGCACTTTAGCACGTATGAACTTAATGCTACATTTTACAGGTTCCCTACATTAAAAAGCCTGCAAAACTGGTACAACAAAACACCGGATGATTTTATTTTTTCGGTTAAAGCACCCAAACAAATAACACATCTTAAAAAATTTGTGGAGTGCAGCCAGGAAATAAAAGACTTTTATGAAATTTGCCAGGAAGGTTTTCGTGAAAAACTAGGTTGCATTTTATTCCAGCTTCCGCCGAGTTTTAATTATTCGGAAGAAAGGCTTTCATTAATTGTTGATTCGATGAACCCCGGTTTCAAAAATGTAATTGAATTTCGGAATGAAACCTGGTGGGACCAGAATGTATATAATATACTTTCTGAAAATAATATTACTTTTTGCAATGTCAATTACCCTAAATTACCTGCTACAATATTACAAACAACGGCTTTAGGATATATCAGGCTTCACGGTAACCCACAATTGTTCTATTCTGAATACACCCATCAGGAATTAGAAGTCTATAAACAACAAATACAGGCTATGGGTTGCGATACTGTTTTTATCTATTTTAATAATACTGCCAGTACTGCCGGAATAATAAATGCACTTGATTTTAAGGAATTATTAATAAATTAGGCCTTGGTTTTAAGGGGGGGTTTATTCTAATTTGTTTATTTTATTATTTACTTAAAAATTGACATTATACTTCATGCGGCATTTTTATATTTTACACTTCTTGTATTCGCAGGTCCATAAATAATAAAAAAATGTAATCGTCGGCATACTGCTGACAAACTGTTGTCACTAGCTGGTTTTATCTTTGCATCATAACCAATAAAAAGTACAACTATGACAACATCAGCTCAAGTAATTAGCCCGAAAGATTTATTAACCCACTGGCAAGGGCATCGTTCCCTAACACGCCGCGTGATCGAGCTGTTCCCGGAAAAAGAGTTTTTTGAATTTTCAATTGGGGGCATGAGGCCTTTTTCGCAGCTTGTCTCCGAATTATTAAGCGTTGGCGCTCCGGGGTTAAAAGGAATTGTAAACCAAGAAATAACCCCTTTTACAGAAATGTTTCAACAACTTACAACAAAAGCGGAATACCTGGAAAAATGGGATGACGCTACCGAAGAAATAAATCATCTGTGGTGGCATCTATCGGTAGATGATTTTAGCAAAGTTTTTAATTTATTTGGCCAGTATGAATTTCCGGCAATACAAAACATTCTTTATTTTATCGACAATGAAGTGCATCACCGCGGACAAGGCTATGTGTACTTAAGGGCTTTAGGAATAGAACCTCCTTTTTTCTGGGAGCGATAATTTTATACGTAGATTAGCAGACCGCAGATTCATTAGATTTTTTAACCTGTGAATCTGCGGTTATTTTTTTAACCGCAGTTGCATTTTTTCAATTAAGTTTAAAACTTTGGTTTTTAAATTTTCAGGTTCTAAAATGGTAGCATGATCACCAAACATCAAATACCACCGTGGAAAATATTCTTCAACATTATCAGTCATGAAAGTCATTTCAATGTGATTACCTATTGTTTTTTGGGAAACAAAGCCATAGTATTTTTTATCATAATCCAGATATTGTGCTACTTTTTTGTCTACTAAAATCCTGACTTTTGTGGTTTTAGGTTTGTCTTTACCTAATTCAAGATATGTCTCCAGCGGTTGGTGTTCCAATTCAAATGGTTTATCAGTAGCTATGATATTGTGAATCCTGTCGGCCCTAAATTGTCGGTATTCATTTCGCATGTGGCAATATCCCAAGGTATACCAATTGTTATTATTATGAAAAACACCTACAGGTTCAATAATCCGTTCCATCACTTTCTCAGAAGCTACAGCTTGATAAAACAGAATAATCTGTGTTTTCTCAGCAATACTTTTAAAGAGTAACGCCAGCGTATTAGGCATTTTTTCATTAAACAAATTCCCTGCCGGCTGCATTATTATCTTTGATTCAATACTGGAAATCCAGTCCTTATCAGCACTTTGTAAAACTGCTTTTAGCTTAAATGTGGCAGAAGCATAATGGTTT
>DASVUQ010000348.1:0-7234 GCA_036386975.1 Flavobacterium sp. | reverse complement strand
TGCTTTAACAAATTTCAGGTAGAAGCCAACCAGGAAAATACCCAATACGGTACCATAAAAAATAGATCCGATAATATTTACCAATTGGATTAAATTTTCAAAAAGAGTACCTACACAGGCAAATAAAATCGCAATTAATCCCCAGGTTACTGTAAAAAATTTTGAGGCATTAACAAAGTGCTTTTCTGATTTATTCCCTTTTACATTACGTTTATAAATATCTATTACTGTTGTAGAAGCCAATGAACTTATGCCGGATGCTGTAGATGACATTGCTGCAGATAAAATAACTGCGAGTAGCAATCCTACAAGGCCTTTGGGTAAATAATTGATGATGTAGTGAATAAAGATATAATCGGCATCATTGGTTTTATTTTTCTGATCTGCTTTACTAATTAATACTTTTGCCTGGTCGCGAATATCTTTTTCTTTTTCTCCAAGGGCAACAATACGATTTCTAAGTACCTGATTTTCTACATCTATATTGATCTGACTTGCATAATCGAGTGTCACTTGTTTTTTTTCTATATAAATATCATGAAGTTTATTTTTTAAAGTCTTGTACTCCTCCACATATTCTGATCCGGCAATTATTGTATCACTATTAGGATTAAAGTTTAAAGGCAATGTCTGAAACTGAAAAAAAACGTATACCATTACTCCTGTCAAAAGTATAAAAAACTGCATAGGGACTTTTAGTAATCCGTTAAAAAGCAACCCCATCTGGCTTTCACGAATAGATTTGCCCGATAAATATCTTCCTACCTGTGATTGGTCTGTCCCGAAATAAGATAGCATCAGGAACAATCCTCCGGTAATTCCGCTCCAGAACGTATACCTGTTTTTTGGATCTATAGAAAAATCTAAAATATTCATTTTATCATTAGCACCGGCTATCTGCATGGCATTAGTAAAAGTAATCCCATCCGGCAAACCCTGTATTATCAGATAGAATGCAATAAACATCCCCAACATTATAATAAACATTTGTTGTTTCTGCGTGACATTGACTGCTTTTGTACCTCCTGAAAAAGTATATATAATTACCAATACTCCAATAACAATATTCATTTGTGTCAGGTCCCATCCTAATATAGATGACAGTATAATAGAAGGGGCATAAATAGTAAGCCCTGTTCCTAAACCTCGTTGTATAAGAAATAGGATAGCTGCCAGTGAACGCGTTTTAAGATCAAAACGTTTTTCGAGGTACTCGTATGCAGTAAAGACTTTGAGTTTATGATATATAGGGATAAACGTATAGCAAATAATTACCATTGCAATGGGCAGCCCGAAATAGAACTGCACAAATCCCATTCCGTCATTAAACGCTTGCCCGGGAGTAGATAAAAATGTAATGGCACTGGCTTGTGTGGCCATAACAGATATACCTACTGTATACCAGCGTGTCTCGTTATTATTAAGTATATAGTCATTTACATTCTTACTGCCCTTGGTTCTCCAAACACCATAAAACACTATAAAAAGTAGCGTAAAAATTAAAACAATCCAATCTATTTGCTGCATGGTTAAGAGAAAATATACATTATTATATAGAAGAAGAGTATATATAGGGCATTAGCAATCAGTACGATTGAGTAGCTTTTTCTCCACAAGGTTTTTTTAATATCGTTCATTTTATTTTTTTCCAACAGCAATAATATTGGCCAACAGCCTATAAGCACCGGATACGCCCGCAGGTAATTCCCTGAAGAAGCTTAACGCCGTGTAAATATAATATCCTTTTCCATATTTTGCGATTAAAATAGCGCTATTTTTTGGTGATTCTCCTTTATCATGAGAGGATATAACAGGAGTAAAGGCTTTATCCCATTCTCCCGGATAATATAAACCTTGCTCCTGAACCCATCCCTGAAAATCTTTTGGTGTTATTTTATTAGGGTAGTTCAGGATAGGGTTACCCGGATCTAAAAAAGTGACTTCAGCATTTTCTTCTGTTACTCTTTCCCTTGAAATTTTTAACGGAAAAGGGGCAATAGCATCAACAACAAATTTGCCTGCTGTATTATATTGTACGATCATGGTTGTCCCATTTTTGACAGCATCAAATAATAACCCTTGTTTGGCAGATAAGGCTTCAATAGTATTGTAAGCACGTATTCCAAGCATGATAACGTTATATGGACTAATATTTTCTGATGTAATTTTTTCCGGTTTTAAAATAGTTACTTCATAACCCATCTGTGATAAATAGCCAGGCACTTCGTCCCCGGCACCCATTATATATCCTATTCTTTCATTTCCTGTTTTTATATCCAATTTTATAAATTTAGCCTGGGCTGGCTTTAAAACCTGTTGGTATGAGATATGTTCATAATTAATTTCTGTTTTTTCAGTATTAGAACGTTTTCCGTTAATGGTAACAATGGCTTTTACATTTGTTTCCTCTTCATTTTCTGGCGGGGTAACTTCAAAATAATGAGTTTGTTCTGTATCTTTTTTTGATAATGTGAAAGGAATTGATGTAGGTGTAACTTTCCATTTTTGATTTAGTTCTAAGGTGAGATCGCCTTTTATATCATTATTGCCAGCTTTGATTCGTACTCCTACTGTTTTAGTTTTATTACTATTAAAAATTTTAACTTTATCTGTTATTGAAATGGTTACATCCGGAATTACATCAAACGGTTTATAAGTTTCCCCTTTTACTTCGTCATTGTATTTGTAAACGATTATTCTTTCAAAAGGAATAATTACATTATTAATTTCAATATTAAAAGTTAGTTTAAGATGACGTATAATATCAGGAATACCGATTTTTTTTTGATCATCAACACGGTACATACCCTCGGTACCAGCTTCTTTAAGCCAGTAAGGAGCAGAAAAATCAATACTTTCAGGTAGTCGGATTGTAAATTCAAAATTTTTGGTGCTGTTGTGATTTAAATTTATGTTTTGATCGAATTTTTTTTGTTCAGGAAGTATATCGATAGAAAGGAGATGAATTGCAATAGTACTTCGGTTGATAGCTTCTGCTTTTATTTTTAATTCTCCTTTTGGTGTTGCTGTCTGTTTTTCGGCTGTCGCTTCCATAAATAATCCGGCACAGGCAGCAATACTATTTTTTATTTCTTCCGATTTTATCGTTTTCCAATGGGTATCTTCTAGTTTTTGGATCATTGTATAGGCAGTGGCCAAATCAGGAATACTTGCAGCAGGATTTTTGAAATCATAGTTTTTTTCTACATTAGCTAATAAACTGCCTATTGCTTTTCCTCCTTTTACCCTGTTCCATGACGTGTCAATCCCTTCGAAGATATTAGATTTGTCTTTTGGCATCTCTCCTTTTAGAAGTTCCAGGTATTCTGATTCTTCACCACGGCTTCCGGTACTTCCAAAACCCTGTGATTGATGGCGGCTTCTGCTTAAAGCGGCAATTTCCTGATTTGATTTTCCTATAGATTGATAATAGACACCGGTTTGTAGATTTATCATATTGGTTTTGTCTGCTTTATCAAATTTTTCCTGGCTTCCGTAAAACCACCATGATGTGTTAAAAAACAGGCGTTTGGGCTGCCATGGTTCAACAAATGCTAATTGTTTATCATATACTTTCGGGTTATTTGAAAGATCAAAGCTATTAAGGCTAAGTATTGCAGAAGCGGTATGATGCCCATGCGTTGTACCAGGGGAACGATGATCAAAACGATTGATAATAATATCGGGCTGAAATTTTCTTATAGCCCATACCACATCACTTAATACTTCATCTTTATCCCATATCTGCAATGTCTCATCAGGATTTTTAGAAAAACCAAAATCATTAGCACGTGTAAAAAATTGTTCGCCTCCATCAATTTTTCGTGCTTCTATAAGTTCCTGGGTACGTATCACACCGAGTAGTTCCCGCATTTCAGGCCCTATTAAATTTTGGCCCCCATCTCCTCGTGTTAATGATAAATATCCTGTCCTTGCATTTTTATGGTTTGCTAAATAGGAGATTAACCGTGTGTTTTCATCATCTGGATGAGCAGCAATGTAAAGTACGGAACCTAAAAAATTAAGTTTTTGTATCTGTTGATAAATTTCAACAGCATTGGGTTTCTTGGGTACTTGTGCTGTAGCATTTTGAAAAAGTAGTATTACAATCACAAAAACCAGAAATGGAAACTTTTGCATTATTATATGTTTAGTTGCAGTAGCTTCAAATATAATAATAAATTAAAAATGTAATTGTATTTTTTATTAAACAAATGATCTGATACTACTATTAGCTAAAAGGCTTTATTTTCAGAAAGGAAATACGGTTACTGCTTTAATAGTAAAAAAATAGCAGTATTATATTATCTATAAAAAACTGTTTCAGGTTTTCCCAGATCAAAAGTCTGAAGCCCGAAATCCTGTGTATCAAAAGTATTGGTTTTAAAAATATTCTGGCCATTACCGGGAATGGTAGGATAATAAGCAATGGAAAGCTGAAAAGAATTGAATACTAAATAATCATTGCTAATAAGAATGCCTAGACCTATTTTTGAATATACTTTACTTTTTAATAATCCTGTTCCTCCATCTGCTAAAACACCAGCAGAATAATTAAAATAGGGGTTTATTCTAAAACCAATAAATTGCCAGGGCGAATAGGTTTGGGTCTGAAGTGTAAGCACAATTTTTTTATTACCGTAAAGAGGGCTATTAAATCCCTGGATACCTAAGCCTTCATTAATGGTAAGTTGATCCGCAACACTTGGCAATCTGTTAGAGCCTATGAGTACCTGCGTTTTTACAAACTGACGCAGTTTCCATTTGCCAAGATCATAAAGGGTTGTAAAATAATTGGCCTGAAATGAAAAAGCGGACTGGTTGGTCTTTGAATCCCTGAAAAAGGTACCATATTCAAAATTAGTGCTAAGATAACCCCATTTAAAGTAGTTACCAAATGTGACACGGGCACCAAGATAAAGCCTTCCTCTGTTATTTTTATGCTGATAGCCTCCGGTTATACCATAGACCCTGCCTATAGGTACATCTTCAATTATGCCATTATTAAAAATATATCTGTCTTCGATAAATTGTCTGGAAGAAACTCCAAGACCTCCAAGATAAAAAGTCTCACTTGAAAAAAAACGAATAGTATCAAATTCAACAGTTGGTGTTTCCAGATAATTTATTCTGAGATACCTGCCGCTAAGAATAAGATTACTGGTTCTTTCGTCCTGTGTGTTTCCATTAAAAATCCTGATTGACCGGCCAAGCCAAAAATCCTGCAAATTATATTTAAACTCTTGCTTTGCATACTGCATCTCTGCATTTTGCAGTATATCTCTTCGAAATTGCTGATTAACAAAAATACCGCCTGCCCATTTTGCAAAAGGAGAATAAAATGGCCTTTCAATACTAAAAAATTTACTGTAATTATTATCTAAATCTTTGTCATAGCTTACTGTGGTCCTAACAAATGAGTTTCTGATGTTGGGAACTACATATCTAAAGTAATGGGCATTACGCCCATCATCAAACCTGTTGGTAAAGCGATTATTAACTTCATGTCCTGATCCTAAAAAATTACGTTCCGTTAATTCTACACTCATTCTTGAACTTGATATGGAACCTTTAGGTACTAAGGTCCAAGAATCTAACACTCTTACAAAAACATCTACGGAGTCTGAATTTTTTGAAGCCGGTAAGGCAGTTATAAATACTCTGTTGGCAAACCTTTCAGCACGTATTAAACGTTCTGATTCTTTTACGAGTAGTGAATCTAAAGGTTTATTCCTTTTTAGAAGCAAGTAATTGCGAATAGCCCATTGGCTGGATTTAATATGAATTCTGTTGCCAAACCTTTCGCCCCAATTTTTTGGTTTTCTTGTAGTGTCGGTCTCTGAATAGCCAAAAGGGTCAAGTGTTATGATCTTAATATCCCGGATAATTTTTCCGTTATATTTTATATATCCTCTCGGTTCGGGTTTTAAAGCGGGTACTGCTTCAGTAGACTTTGTAGGTTTAAAAATAGCTTTTCGTAAGAGCTTAAAGAATTTATTTTTTGAGGCAAACTTATCAATTTTTGAAGTTTTTACAGTATCTTTTGCTTTTGCTGGTTCTATCTGTGCTGATAATGATTGATAACCCATGATTACCAACAATATAAAGAAGAAAGCATTTTTTTTAAACATGTGCTTATAGCAAAATCTGTAATATTCTAAAACCTAAATTTAATATTTTAAAGTTAGAAGATAAATAAATAGACTGGAAACTTATAGAAAGTATTACTTTATTTAATTTTAAGCTTTCGTAATGTATTCGCTAATAATGATATTCCATTTTTTTTAAGGTTTTCCGGGTTTTCTGATGTTACTGCACTTGATACCCCTTTTTGCAGTAATGCCAATGCCACTTTTGTTATGGGCCCTAAAGAGGAACTGGATATCAATTTATTGGAAACTAAGCCGCCAGAAAAACTTAAAATAGTTTTAATTGCTTTATTCCTGAAGACAGGTGAGGAAAATTTTTCCTTAATAATATTTACAGGGTTCAGCCTTTCTTTAGTATAATTAAACTGTTGTTTAAGTAAATAGGCTTCTGATTTTCTTTTACTTTCTAATTCTACGATAGCTTTAGCTAACGAGCGGTCGTCTTTAATAGTCTGCATGTTTTTTTTCTTTAAATATTTGATGTATTAAATAATTATTGAATGACTCCGAGAGTGACTTTCTAAATAGAAACATAATGACTGCTATTAAGAAATAAAATCCGGCCACAGCAAAAAAACCATAATGAATTTTACCAAATACTTCACCCAGATAAAAGGACAATCCTAAAGTTATCAATAAGAAAAATAAAGCAATAATAGTAAAAATAGCTATTCTTGTTGCCAATGATGCAAATACATCAGTAGCTTTATCAATTGCTTTTAGTTTATAGAGTTCTATATTGGTTTTACCAAATTCTTCTATTTTTTCAAGAAGTATTTCTAATAAAATTACTTTATCTTTCATATTAATAGGTATTAATTGTACGACGATATATTAGATTTCTTTATTTGCATTTTCAGCAACATCTTTACCATCATTGTATAAATCGTAACCTTGTTTTTTTACAGCCTCTAATTTAGAAGTAAGAGAATCAATGACATCGTTATACTTTGCCTTTAAATCTTCTAAAGAGTCTTTACTTTTATTAGCAATTTTTTTTCTTGTATCTGTTCCTTTATCGGGAGCAAATAAAATTCCTAATACTGTTCCTGTGGCCAGTCCGGCCAAAATTCCTAAAGCTACTT
>DASVUQ010000347.1:0-11887 GCA_036386975.1 Flavobacterium sp. | reverse complement strand
TGGGCCATGGCAAGGCTCGGGGGATGGAAAGGATATGCCAGTGGGCGAAAACCGGCAATAACAACTTTCGCTTAGGAATACAAAAATTCGCAGCAATTATGCAGGGACGGCAATTATTCGTAGATGTGTCCACACGGTAGGCTACAATCGGGGCTATCAAAAAAATTTTCGTTTTTTTAGGAACACCTCAACAGTGGTGTGTCGGTATAACTTTAAAAAAAATAGACAGGCACCTAATAAATTCCCCTATAGTTTTGCGTCCTAGCGCCTTTTCGAGAAATTAAAACACACAATAAATGAATTAGTATAAAATATTGTTAGTAATAGTGATTATTGTATCATTTTTTCTGCAACGGGAAAGTTTGCCTGAAAGTAAGACTTTCTTTTTCTGGATCTCAAATACACGGATGCGGAAACCTAAAAATAACTCATAATCAAAGTTATGATATTTTATTTTAGCTACAACTTTTATTCGATTACTGTTTCTACTTAATAAATGACTGGAATTCAGAATTTGTTTTATAAACCTAACATACTTCAATTTGCCAACGTTGTCTCTATAGTTCAGCTACATTTTTTTGTTAGGGTGTTATGTTAAAAAATAAAATCCTTCTCTATTTTCCTTTTCTTTTAGACTTCTTCTTACCCTGAGTTTTTTTTGCAGTAAAATCTGTTGTAGCAGTTAGTTCTGCAATTTTAACAATAACATCTATTGCTTTGAGCATGCTTTCTACGGGAACATATTCATATTTTCCATGGAAGTTGTGCCCTCCGGCAAAAATGTTGGGGCAGGGAAGGCCCATATAAGATAATCTGGAACCATCTGTCCCGCCGCGTATAGCTTTGATCAATGGTTTAATCCCAATGCTTTTCATGGCTTCTTCTGCAACGTCAACAATATGCATTACCGGTACTACTTTTTCTTTCATATTGTAGTACTGGTCTTTTATTTCAGTAATTATGATATCTTCACCAAATTGCTTTGCAAATTTTTTATTAATCTTTTTGGTAATCTTATGAATGAGCTCTTTACGTTTTTTAAATTTCTTGGCATCATGATCACGGATAATAAGTTCCAGGACCGTTTCTTCGATACTTCCTTTTAAATGGTGTACATGAAAAAAGCCTTCATAGCCTTTGGTCTTCTGGGGTATTTCATTTTTAGGTAATCGATTGATAAAATCATTGGCAATGAGCATAGCATTAATCATTTTACCTTTGGCATGGCCAGGATGAACACTTTTTCCTTTACATGTTATTGTTGCGCTTGCTGCATTAAAATTTTCATACTCTAATTCTCCAATCTGGCTTCCATCCATAGTGTAAGCCCATTGTGCGCCAAATTTTTCTACATCAAAATGATCGGCACCCCGTCCAATTTCTTCATCGGGAGTAAAACCTACCCGGATTTTCCCGTGTTTAATTCCGGGGTTTTGGATAAGGAATTCCATAGCGGAAATAATTTCGGTTACTCCTGCTTTATCATCTGCACCAAGAAGCGTTGTTCCGTCTGTAGTGATTAAGGTTTGCCCTTTATAAAGTAATAAATCTTCAAAATAATCAGGCGATAGCACAATGTTTTTTTCTGCGTTAAGGATAATATCACGTCCATCATAATTGGTGACTATAATTGGTTTTACATTAGCTCCTGTAAAATCGGGAGAAGTGTCATAATGAGAAATGAAACCAATTATCGGGACTTCATAATCCAGGTTGGACGGTAGTGTCGCCATAACATAACCTTTCTCATCAATAGTGACTTCACTCATGCCGATTTGCTCCAGGTCCTGTACCAAAAGACGGGCCAGATCGAGCTGTTTACTTGTACTTGGTGTTGTTGTTGAATACGGATCAGATTCTGTATCTATAGTCACGTAGCTGATAAACCGGTTAACTATGTGTTCCATGGTGTATTATTTTTGTAATGCTTCTAAATATTTTTCATTTACTTTTTTCCAGTTAATTACTTTGAAAAAAGCATTAATATAATCTTTTCTTTTATTTTGATATTGTAAGTAATAAGCATGTTCCCATACATCTAAAGCCAGAATGGGTTTGCCCTTTACAATGGCATTCGGCATTAAAGGATTATCCTGGTTGGCTGTGCTTGTTACTTGTAACGTTCCTTTTTCGTCTACTACTAACCATGCCCATCCGGAGCCAAACTGTTTTGCTGCGGCATCAGAAAATTGGGCTTTAAATACTTCATAAGAACCAAAATCTTTTGTAATGGCAGCGGCTATTGGATCTTTAGGGGTTTCTTCTGCTTTTGGTGCCATTATTTCCCAATACAGGTTATGATTGTAGTAACCACCGGCATTGTTCCTTAAGCCTGCATCATTAACATCAAGCTGTGTTAAGATTTCTTCTATTGTTGCTTTTTCAAACAGTGTCCCTATAATAGCTTTATTTAAGGAATTGGTATAATTTAAATAATGCTTGGAATAATGGATTTCCATTGTCTTAGTGTCAATGTAGGGCTCCAGGTCATTGTATTTGTACGGTAATTTTATAAGGGAGAAACTACCTTCATCAGCCTTCACATCATCCGGGTTACGCATGATAATTTTTTCTTCCGTTCTTGGTAATGGGACTTCTACTTCAATAAGTTTTTTTTCTTTACAAGATTGAAGTAATAAGAAAAGGATACATGATACAGAGAGGTTGAGAATTCTCATAATTTTTTAATTAGCGCATTGATATTTTCTATATACAGCTCCTTAGCTTCCTCTGCTGAAAGATGGCTGATCTGCATCCAGGCATTGGTTTTAAACGCATTCCTTAAATCAAAAATAGAATTATGACTCGCTTCGGGTGTGCCGAAAGTAGCCTGTTTATAATAGGCATACAACCGTAACTGTACATCCTGTGGCAAAGATGACTGGGTCATTTGAGAAGCTATGGCTACAGCTTCTTTAAAACGTATATCTAAATCTTCTTTAGCCATTAAGATTTTTTGTTGCAATTATAGTTCTGTTTCCAACGGCTTTATCGTTGAGTTTTACATTTATCGTTGTCCCTAACGGGAAAAATAAATCAACCCTGGAGCCAAATTTAATAAATCCTGCATCATCACCCTGTTGTACTTCCATTCCCTGCTTCGCATAATTAACAATACGTCTTGCCAGTGCACCGGCAATTTGCCTGTATAATATTTCGCCAAATGTTTTACTTTCAATAACAACAGTAGTACGTTCATTTTCTTCACTGGCTTTTGGATGCCACGCTACTAAAAATTTACCTGGATGGTATTTACTAAAATTAATTTTTCCACTTACTGCATAGCGTGTTACATGTACATTAATAGGAGACATAAAAATAGATACCTGGATTCTTTTGTCTTTAAAATATTCGTTTTCGAAAACTTCTTCAATAACAACCACCTTACCGTCTACCGGCGCAATTACTACCTCATCATTAACAGGTACGCTTCTGTTAGGGTTTCTAAAGAATTGTAAGATTATAATTAAAAGCAGTAGCGCGGCAACCTGAATTATTTTTTTTAGTTCTAATGTAGCAATAAACTGATCTGCCAGAATAACAATTGCTACAGTTATAAAACATGAAACTAAAACGATTTTTGCGCCTTCCTTATGAAAGTGTAACATAATTTAAAATTTGATAAAATAAAAATACAAACGGTGCTACAAATATAACACTATCCAACCGATCTAGAATACCTCCGTGCCCCGGCATTATTTTTCCACTGTCTTTAACACCGGCAATTCTTTTAAATTTGGATTCAATCAAATCACCGATAGTACCAAAGATAGCAATTATTGCAGCAATTACAAACCATATATTTTGAGTAGATTTTCCACCCTCAATAAAATATTTTGAAATGAAATAACTGGCAATAATACATAAAATAAGACCACCGATAAAACCTTCAACCGTTTTTTTAGGGGAAATTCTTTCAAATAATTTGTGTTTACCTATTGATTTTCCCACAATATAAGCAAAGGTATCATTAGTCCAGATGAGTATGAAAATGCTTAAAATGATTTTTGGATTATAGCCTTTTATACCAAAGGGAATTTTTGTGAGGATAATGAAGGGAAGAATAATATAACCTAAAAGATAAATGTATTTCGACAATAGGGAAATGTTGTTATTGAGGCTAAATAAAAAATAAATACATCGTATAGATACCAGTATTGTTAGTGCGCAGAGCAACAAGTCAAATTTGAAAACATCAAATTTTATTTTGAAAAGGATAAGGTAGGCAAAGCCTGAAAATATGGCTACAGCTAAAAATAAAGCAAAAATAGTATTGAGATTTACCAGAGTACAATATTCATAAACGGCTATAAGAAGAAATAATCCGAAAAGTAAAAAAAAACTTTCTGTAGAATAAAGTATAGACCCAATGAGTAAAATAATATAAACTATTCCGGATATAGACCTTTTGACTGTTTCATTCATTTTAAAGGTCTTCTAAAAGAAGTAAATACAAATTTTTAGATACACCTCCGTAATGCAGATCTTCTTCCTTTTTTGCCTTATCAAAATATTTAATGGTAGTAATATTGGTTGGATAATCTTTAGAGTAACGCTTTTTTATAAGTCTCAGGCCATCGCTTTTATTTTCTACAATTTGACTGGTTGTTGCAACAACAATGATATTTGCCGGCAATTCCTGAGGTTTGTTTTGTTTTATTTGTGTAGAAGAAAATAAAATAGAACCTTCATTACCAATAAGAGCTTCGCAACTAGAAAGTAAAAATTTTGTATTTACAGGATTGGTATAATTCAATTTGTTTTCTTCGAGCAGGCTCGTTAGGTTTTCCTCATAACAGGCAACATCACTTTCGAACCAGTCGTTTTCCAGCAGTATATTTTCGAATAGTAACCTTAATTCAGGTAAATTTTCGCAATATAAAAATTTACCTCCGTTTTTTTTGAAATTCAATGTGAACAATTCATCTACAGGAAGTTTTTCCTCTTCTGAGCTTGTGTCGTTAACAGTACCAAAAATTTTTTTAAAAAGACTCATATAATTATTGACTACATAAATTGTACAGAATACCCTCAAAGATAAAAAAATCTTAATCCAAACAATTATCTGAATTAAGATTTTTATAAAAAGTTAGGTTTTTAAGGCTTAAATTGAAGGTTCTTCTTGCAAACTCCTATCAAATGGCCTTTTGCCAAAAATGTTCTCCAGGTCATCTTTAAAAATAACCTCTTTTTCTATCAGTATATCGGCCAGCTGGTTCAACTTATCTTTGTTTTCTTCTAATATCTGGATGGCTCTCTGGTACTGGCTTTCTATTAATGAAGATATTTCTTTGTCGATTACAATGGCGGTACCTTCTGAATACGGTTTAGAAAAACTATATTCGCTCTGGCCTGTAGAATCATAATAGGTTACATTTCCAATTTTATCATTAAGGCCGTAAATAGTAACCATAGCCCTTGCTTGTTTAGTGACTTTTTCCAGATCGCTTAATGCTCCTGTTGAAATTCTGTTAAAAGTTACCTTTTCGGCTGCACGCCCTCCCATAGTAGCACACATTTCATCGAGCATCTGGTCCGGACGAACAATTAACCTTTCTTCAGGAAGGTACCATGCTGCACCAAGACTTTGCCCTCTTGGAACAATAGTTACTTTTACAAGCGGTGCTGCGTGCTCTAACATCCAGCTTACAGTCGCATGCCCCGCTTCATGTATGGCAATGGCTTTTTTCTCCTCGGGTGTTACAATTTTATTTTTCTTTTCAAGTCCGCCTACAATTCTGTCTACTGCGTCTAAAAAGTCTTGTTTGTCTACAGATGTTTTATTGTTTCGTGCCGCAATAAGTGCCGCTTCATTACACACATTGGCAATATCTGCTCCTGAAAATCCTGGTGTTTGTTTCGCCAAAAAATCGGTATCAAGATTTTCTATCTTTTTTAAGGGTTTCAGGTGTACTTCAAAAATTTCTTTACGCTCACGAATATCCGGAAGATCAACAAAAATTTGCCTGTCGAAACGCCCTGCACGCATCAAAGCTTTATCTAAAACATCAGCCCTGTTAGTGGCCGCTAAAACAATAACATTAGAGTTGGTGCCAAAACCGTCCATTTCGGTAAGTAATTGATTAAGGGTATTTTCCCTCTCATCATTTCCGCCTGACATATTGTTTTTACCACGGGCTCTTCCCACGGCGTCAATTTCATCAATAAAAATAATAGCCGGGGATTTTTCTTTGGCCTGTTTGAATAAATCACGGACACGGGATGCGCCTACGCCTACAAACATCTCAACAAAATCAGAACCTGACAATGAAAAAAAAGGTACTTTTGCTTCACCAGCCACCGCTTTTGCCAATAATGTTTTTCCTGTTCCCGGAGGGCCTACAAGTAATGCACCTTTAGGTATCTTTCCTCCCAGATTCGTATATTTCTCTGGATGTTTAAGAAATTCTACAATTTCCTGAATTTCTT
Organism: Flavobacterium sp.; assembly: GCA_036386975.1. Lineage (GTDB taxonomy): Bacteria > Bacteroidota > Bacteroidia > Flavobacteriales > Flavobacteriaceae > Flavobacterium. The sequence continues at coordinate 5,458 of DASVUQ010000347.1, read as the reverse complement.
CTTTTGCTCCTTCAAGTCCCGCTACATCCTTAAAAGTCGTTTTTACATCATTCTTTTCGTCAAAAAGCTTTGCTTTTGATTTACCGATGTTAAAGATCTGGCCGCCACCGCCACCTGCACCACCACTAGACATCCTGCGCATAATGAAAATCCAGATCAACACAATAATAATGATAGGCAACAGATTGATTAATATCCCTGACCAGTCATTCTTAATTACAAAGTTAAAATCATTTAACTTTTTTTCATTTACTGCATTTTCAAGCTTTTTCTGAAACAATTCATCATTTCCTATATTGTCAAGATAATAGTTGGCACTGGTTTTGGGTTTGTCAAAAACATCTTTTGATACTTTATCAAAAATGGGATTTTGCAGTGCTTCTTTGGTAAGAAAAACTTCAGCTTCTGTTTTATTATAAACAACAACTTTTGCTATCAGGCCTTTATCCAGATACTCATTAAATAAAGAAGTAGATATAGGTGCCGGCCTATTAAAGTTAGAACCACCATTAATAAAATTAATCACTATTAAAATAGCAACTACTACTCCCGGGATAAGCCAGGGGTTAAGCTTCATTTTATTAGGATTCTGATTTGGATTATTATCTTTTGCCATCTTAGTATCTGTTTTGAATTGTAGTGATTTTCGCATCACCCCAAAGACTTTCTATATTATAGTATTCACGGATATGTTTTTGAAAAACATGTACTACGACATTTACATAATCCATCAATACCCATTCTGCATTTTCCATTCCTTCTACATGCCAGGGTTTGTCTTTTAATTGTTTTGAAACTGTCTTTTGTACCGAGTTTACAATGGCACTAACCTGAGTATTAGAATTACCATTGCATATTATGAAGTAGTCACAAGCTGAATTATCAATCGCTCTTAAGTCTAAAATATCTATATTGTTTCCTTTTACTTCTTCTATTCCTTTAATGATGTTTGATAATAGATCATCATTATTTACAGCATTTTTAATCATTTAGTATTTTTATGTAAGTTTGCAAAGTTACCAAATTTTGTTAATCTTTTTTCACGTTAACACAAGATTAAATATTCTTTCGGATATTAATAATTTGATATCTATTTCAAGTTAAAAAGCCTATATATTATTCTTATGTTACTTTAAATTATCTTACTATTTACAATGAAAATAATCAAACTCGATGCCATAGATTCTACCAATGATTTTTTAAAATTATTAGCAGATCAGGAAGCTGTAGAAAGTTTTACTGTTGTAACAGCACAACATCAGAAAAGAGGTAAAGGGCAAAGGGGGGCAAAGTGGCATTCAGAGAAGGGTAAGAATCTAACTATGAGCCTTTTGTTAAAAGATGTTTTATGCTCTGTAGATACTATTTATATTCTTAATATTATAGTTGCGATGAGCATTACAGCAGTTTTAGAAGATTATAACATCCCTGCTTTATCCATCAAATGGCCTAACGACATTATGTCAGCCAATAAGAAATTAGGTGGCATATTGATTGAAAATACTTTTAAAAATACCGGTGCTATTGTTTCTATTGTAGGTATCGGGCTAAATGTTAACCAACTTAATTTTGATGGTTTACCCAAAGCTTCTTCCCTGGCTGCAATTATGAATACAGAATTTGATATAGAAGCATTGCTTATAAAGATCGCTAAAAATATAGAATGTTACACTAAAGAGTTAATTACCACACCATCGACAGAATTATGGTTACGCTATAATGATAAACTCTTTAGAAAATCAATTCCCACCGTTTTTGAAAACCGTAAGGGTGAAAAATTTATGGGTATAATAAAAGAAGTAAATCAAGCAGGGAAACTACAGGTACTTCTCGAAGATGGAAGTACTGCTTCTTTTGAAATCAAGGAAATTAAAATGCTTTATTAAATACATTATTCTGCCGCCGTATCAATAGGGAAGTATAATTTAAAAACAGCTCCTTTGTTAGGCGTTCCTTCTGCCAGTATATGGCCTTTATGCGCCTGCATTATCTTCTTGCAAAGTGCCAGTCCGACACCGGAACCTTTATATTCTTCCTGGTTATGGAGCCTGCTGAAAATATTAAAAATATTCTCTGCAAACTGCTGCTCGAAACCAATGCCGTTGTCTGAGAATTCCAGGCACTGATAGCGCTTATCCGGCTCAATAGCATGTTCGGTTGTTGTAACTCCGGATGATGAAATAGTAATTTTAGGAGCGATGTCAGGGAAAGAATATTTAATGGAATTTTGAACCAGATTAGAGAACAGTTGCTTCAGCAGAAAAGGGACACCGTATATTTTAGGTAATTCATTTACAGTAATTTCCGCTTTTTTCTCATTGATAAATTCATTCAGATCAGAAAAAACTTCAATCAATATTTCATTAGGATCAACGTTTTCAAACGAATCATCTACATGTTGAATTTTAGTATATTTCAGGATATCAATTAAAAGCGTCTGCATTCGGTTAGCCGAGTTATTCATCCGCTGCAGCGAATTCATTACATTCTCGGATATGTGTTCATCTTCCCTGCCTAAAATACGGGACGAAATCATCTGAATTTTACGCAATGGTTCCTGTAAATCATGCGTACTAATCCAGTTGATGTTTTCGAGTTCAGAATTAGTTTCCTTCAGGATCTCGCTCAATTTTCGGTATTTTTCTTCTTCCTGGCTTAGGATTAATAAGTTAAAATGTTTTTGAAGGGCATGTGCATAATTGGCTGCTGCATTTATTTCGGGTTGTAACCAGGTTTTGCTCTGACATTTTACCGTTTCTTTCCAAAGCTCAAAAGAATTGCGTGGAGATAAGCCTTTTTCATTTTTAATAATTGCTTTGCTAGGATCCCCGGCCCAGTTAATTTCCTTGACTGTTTCCGGCCTAAACCAAATAATACAATCATCGGAATCAAGGCTCAGCGAATGATAAATTATCCCGGAAGCATCTTCGCAAAATGCAATATCTTCTTTGAGAAAGTCAATTAATTTATCTGTTACTAAATGGGTATGTTTCGTAAAATCTGCCAGCCATTCCGTAAGTGAATAAATAGTGTCATCATCAGGAAGAGCACCATTTTTATAAATTTCTCCTTTAAAAATAATTGCTACCCCTTTAGCATTACAAAGTTGTAACATTTCAGGGTATTTCACTAGTGTTTTAAAGGAATCATTATTTAACGGAAGGTTAAAAGAATTTATTTTTTCGAAAGCAAGATTCGATTTTCGTGCTACTTCATATTCTTCATTGGATAATCTAACATCAATCTGAGAGGTAATAAAATGTCCTTGTAACTGAGCGGCAAGTCGAAGCTCTGGAGTGATATTTTTTGGAGAGTAATGGTGGCATGCAATTAGGCCCCACAATTTCTTCTGATGAATTAGTGAAATTGTCAATGTTGCACCAACACCCATATTTTGCAAATATTGTACATGAATTGGTGAAGTGCTCCTTAATATGGAAAGGCTCAGGTCAAGATTTTTATCATTAGTCCCGTCATCAATGGTATATATGGGTACTGGCGTATAATCAATATCTGTGATAAGGCGCAATACATTTTGCAGGTACAATTCCCTTGCTTGTACCGGAATATCCGTATGTGGATAATGAAGCCCTAAAAAAGGTTCTAAATCGTCCCGTTTACTTTCGGTAAAAACTTCGCCGTTATAATCTTTATCAAACCGGTATATCATGACACGGTCATATCCTGTAATTTCACGTGTACCTTTTGCAATCATTTCACACAATTCCTGTAAAGTGTGTGTGTTGTGCATGTATGTTAAAAATTGTGAAGTCTGGTCATAAACCTGTGCTATAGTTTTCTGGTTGTCGCTCATAGGTTCGGCTTCCAGCACATAATTGTTTTTACTGAGGTGTACAGTACAGTAAAAATTTTCCCCCATCAGGTTCAGCTGCAATAGGGTAGTAGTAATATGCGGTACGGTTGTAGCCAAATGATTTTTAACCTGATCAGCTACAGTAAGCCCAAATAAAGCTTCAAAAGGAATACCTAATATATCCTTAGGTGCTGTATCAATATATTGTGCAACATTGGCACTACAGTAGTTAATTTTCCATGAAGTTCTATCAATACCAAGTAAAAAGCCATGAGGTTGTATACTTCCCGGAATATGTATGGGTTCGAATTCACAATTAGTCAGGTTAACAATATCCCTGTTAACAATATCCTTGATCTTCATAGCTTAGAACGTCGAATTTTTTGATAAGTGGTTTTCAATAACCCGGAACGCATAATCGGCACCGGCAATAATTTCTTTTTCAGTATGGGTAATGGATTCGTATTCCGTAAGAAACTGTAAAAATTGTTTCCAGTAGCTTCCTGTTTTGTTTCCGTATCCTGCAAAATAAGAGGCCCCATTTTCTTCATCCAGCCTTAAATTTTCCTGAATATTTTTTAGTATGAAACGCCCTCCTAATGTCGAACCTTCTAAGACATATAGCATCCCTAGCGCAAAAGGGACACTAAAATCATGAGGTGCATTAGTAAATAACGGAAGTAAATTTATTTTTTCAGCATTAATGTGCTTCAGGTCCCGGAGTAATAAAAATGATTTTTTTCTTTTGTTACTGTCGGGAACAACTTTTTCAACAACAGGAAAAATATGTTGCTCGAATTGAAAAACAATAGTATACATCAGTTGCAGGTACTGTGCATAGGCATCAATAGTAATATCCTGATGTATGAGTAATCTTGAAATAGGCAAGGATTCCAGTTTTTTATGTGAAGGTTGTGTTTGGCTTCTAAGATTATTTAAAAAAATAGCTGAGTTCTCTTTAATTTTTAAACTTTCAACATCCATTATTGTAGTTAATTATTAAGATATACGAAATTATTTTTGGTTGGGATAAAAGTATTCCAGTTAATATTTAAAGTGTATTCGATGGATTTTTTAAATTTAAAAAAATCGGTTTGTTTAGGAATGTAATAACTGGCTCCCAAATCCATACTTTTACGGATGGTTTTCTCATCATTTGATGTAGAAAAAATGACAATAGGCAATAGTTTAAATTTATCTATTTTTCGTAATCTTTCCAGTATATCAAATCCGCTAACCCCCGGCATATTAAGATCTAAAAAAAGGATATGTGGATTTGGCGGCGGGTTATGCAAAGCATCAATAAGTTTTTGCCCGTTATTTTGCGTAACCAGGTTTAAATGGTCCCCTAATTCATTTGTAACTTCTGAGAAAAATTCTAAATCCTCCTGATCGTCATCTGTGTAAAATATTGTAAGTTCGTTTTTCATAATCTTTTATCTTGAGGGTTTAGTATTTACAAATATAAGGATTGGAAAGCAAAATTTATGTTAAAGCCTATTATTTCCAATACTATAGAAGCTATATGCTATAAAATTAGTGCTTTAAAAAAAAATAACAGCCCCTTAGTTCAGACTAAAAGGCTGTTATTTTCTATTTTTAGTCACTATAATTTAGACATATTGCCTACTAAATTCTCTATAA
>DASVUQ010000346.1:0-22803 GCA_036386975.1 Flavobacterium sp. | reverse complement strand
GAAAAATGTCATTTTACCTGTTATATCTCTAAAGAACTCGTAGCGGAAGATCGCTCCATGCCGGAAATGTTGTACGAGAATTAAGGAAATACATCCAGGGTAGTGGTCAGCCTTTCTTTGCCACTGCACGAGGAAAAGAGGTGGCGGTATTGCTGCTGCTTTAGAAAAAGTGATAGATTTTCTAGGATAATATAAAAAAGAATCAAAAGAACAAGTATGTTTTTCCCTTGCTATCCCATATAGACGGTAAAGGTATTGCTAAAAGTATAAGTAAGTTATTAATAGGATTCCGATTATTAAATTATATATTTGTACCAAACAATTTAAAATACAAAACATGAAAAAAATTATCTTACTATTTACTATTGCCGGAACAATTTTTTTTACCTCATGTTCTAAGGATAATGACAATCCATCTGTATTGTTAAAAAGAACTATTGAAACTGGCCCAGATGGTAGTATCGAAACAGCAAACTTTACTTATAATGGTAATAAAATAGTTAATAGTGTCATCATTTATCGTGACAATATTTATGAATCAAAATATACCTATACAGGAGATTTAATAACAAAGAAGGAGTCATTTAATAATAATGTATTACAAGTAACAGACATTTATGAATATAATACTAATGGTCAATTAGTTGTAAATAAAACTATACAAGCAGAAAATTCTTCACGAATTTATAGAAGTGAATATACACATAATGCGAACAATACTATTTCGGTTCGTAACCTTATGGAAAATACAACTTGGGTTAGTTCATCTGAAGTTATATATTTAACAGATGGTGAAGTTAGTAAAATTGAAACAAGTTATCCAGGGACTAATTTCATTATGGTCGATACTTATACTTACGATGGTAAAAATAATTCTGCCAAAAATATAACAGGAAATAGTAAAATTGCTTTTACAAATAGAAATGATCCTAGTAGCTCTCAAAATAGGAATAGAAGAGTAGAAGGATCAAATATTATTTCTCCTCAAAATGTAACTACTATAATACAATATACCTATGATGGAGACAACTATCCTTTAACCAGTAGTGAATCACAACAACGTGGTACAGGTGCTCCTTTTAACATGGTTAGTACTACCCAATATTTTTATTAGTTTCACATTATATTTATTAGCAATCCAAGTTATATGAGATAATTGAGTTTTTGTTGATGGATATTTTTAAATCTGTTCTTAAGAAATAGGATTATTAATTATTTGCTAATAGGCTTCTTATCATCAATAAATCATTAAATCATAAAAAAGTCTACTTATAATCCTAGCAGAAATAATTAAACAAATACTTTTGTAATAAGGCAATCAATCTAAGAATGGACTTTATAACAAAAATACCCTTACAGCAATACGATCATCCCATAAATTATAATTCAAAAATACTCTTATTAGGATCGTGTTTTGCAGAAAACATAGGTGAAAAATTTGAATATTTTAAATTTAGGAATAACATCAATCCATTTGGTATTTTGTTTCACCCGTTAGCAATTGAAAAAATAGTAAGCAAAGCGGTAAACGAAATAGCATTTACTGAAAACGACATCTTTTTTTATAATGAGCGCTGGCATTGTTTTGATGTGCATTCTCAATGCAGCAGTATCAATAAAAATGAATTACTGACCCATCTAAATCAACAATTAACGGACCTTACTACTCTAATCAAAGAAGCAACACATATTATAATTACTTATGGTACATCATGGGTATATCGTAGTGTAGCATTGGATACTATCGTGGCGAATTGCCATAAACTGCCCCAAAAGCAGTTTGAAAAGCTATTACTTTCTACTGACAGTATTCAGGAATCAATACAAAATACTATCGCATATATCCAAAAGGTAAACCCGGACTGCAAATTTATTTTTACCGTTTCACCGGTACGGCATAGTAAAGATGGTTTTGTAGAAAACCAACGTAGCAAAGCACACCTTATTACTTCAATTTACAACATAATTGACCAATATGCAGCACATAATAAACATCAATTCAATAATGTTAGTTACTTTCCCAGCTATGAAATTATGATGGATGAACTTCGGGATTACCGGTTTTATGCTGAAGATATGCTACATCCAAATAAAACTGCAATTGGCTATATTTGGGATCGCTTTGCAGTAACGCATATTGAAGAAGGAGCTACAGCTATAATGCAGCAAGTAGGTACCATCCAAAAAGCCAGGCTTCACAGGCCATTTAATCCTGATGCTGAAAACCATCAAAAATTTCTGCTACAGCTTACGCAAAAAACAGAAAAACTGCAAAAACAACTGCCACATATTAAATTCTGATCCGAATACTTGAATACCATCTCTATTTCTTTTAACTTTATAAAAAAACAACATGCGAAGAATAATAATAGGGATAGTAATTGTTGTAATTGCAGTTTTAGTTTTCAAATTTTGCGACTGGAAAAAGAACAGCGATGAGGATATAAACTATAATACGAACCTTATCCAACAACAAATTATAAATGTAGGCAAGCTCGTCGTTACCGAAGGGCATTTCTCGCAGGTGCTTACTTATAAAGACCAGGAAAAGTATCTAATGGATTTAATTTCTTTCGAAAAAAAAGCACTTATAGTTGTCAATGCAGATGTTACAGTCTCCTATGATTTACATCTTATCAAATATGATATCGATGAGAAGAACAAAACTATAACTATTAAGAATATTCCAAAGGAGGAAATAAAGATTAGTCCAAATATCCAGTTTTATGATATCAATCAAAGTAAGTTTAATACTTTTACAGGAGAAGATTATAACAAAATAAATGCATCAGTACGCAAGAGCCTTGCTAAAAAAATAGAACAATCTACTTTAAAATCGAATGCGCAAAACAGGCTTATTAGTGAATTATCTAAAATGTTGATCCTGACCAATACAATGGGATGGACATTAAAATATGAAGGAAAAGTAATAGAAAAAGAAAATGATTTTATTTTAAAACCATAAAAGCGCAAAAATTTTTCGCTTTTATAATTCCAACATGTCTAAACAATTTCTTTTTCAAAAATTAGCCCTAGCCCACCCGTAATAAGATGTGCGATCTGAGGCCTGTTTTCTTTAAGCTTTTCCAGATAAAGTAGTACTTCCTGCATCAGTTCTGTTTCGTTTTTATCTTTTAAGATTTCAGCAATTTCTACAGGAAGGAGCCAATCCTTAGTATGGTGGAGCTTTAATGTTTGGAAAATATTACGTAAGGATTCGTTATGATAACCTTCCCTGATCTGGCGCACACTTTTATATAAATGTTCCAGTTCAGTACGTTCTTCCGTCTTTTTAGCTTTTATAGTTTTACTGGCAGGTACATGTGTTACAAGATCAAAGCTATTTACATCGGCCGGTCCGGAAAAAGCAGAAACCACTTTTTTGCCCACAGCCATATCATAAATGCCCCATTCCGGTTGAAATAACAAAGTGTCTCCATGTTTTACGGTACAGTTCTTAAAGCTGATAATAATAATTTCACCTTGTAAATTCCGTGAACCGGTAATAATTTCACCTTGTACAGTAATATCGCCTTCAAACTCCAGGATTACATTTTCAGACTCATAAATATTATAGGCCTTTAAATCCCTGGGACTCATATCTTCAATAGCGATATTTATACCTTTTAGCTTTCCAATCGGGCTACCAAAACCTTCCGCATGAGTTTTAGTACTATGGCCTACCAATTCTTTTTCTCTGTTGGCAAGTGCGGTTTTCCCGGTAGTTTGTATGTAGATAGGTTTGCCTTCATGCTCAATCACATTAGTAAAAACACCAGAAATCTGAAGTCCCGTACTCAATTCTATTGTCCCGATAGCGTTAGAATCAATTAATTTTTGAATCCCCGATAAACCTCCGGTACGCAATGCCATAGTATTGGCGAATTCCTCCAGCACCTGGCTTAAAAAAGCAAAGTCAGGAGTAACATACAATTGGGGTTGCGGTTTTGTAATATCAAAGCTTTGTTCGGCAGCTTCAAGCGAATACGGTATTTTTTTAACTTTATCAGTCATACACCAGGCACTTTCACCAATAGAAGAAAGTAAACCCGCACCATAAATCTTTGGGTTGTCCACCTCGCCAATCAGGCCATACTCTACAGTCCACCAATGAAGGTTACGTATTTTTGCCATTTCTGACATTTCTCTCATGTTGTTCTGCAAATCTTCCACTGCCTTTTCGGCAGCATCAATGGTTGCTTTTAGGGTACCTTCCGCTTCTTTAACGATGGAGAGCAACCGAATTGCCTCATACATTTCATAATCTTTATGTGAAGAGATGGCTTTACATCCTATTTCACCAAAACGCCGCAGGTATTCTGCATATTCCGGGTTGGCAATAATAGGCGCATGACCGGCACCTTCATGAATAATATCGGGCGCAGGAGTGTATTCTATATGTTCTAACTGACGGATATCGCTTGCAATTACCAATACATTATATGCCTGAAATTCCATAAACGCATTAGGCGGAATAAAGCCATCTACAGCAACGGCAGCCCACCCGATTTCTTTAAGGATGCGGTTCATCCCGTACATATTCGGTATATTGTCTACTTCAAGCCCCGTCTTTTTCAATCCTTCCAGATACGAATCATGAGCTACTTTTGACAGGTAATCCACATTTTTACGCATTACATAACGCCAGACCGCCTGGTTGATAGGAGTATAATCGGCATAGTCCTGCGGTTTAATAAATTGCTTTAAATGCTTAGGGAGCCTGTCAATCAGCGGATTGCTTTCAAAATTAGATTCCATAATTCCAACTTTATTTCATTTACGTAAATATAAGAATTTTGGAGCTGTTTCCGGCTTTTCATTACAAGTTTTTATCCGGATGTCAAAAAATTAAAATTCCTTCAAAAGCTTCCGTTGGTCGCTTTAAAGGAATAAAATTTTTACGCCATCCGTACAAAAAGCTTTTCATTACAATCCGGGCTAGTACATAAATAAATTAGTGTAACAATAATTACCATCACAAGTATCACGAAGATTAAGATACCAATAAAAAAACCGCAATAATCATTGCGGTTTTACTTTGAATTGCTGTTATTTTCTCTTAGGAGGATACTGCTCTAAAATTTTAGCAACAAATTGGTTAATGTTCTCTTCCTTCTTGTCACTGTTTCTCGTCAATATTCCGTGTCCTTCACCCTGCCACACCAGTTCTTTCTTCTTGGCATCGATCAGATCGATAAATAGAGTCCCTTCAGTCGAACGGGAAACCGTAGTCTGGTTGCCTCCCCATAACCATGGGTTCCATCCAAATCCCCAACCATAACCCCATCCGGCATTAAATTGGTTCACATTAATTTGCTCTTTGGATTTGGTAAAGATGTTTACTAAAAGATCAGGTTGTTCACTCTTAGTAAATCCTTTTGCTGTCATTTGCTGTTCTATAGCGCGCATGATCCTTTTTTTATCCAAATCAGAGATTTCTACCTTATCTACACCTGATTTATAAAAGCCAAATGTTTTGTAGGTGTTGAAATCTACATTTCTATCAAAGTCACTGGAAACACTAACACTCGCGCAAGAACTCAGAATTAGTATAAGGACAAAAGGAATTAATCGAATCGTTTTCATAGTTTACATTTTAGTTATAGTTTACCGTCTTTTTTTTCTTTAAAATTTTTAAATATTGCAATAACATTAAGAATTATTGATGCAAAAAGCAGACTATATTTTAAATAAATACCATCTATTAAAATACCAAATAATAATAGTATACACCCTATCAACATATAATAAATACTATCATTAATTTTCATAATCAGATTATTTTTAAAATAGATGCATGCTTCAGGTAAAGATGATTTTAGTATATTTTAGTTGCGTCTCCATCTTGCATTTCTTAATATCAACAACAGTAAATTTCACAACAATTGTACCAAAACGAATACGTAATATTCTAAATTATGTTGCTTTTAACTATTATAAAGATTACCTTTTATTTTTTATAAAACCTGAATTTTTGTCAAATCCATAGGGGCAATGCCTGCAACCACTCTTACAGCAATAACCTCTCTTTAAATGGTATTTTTCCGTAAAGCATTTATAGCCTTCGGGTGTAAAATAAAAATCCTCTCCTTCAATAAGCCTTTTTTTATTATCTTGTTCATTCATTCTACAAAACTAAAAAGATAAATAATGATTGTCATAGTTTCTACATATTTAATTCCAAAAGGATATAAAGGATTAACTATATTTCCTTTTGTAATTTTAAAGTCAAAAAAAGATAAATGGGATATGGTACTAATAAACCATGAAAAAATCCATATTCAACAACAGATAGAATTACTATTTGTACCCTTTTTTGTTTGGTATCTTTGTGAATACATTATAAAACTGTTGCAATATAAAAATCATTATCTGGCTTATAAAAACATAAGTTTTGAAAAAGAAGCCTATACCTACGAAGCAGATTTACAGTACTTAAAAGTCAGGCCGCTATTGTCATTTTTAAAATATTTATAGAACAGATCTTAATTTTTATTTAACATATTATCCATAATATATTTTTTATCGTATATTTGATCATAAAAATATTTTAGATATGAAAAAATATTCCTTTTTTCTGATGATGTGCAGTTTTTTTCCTACTGCATATGCTCAGCTTACTGTAAAGCCCAGTAGCTTCTTGTATGCAAAAAACACTGTTGTATATGTAAAACAAAATATTAATCTTGAAGGTAACTCACATATATACCTTCGTAACGAATCACAGTTAGTTCAGGGTACAACTGGTATATCAACTAATTCAGGCTTAGGTAAAGTATCTGTTTTTCAGGAAGGAATAACAAACCAATATGGTTATCATTACTGGTGTTCACCAGTAGGAGATCCTAATGCGGCAGGATCAGGTAATAACAAACCATTTAATATATCAATGTTTAGTGTACCACTTTCTCCTCCGGCTAACACTAGTATAGGGCCATCAAGTAATGCAGTAAACATCCGTCTAGTTAGTGAACGTGCAAGTGTGGCTGCAACCGCTTCGCTTGCTATAACGCCTCGTTGGGTATATAAGTTAGTACCGTCAACTGCTCTAGGTTGGATAGGGCCTAATCCAACTATGAATCCTGGAGAAGGTTTTAGTATGAAAGGTGTAGACGGTACAGACCCTACAATTGCTGAGGGCAATGGGATCCAGAATAATCCTGGAAGCCAACAACGCTACGAATTTTCAGGAAGGCCTAATGACGGGGATATTAATGTTGGCGTGGTTGATTCAAAATCTACCCTTACCGGTAACCCTTATCCATCAGCATTAGACTTAAATGCATTTTTATTAGATCCTTCAAATAGAAACAACATTACCGGACCAACAGCCCTTTTTTGGGAACATGATCCTGATTCTAATACGCATCTTCGCATCTATAAGCGTGGTGGTTATGGTACCTATTCTCCTGTTTTACCTGAATCCGATGGGGTTTATGTAGCTGCTACTTTTAATACTTATAATTTAGATGGTTCTATTAATACGGGAGGTCCTTCGTCAGGAAGAAATGGGTTACAGAGAAGATATTCGCCTATAGGTCAGGGGTTTGTAATTGAAGGAAAAGCAGGTACAACCGGTACTGTAACTTTTAAAAATGCACATAGGGTATATGCAAAAGAAGGTGTTAGCTCGGGATCTGTTTTTCTAAGATCAGCAGCCCGTGGTTCTGACAATAGCGTGAATCAGCAAGAGGCGGTACAGCTTTCAGTTATCTATTTTAACACTATAATAGATAATGAATATACCAGACAAATAGCTTTAGCACTTTTACCGGAAGCTACAGATGGTATCGACATAGGGATGGATGCAAAAAACCCGGCTGAAGATGGCCTTCCAAATGATGCTTCCTTTTTTATTGATAATAGTAGTTATGTTATCCAGGGAGTAAATTTTGATGCTAATAAAAAAATACCTTTACTTATTAAAGCTGCTGCTAATAGTACATTTAAGTTTACAATTGGTAGAATACAAAATTTCGATGAAACTCAGGACATTTATTTGCATGATATAGTAAACAACACTTTTCATAACCTTAAAGAATCAGGTTATACTGTTAATATATCTACTGCTGGCATTTATAAGGACAGGTTTGAAATTACATTTAAATCATCAGCTGCACTAGCTAATAACAGTTTTGCAAAGAATAGCTTTAACATAGTTCAGAATAATACCAGCAAAACGCTCACTATTTATAATCCTGAATCTGCAGATATAAAGACTGTCGTAATGTATGATGTCTCAGGTAAGTTAATTTCTCAATATAATGATCTGGGAATAAAAGCTTCTTATCAATTTCCTACGTCAGGATTGAGCACTGGAGTTTATTTAGTAAAATTAACTGATACGGAAAATAGAACTTTTACTCAAAAAATTATTATAAACAAAACAAGGTAATTGTTACTATAATTTAATCTAAAGGTGCGTATATCGCACCTTTTTTATAATATAATACGTATAATAGTGTCAGCTATAATTACACAGGAGGTCAGATTAAAAAATACCAATATCCAACTTCATATAAGGCGTGAGGACCTCATACATCCTTTTGTATCTGGCAATAAGTTCAGAAAACTTAAATATAATCTTATTGAAGCTAAAAATAATAATCAAAAAGTACTGCTTACCTTTGGAGGCGCATTTTCAAATCATATTGCAGCTGTTGCATTTGCAGGAAAAGAACATGGTTTTCATACCATTGGTATTATCAGAGGAGAAGAATTAGCAGATAAGGCACATCAGAACCCTACACTGCAATTTGCTAAAAGTTGCGGAATGACATTAGAATTTGTTTCAAGAACAACCTATCAATTAAAAAATGAATCTTCCACTATTCAGAAACTTCACCGAAAGTTTGGCTCTTTTTATTTGATACCGGAAGGTGGGACCAATGCTTTAGCTATAAAGGGATGTGAAGAAATACTGACTGCTGATGACTCCTCGTACGATTATATATGTTGTTCAGTAGGGACAGGAGGTACCATTACAGGAATAATAAATAGTGCTGCACCAAATCAAAAAGTTTTAGGCTTTCCTGCATTAAAAGGTAACTTTCTAAAAAATGAAATTTGTAATTTAGCCTGTAATAATAATTGGGATTTAATAACCGATTATCATTTTGGAGGTTATGGTAAAATAAATCAGGAATTAATTAGTTTTATAAATATTTTTTATAAGGAGTATCATATTCCTCTTGATCCTGTATACACGGGTAAAATGGGTTTTGGTATTATTGATTTGATACATAAAAACTTTTTTCCTGAAAACGCTACAATCCTGATGATCCATACAGGAGGGCTTCAGGGAATTGCAGGAATGAATATACAATTAGAAAAAAAGAAATTGCCAAAAATAATTATACATGACTAAGAAATTATTGCCGCTACTGACTTTATTTTTTTTAATAAGCTGCTCCACTTCCAAACCGGTTGTACGCTCACAAAAACCAAGAGTAAAACCTCAGGTTACCCGTACTGTTAAAAAGCCGCTCCCCACAGTAAGAACAGGAAACCCGTCATCTCCACCTGAAAAAACTAATCAGGACAACCGCACCACCGAAGTTATTGTTTCAACCTCAAGAACAGTCGTTTACAGTGATGTTGTAAACAATTATGTCAATAACTATAAAGATATTGCGATGAGCAATATGAAAAACTTTGGTATACCTGCAAGTATTATTCTTGCTCAGGGAATTTTAGAATCCGGTGCCGGCAAAGGAAGCTTAGCATTAAAAGCCAATAATCATTTTGGTATAAAATGCCATGCCGGATGGACAGGGGAAAGTGTAAATCATGATGATGATTCGGACCAGGAATGTTTTAGGAAATACAATGATCCTGCAGATTCGTATAAAGACCACGCATTGTTTTTAACCTCAAGAAGCAGGTACGCTCATTTATTTAATTTACAGAAAGGAGATTATGAAGCCTGGGCAAGAGGACTGCGCGCATCCGGTTATGCTACTGATCCTAAATATCCTGAAAAATTAATTTCTTACATAGAAAAGTATAACTTACATCAATATGATTCTCAGGTACTAGGAACTGCATATATACCTAAAAATACTAAAGTAAAAAAAGAAGAGCCTATTAGCTATAATAATGAGGATTTTCATGAAGTGCAACAAGGAGAAACATTGTACTCGATATCTAAAAAATATAATCTGACGGTAGAAGATTTAAAACAAAAAAATAATTTGCCAGACAATACATTATCAATAGGTCAAAAATTAAAAATCTGACAATAACCGACATCTTTTAATATACTCTTAAAATAATCACACACTAATGTTGTATCAAAGAAGTAGCCAGCTTTTTGCTGAAGCTGAAAAAGTAATTCCTGGTGGAGTAAATTCCCCGGTCCGTGCATTCAAAGCCGTAGGAGGGACACCTATATTTGTAAAAAGTGCAAAAGGCGCCTATTTATATGATGAAGACGGAAATAAATTAATTGATTATATAAATTCGTGGGGCCCTATGATTTTAGGCCATGCGTATGAGCCCGTTGTGGAAGCCGTAATCAATAAAGCAAAGTTGGGTACTTCATTTGGAATGCCTACAGAATTGGAGACACAAATTGCTGCTTTAGCTATAGAGATGGTGCCGGGGATTGATAAAATCAGGTTTGTAAATTCAGGTACAGAAGCCTGTATGAGTGCCATCCGTCTTGCACGGGGATTTACTAAAAGGGACAAAATAATAAAATTTGCAGGCTGTTATCATGGACACTCCGATTCTTTTCTGATCCAGGCAGGAAGTGGCGCAGTTACGTTTGGAACTCCAAACAGTCCCGGAGTGACACTAGGTACGGCAAAAGATACTTTGTTAGCTAATTATAATGACCTAAGTAGTGTGAGAACGCTTATTGAAGCCAATAAAAATGAAATCGCAGCAATTATAGTAGAACCTGTCGCCGGAAATATGGGTTGTATACCACCGCAAGAAGGGTTTCTTAGAGGATTAAGGGAGTTGTGTACAGAGAATAGGATACTACTTATTTTTGATGAAGTAATGACTGGTTTTCGGCTTGCAAAAGGTGGCGTTCAGGAGCTGTATAATATTCAGGCAGATATAGTAACATTTGGTAAGGTAATTGGTGGCGGTTTACCTGTCGGGGCTTTTGCAGGCAGAGCAGAAATTATGAATCATCTTGCGCCATTAGGGCCGGTATATCAGGCCGGGACATTATCAGGAAATCCATTAGCTATGGCAGCCGGTTTAGCTATGTTAAAAGCATTAAATGAAGATAATGCCATTTTTTCGCGCTTAAACCAGAAAACCGCATATTTGGCCACAGGAATGAAAAAGGTTCTTAAAGAAAATAATGTAGCTTTTACTATCAATAGAGTGGGTTCGATGGTTTCTGTACATTTTGATGAAAACCCCGTAACCGATTTTAAATCGGCAGCAAAAGGCGATAATATAACATTTAAAAAATTCTTTCATGGGCTTTTGCAAGAAGGGGTTTATATTGCACCTTCTGCTTATGAATCCTGGTTTATTACAGATGCACTAACTTATGAAGATTTAGATTATACCATAGAAGCGGTAAATAAAGTTTCTAAAACATTATAAAAAAAGTCCGGCTTTGCTCCGGACTTTATAATTAGTTAACCTGCAATTACAGGCGCAACACTTTATCCCTGTTTCATGTCACGTTTATTGTACATCATTTTTTTTCTGGTAGCCAGTTTTTTATGATGGTTCATTTTCTCCCATTTTTCAAATTGCTCTTTATTTAGTATTTTTTTTACTTTCTCTTTAGTCGCAATTTGTTCATCCAGCATGGCATTCCTCCATTCAAACCGCTCATTAGCAGTTGGTTTTACGCCACTGGCCTTTTTTTCTTTCATAGCTGCTCTTAGTGCTTCTCTTTTGGCCCCTTTTTCAGCTAATAATTTTGCCATTTCTTTTTGTTGAGAAGTATTTAAATCCAAGTTTAACGTTAGCTCTTTGGCTTGCAGTTGTGCTCTTTGTTCTGCTGTTAATTGTTCTGTTCCTCCTTTAGATAACGTTTCTTTTGAGTTAGCTTCCTGTGCGAATGATGTTATGCTCATCATCATTACTACTGCTGCAATTACTTTTTTCATTTTTACTGTTTTTAAAATTGATATTAGTAAGACATCTAAAAAGGGAAATGGTTTAATCTTAGCTACTGATTTGTTAAATTTAACAATTGACAATAATTATCATATTTATAAATTAGTGTTCAACAAAAAAGGGAATTCTATAGAGTTCCCTTTTTTATATAGTAATCGACACTTATTTTCCTGAATATTCAGCTATTTTAATATCCCCATTAACAACAATCTTCATCAAGCCGTGTTTGGTAATGCCTTTACTCGCAGCGTCCCATTTTTTACCACTCATCGCTGCTTTTTCTTTTAGTTCTAAAATAGATAAGCCAGCATTCGACTTTAAGATCTCTACAATTACTTTTTCATCTTCTGTTAATTCGGCCTGTTTTTTCTCTGGTCGCATTTGCGGAAAAAATAACACCTCCTGAATAGAGGAATTGTTGGTTAAAAACATCATCAGACGGTCCATCCCAATTCCCAATCCGGAAGTGGGCGGCATTCCATATTCTAAAGCCCTTAAGAAATCTTCATCTATAAATTGAGTAGCTTCATCATCGCCTTTTTCGGCCAATTTTAACTGTTCTTCAAAGCGTTCCCTCTGATCAATAGGATCGTTTAATTCAGAATACGCATTAGCCACTTCTTTGCCACAAACCATTAATTCAAAACGCTCCGTCAGTTCAGGATTGTCACGGTGCTGTTTGCAAAGCGGGCTCATTTCTTTTGGATAATCCGTAATAAAAGTAGGTTGTATAAAATGACCTTCACATTTAGCCCCAAAAATTTCATCGATCAGTTTGCCTTTACCCATCGTGGCATCCACTTCAATACCCATTGCTTTTGCAGCATCAAAAAGTTCCGCTTCCGATTTTCCTGAAATATCAAAACCTGTAAATTGTCTTATAGCATCAGTCATCGTCACTCTGGCATAAGGCGCTTTAAAATCGACCGTATGTTCCCCAAAAACAGCTTCAGTAGTCCCGTTGACTTCCCGTGCACAATGCTCCAGCAGGTTTTCGGTAAATTTCATCATCCAGTTGTAGTCTTTATACGCTACATATATTTCCATAGCAGTAAATTCCGGATTATGAGTGCGGTCCATCCCTTCATTACGAAAGTTCTTCGAAAACTCATATACCCCGTCAAAACCACCTACAATCAATCGTTTTAAATACAATTCATTGGCAATACGCATGTACAAAGGAATATCCAATGAATTGTGGTGCGTTATAAAAGGACGTGCAGCAGCACCACCCGGAATAGGCTGTAAAACAGGTGTTTCTACTTCCAGGTACCCTTTATCATTAAAGAAACTACGCATCGCATTAAACAACTTAGTCCTCTTGATGAATGTCGCTTTTACATGGTCATTTACAGTCAGGTCCACATAACGGCGGCGGTACCTTTGTTCCGGATCGGCAAAAGCATCGTGCGCCTTACCTTCAGCATCCACTTTTACAACAGGCAAAGGCTTTAAAGCTTTAGCCAATACAGTCAGGCCATATACATGAACCGAAATTTCTCCTACCTGTGTTTTAAAAACAGTACCCCGGATACCGATAAAATCTCCAATATCGAGCAGTTTTTTAAACACCACATTGTACATTGTCTTCGCTTCATCGTCAGAAATAGCATCACGCGAAATATATACCTGAATACGCCCTTCACCATCCTTTAACTCTGCAAAAGACGCTTTGCCCATAATTCGTTTCCCCATTAAACGCCCCGCAAGAACAACCTCTTTACCTTCAAATTTTTCAAAATCAGCAAGGATTTCACCAGAGTAAGCAGTAGTTACAAATTCATTTGCAGGATAAGGTTCAATACCTAAATTGCGTAGTTCAATAAGTGATTCCCTACGTAGGATCTCTTGTTCAGATAATGCCATTAGACTGTGATTTTAAGAGTGCAAAGATAAAGTTTTTGTTTCAGGTTCCAACAGCTCTTTTTAAGGTTTTTAGGAGCAGTAATTTCATCTTCATAACTGCTTTTATCCCGCTATACGTTACAATCCACGCGAAAAGCGTGGGATTTCCACTCCTATCGGGGCTAGTTAAAAAATTTCCGTATTTTACAGGCAACTAAACAATTGCGTATCATTATAACCTCAAAAAATTAAAAAAGTTCAAATACTTCATAAATAGTTTGGTGCCTTAGCATCTTTGCGAGAAATTAAAAACACGAAACCAATAATTATCTCTATAACTTTTTTAAACAACTATTCCGCTTCAATTTCATAAATCAAACATCCAATGGTACAATCGAAGCTAGGCTATGACTTTTTTGTTTGTATCTTTGGACAATCAATTGCAACGCAATGAACAGAAAAATTTGCCTTCAGGATCTGGGCCTAAAAGATTATAAAGCCACCTGGGAATACCAGGAGCAATTATTTGCAGAAATTGTTGACCTAAAAATAAAAAATAGAAGGGAAGAAGCCAATTCAGCAACACCCAATTATTTTTTGTTCGTGCAGCATCCGCATGTGTATACGTTAGGAAAAAGCGGTGACCTCAGCAATTTGCTTTTATCTGAAAAGCAATTGGAAGCAAAAGGTGCCACGTTTTACAAGATCAATCGCGGAGGTGATATAACCTACCACGGCCCGGGACAGATTGTAGGTTATCCTATCTTAGATTTGGAAAATTTTTTTACAGATATTCATAAATATCTGCGTTTCCTTGAAGAGGCCATTATTCTTACTTTAAAAGAATATGGTTTAGCATGTTCCAGGAGCGAAGGAGAAACGGGAGTATGGCTTGGAGTAGGGACACCCTTCGCCAGAAAGATATGTGCTATGGGAGTGCGTGCTTCGCGTTGGGTTACGATGCACGGTTTTGCGTTAAATGTAAATGCCGATCTGGGGTATTTTGACAACATTATCCCATGCGGCATCCGGGGCAAAGCAGTAACCTCTTTGCATGTAGAGTTAGGCGTAGCGAAAGTAAATGAAGAAGAAGTAAAAAGCAAGATCCTAAAACACTTCGCTACACTCCTTGATTGTTCCTTTATCTAAATCAAAATCAAGTGCCAACTGTTCAGGCAAAAGCCGGAAACTCATTCGGTGGTATTTTGTTACACCATATTTCCGGATGGCTTCCCTGTGTTCCCGGGTAGGATACCCTTTATTCTGCTTCCAGTTATACATAGGATATTCTTCATGGATTTTGTCCATATACTCATCCCGGTAGGTTTTGGCAATTACAGAAGCTGCAGCAATACTTAAATATTTTGAATCTCCTTTTATAATACAGCTATGCGGAATAGTATTTACCGGTTTAAAACGATTACCATCTACTATAATGTACAAAGGGGCAGGTGTTAATTTCAGAATAGATTCCTGCATGGCACGGATGGAAGCATTCAGGATATTAATTTCATCAATAATCAGAGGATCTAAATGAGTAACCGCAAAACTTAATGCCTGCGCTTCTATTATAGGTTTTAAAAAACACCTGTTTTTCTCAGATAATAATTTGGAATCATTTAATAATGCATTTTCAAAATTCTCAGGAAGCAAAACAGCTGCAGCCGTAACAGGCCCCGCCAGGCAACCTCTGCCGGCTTCGTCTGTACCGCATTCTAATAAAGAAGAAAAATTAGATAATAACATAATAATCAAAATACAAAGATATTAAACATTTCGAATTTGCTGATTAATTAGTAGCTCTTAACAGTTTTACAATTTAGAAGTAATTAAATTATCATGATTTAATAAATTTTTTACAAATCTGCAACAGAACAAAAAATAACCGTAGTTTTATCTCCTAAAACATCAGCAAAGTTTAGTAGTTATTTCAATAATATTGGATATACTAAATTTTTGCTTTTTTTGTGGAAATACTTATATCAAACTTTAATTAACTAATATATACAATATGAACAAATGGCTTAACTTTACCATTATTCTGCTTCTTTTCCCGGTATTTAATTTACTTGCCCAAAACAAAATAAACGAAAATTCCAGGTTCCAAAAATCAATTGATTTTTCTACAGATGTCAACCAAACGGCAGCAATTCATTTATTTGCTAAAGACTATGGGTTAAATGCAGCAAATACTTTCTCTCAGAAAACAGCCAGTGTAGACGATAAAGGCGTGGTACACCAAAGGCATCAGCAATATTACAAAGGATTATTAGTAGAATTCGGTTCATTAATAACCCATACTAAAAATAATAAAGTAATTTCGATTAATGGAGAATTATATAATCCTAAAAAGATTTCACTTACTCCGGAACTAAGTGCAAAGGCAGGTTTCGGGTTTGCCGTTAACGCTGTAAAGGCAAAAAAATATCTTTGGGAAGACCAGGAACAAGCAGCAATTGTTAGTTACAGTAAGCCTGTAGGTGATCTGTTATTGTTTCCATTAGTGGAAACAGGACAAATTAAACTGGCTTACAAATACGACATCTACAGCATAGACCCGATTTCAAGAATAGAAATATATGTTGATGCGAATGATGGTACAATCTTATATAAAAACCCAATCATCAAACATGCAAGCAATTTAATCGGTAATGATCAAATCGAACAATATTCCAAACAACTCAAAACTTTAGTATCAGGAAACGCAGCAACAAAATATAGCGGTAACCAAAACATTGAAACTACTTTCAATACAGGAACAAATAGTTTTGTTTTATCTGATAATACCCGGGGGAACGGTATTGTAACTTATAATTGTGAAAGGGTCCCCTCAAGATACCAAAATGTACATTTTACAGATACCGACAATAATTGGACCACTGCTGAACATGCAAATGCTTTTATAGATGATGCAGCATTGGATGCCCATTGGGGCGCGGAAAAAACCTATGACTTCTGGAAAAATATCTTTAACAGAAAAAGTTTTGATGACAATGATGCCCGTATAAGAAGCTACGTCCATTACAGAGAAGCTGAAGGTACTGACTATTTTAATGCTTTTTGGAATGGCTCCTTTATGACGTATGGCGACGGAAGGGGATCCAAACCACTTACATCGATAGATATTTGCGGACATGAAATAGGGCATGCAGTATGTTCGTACACCGCTAATCTTGCCTATCAGAACCAATCTGGCGCCCTTAATGAAGGATTGTCAGATATATGGGGGGCATGTATAGAACATTATGGCAGGACCGGTTCACTATCAGGAATCCCGGATAATAATGTCTGGAAAATAGGAGAAGACATTACAAACAATGGTTTAAGGTCAATGAGCGCCCCAAATAGTAAAGGAGACCCCGACACATTGCTGGGAACCTACTGGACCGCTACAGGGGACGAAAGCTCATGTGACCCTATCAAGGAGAATGACTATTGTGGCGTGCATAGCAACAGTGGTGTATTAAACCACTGGTTCTATATGGTAACCATTGGTAAATCAGGAACTAATAATGCGCCAACACCTGCAGCTTATAATGTAGCAGGTATAGGTATGGAAAAATCTTCGCAAATCGTATATTTGGCCGAACGGGATTATCTAACACCAAATGCCACGTTTTTTGATATGAGGCAAGCAACGATTGCAGTGGCCAAAAGTTTATATTGTACCAACAGCCCCGAAACCATAGCCGTTACCAATGCCTGGGCTGCAGTTAATGTAGGAGAAAAATTTGTAAGTTATAATGATGATATAGTATTACAAACAGTAGCTTCAAGTACTTCAGTTTCCTGCTCAGGTACTGTTCTTTCACCTGTTCTTACACTTGAAAATGAAGGTATAAATGCCATTTCCTCTGTAAATATCACCTATACCATTGATGATGGGGCAAACCAAAATTTGCTCTGGACTGGAAATTTAGCGCCTTGTTCCGGTACAAATTATCAATTCCCTGTAAACATTAGCGGATTATCAAGAGGAAACCATACTTTAAATATTACCACTACAATTGCAGGAGATGGTAACGCCCTTAATAATTCAAAAAACATATTGTTTTTCATTAACGGTCCGGAAGTTAATAATACCATTAATACATTCGAGAATAATGCTGATGCTTTGATATCTTTTAACCAGGATAAATCGATAGCTCCCGTTTGGGAAAGAGGTTATTCTTCTAAGTCAACATTAAATAATAGCGTGTCTGGAAACTCAAAAGTATATGCAACATCTTTAAGCGGTGCATATCCCGATAATACCACTTCTTATCTGGTATCTCCCTGTTATGATCTTTCTCAAATCCCTAATCCCGTACTTACATTTGATATGGCATTCGATTTAGAATTAGATTTTGATGTTCTTTATATGGAATATTCCATAAATGATGGCCAATCATGGAACCTTTTAGGATCTTCTTCAGATATAAAATGGTACAATAGCAATAACACTTCCTGTGCCAATTGTGTTGGTGGGCAGTGGACCGGTGAAGCTGAAATAGCAAATCCTAACGGAGGAACAAACAGTACGAAAAGACAATATACCAAAGATTTGTCCGCTTTTGGTTCAGCATCTGCATCTCCAAGGTCCAATATATTATTCAGGTACGTGTTTAAGTCAGACGAGGCAGTTAGCGAAGACGGAGCTATTATAGATAATTTTAGCATACAAAGTGCTTTATCAAATAAGGAAGTTTCCTTTACTGGTTTTAAAGTATATCCTAATCCTGTTCGAAATGAAATCATGATCTCCTCTTCTTCGGCATCATCCGACCCGTTACAAGTCAGTTTATTTGATTTACAGGGAAGGCTGATTAAAAAAATAGATATTCCGGTATCTGGTACCAGTCATACCATGGATGTTTCGGCTATTCCGTCCGGGTTTTATCTTATAAAAATTACTCAGGGATTACTCGTGAACACAACAAAAATTATAAAACAATAAAAGTTAGATCGTTAATATTTCTTAAAAACATCCTTAACATGAGGATGTTTTTTTATTTAAAAGTACATTTGCCAATTATTGAATTATAATTTCCAGAAAAGACCCAATAATGAAGCACCTATTTTTATTGTTATTATTTTTTTATGCTACCTTATTATTAGCCCAGGAGAAAAATGGGGGCATTAATAAAAGTGATAACAAAGAACGCATTGCCAAAATACCTGATTCCATAGCCACTATAGATATGTACAGGGTAATCACCCTGCAAAATGACACCACTTATATTGATACATCGTTAACAATACAAAAAGAATACAGTTTCAATTATTTGCGTAGGGACATTTTTGGCTTACTCCCGTTTGCTAACGAAGGGCAAACCTATACTACACTGAATTATGAACCAAACAATGTTTCCCCTTACCCTGAATTTGGCTTTACCGCCAAACACTTTAATTTTTTAGAAGCCAACGACATCAACTATTATTCAGTAGCCACACCATTAACAGAGCTGTATTTCAAAACAGTAATGCAGCAAGGGCAAAATTTAGATGCATTTATCACACTCAATACATCCAAACAGTTTAATTTTTCAATAGCTTACAAAGGATTGCGTTCTCTGGGCAGGTATGTAAACCAATTATCAAGCACCGGTAATTTTAGGTTTACCACTAATTATAATGCAAAGAACGGGCGGTATTTTCTTAAAGCACATTTTACAGCCCAGGACATACGCAATCAGGAAAATGGCGGTATAGTAAATACCGCCAATTTTGAAGATAAACTTCCGGAGTTTGAAAACAAAGCGCGGCTACAAGTGTATTTAACAGATGCCGAGTCTTTATTAGATGGTAGCAGGTATTTCTTAGATCATATTTATGTGGTCAAAAAAGGAAAAGACAATCAATGGGACATTAACCATCAATTCAATTACGAATATAAATTTTTTGAGTTTACCCAGCCTACATTAACTACAACAGTCTTGGATGGAGTGGGGGCCGATACGTTTTTAAGGTTTGGTAATGCCTATACAGCATCCGATATCAACAATAAAACCAGGTACAACAAATTGTACAATAAAGCAGGTGTCACTTATACCAACAGCACATTAGGACAATTCAACTTTTTTGCAGAAAATTTCAGGTATAACTATTACTATAATTCCGTATTAGTGTTAAACACCGGTACAATCCCAAGTTCGATAAGCGATAAAATTAATAGCATCGGGGCGCAATATAAATACCAGAAAAACAACTGGAACGGCAGTTTCCTATACTCCAATGCTATTTCCGATCACGCATTGACCAATTTAGAAGCTCAAATTAAATATACTTTTAACGATGAAAATGAAGTATCATTTCAATACCAGAAAATAAATAAACTTCCCAATCACATTTATACGCTTTATCAAAGTAGCTATGTCAACTACAATTGGTACAGGCCCGATTTTAAAAGTGAAAAATTCAATACCATTACCGTCAATGCCAATACACAATGGGCCAACGCCAGTTTCGAATATAGCATTTTAAATGACAGATTGTATTTTACAGATACAAACACTACAACAAATAAAAATATACTTCTCGTCCAGCCGCGTCAATACGACCAGACTATAAATTATTTGGCATTAAAACTGGCAAAAGAAATCACTTTCGGTAAATTCGCTTTAGACAACACCGTACTTTACCAAAACGTACGCCAGAACAGCAACATCCTGAACGTGCCTCAAATCGTTACCAGGAACACATTATATTATTCAGATCATGTGTTTAGGCGTGCTATGTTTATTCAGACAGGGTTTATTTTCAATTATTTTACAAAATACAATGCCGATAATTACAATCCGCTACTAGGTGAATTTTATGTACAAACAGATAAAAAAATTGGTGCATTTCCAATGGTCGATTTCTTTATCAATGCCAGGGTCAGGCAAACCAGGATTTACCTAAAAGCAGAACATTTCAATTCCTCCTTTACCGGGAACAATTATTATTCAGCACCCAATGATCCATACAGGGACTTTGTCGTGCGTTTTGGGCTCGTGTGGAACTTCTTTAAGTAATAATATTCTGGGCATGCCCGAAAATGTTGTAACGGGTTCGTGCCTCACTTCCGTTACAACATTTCCGGTCGGGTCATCCACTGCAAGTCCTCGCCGTGGCTCCACTACGTTCCGCCACAGCTGTGGGCTTTCCGTTACTACCCCTCACGCAAACCCACGTAACAACCCCCTAGTCTTATATATGCAAATAGTATACGCAACCACTTGCGGGGTTTCAATTTATCAATACCTTTGCACTAGCAATAGTAAATTCATTCCGCCACGGAATCACAACCTCAATACAAATGAAGTATTCAGAAAACATATTAGGCACCATCGGCAATACGCCATTAGTCAAATTAAATAAAGTAGTAACAGGGATTGATGCCCTGGTACTCGCCAAAGTAGAAACCTTCAACCCCGGAAGTTCCACAAAAGACAGAATGGCATTAAAAATGGTAGAAGATGCAGAAGCCGATGGAAGGTTACAACCGGGGGGCACCATAATAGAAGGGACATCGGGCAATACAGGTATGGGGTTGGCCCTTGCCGCGATAGTAAAAGGATACAAACTTATCTGTGTCATTACCGATAAACAGTCCAAAGAAAAAATGGATATCCTGCGTGCCGTAGGCGCTAAAGTGATCGTTTGCCCCACAGATGTAGAGCCAACAGACCCAAGGTCCTATTACTCCGTATCAAAAAGATTAGGCGAAGACACACCTAACTCCTGGTATGTCAATCAATACGACAACCCATCCAATGCCATAGCACATTACGAGCAAACCGGACCTGAGATCTGGGAACAGACCGAAGGTAAAATAACTCATTTTGTAGTAGGCGTAGGAACAGGTGGGACCATATCCGGTGTGGCAAAATATTTAAAAGAAAGAAACCCAAACATTAAAATATGGGGTATAGATACCTATGGTTCTGTTTTTAAAAAATACCATGAAACAGGCATCTTCGACGAAAACGAAATTTACTCCTATATAACAGAAGGTATTGGAGAAGACATCCTCCCTAAGAACGTAGATTTTTCTCTGATTGACGGATTCACAAAAGTCACCGACAAAGATGCCGCGGTGTACACCAGGAAAATCGCCTTGGAAGAAGGTATTTTTGTAGGCAACTCGGCAGGTTCCTGCGTAAAAGGGCTGCACCAGCTAAAAGAACATTTCAAACCCGAAGATGTAGTCGTAGTGCTGTTTCATGACTCCGGAAGCCGTTATGTAGGTAAAATGTTTAATGACGACTGGATGCGCGAGCGCGGTTTTCTGGAAGAAGAAATTACAAAAGCCGAAGACGTAATCAAAGACCATATTGATAAGCCATTAGTAATTGTCCGCACAGAAGAATTGGTTTCCCATGCTATCGAGAGAATGCGAAAATATAAAATCTCTCAGATCCCGGTTATAGACACCACCGGTTTTGTAGGATCTGTAGATGAAACGGATCTGTTTCAACATTACGTTACTGACAAAAATGTCGCCCATAAACCTATAAAAGAAGTAATGGGCAAACCTTATCCCATAGTACCATCAGGAGCATCTGTCGAACAAGTATCTAAATTGTTTACCAGGGACAATCAGGCCGTCTTGGTAGATTTAGGAAATGGCAAACATCATATTATAACAAAATACGATATCATTGGTTCCATAAAATAAAGAACAAGCCCTATTTTTATATTATACTCCTGCAAGGTTTCTCAAAACCTTGTAGGTTTTTATTTTATGAAGCATGTTAGGCTTAACTAGCATTGATAGATAAAATAAGAACACATAAAATAAATTTTAAAAGTAATCAATAAAGCACATGTATGGAAAAGCAATTAAAAAAAGAATTTATTGAACTCATTAAAAATGATTATGAAGAAAAGTACATTTCT
>DASVUQ010000345.1:0-7369 GCA_036386975.1 Flavobacterium sp. | reverse complement strand
CCAAAAGTCCTGTTACTACCGATTTCCTTACCCCTTCCGGTGCATGATCGTAAACCCATTTTTGCAAACACCAGATACAAACGCCCCAGCCCAATAAAAAACCACCTGTTAGCGCGGATAAAAATCGTGTCGTAGATGCTTCAAAGTTTTGGACCCCGTCAATTGGCCAACTTAGTAAGTCCAGGGAAAACCTTGCAGGTTCAGCAGTAGCTACCATTGTCCCAAGAAAAAAGACAGGCCCGAATAAGCCTACTACAATTGCGGTAACTTTAAGATACGCCTTATGAAAATTAGATGTCATTATTGTGTTCATACGCTTCGTTTTTATACAAAACTAATACAAAGCAATGAATCATTTTAGACGCAGCCGTACAATCGGAACTAAACAAAACGGGCTGCAATTTTTTTTAGATTAGTAAAGTAATTGACAAGCCAGGTATAATTTAGATTTTCTAAATGAATCTGTAAGTAGAAATTTTCCATGGCCAGTTCAAAAATCCCTTCTAATTGCTTTTGGTTCAGTTGTAGATTTAAATCTTTAATCCAAACCATTACAAATGCATTGCCTACAACAGTATTCGATTGTATTAAAGTGCTGGAATAATCTTTATGGTCGCAATGTATTCTTAGTTGCCTGTTGAACAGTAAATCGGTTTTATGTGCTATAAGTATGTTGATTAGTTCCGGTTCAACATTTTTTGCCTGACGTTCTTTTTCTGCAATAACATGCGCCTGTTTGATATGGTATTGAAGTAAGAACACTACAAACACTTCCATATCGGAAAAATGATGGTAAAAGGAGGATTTGCTGATGCCTGCTTTTTTGGATAGTGACTCGATTTTTAGGCTTTTAGCACCTTCCAACGCGAATATTTCATACCCTTCCTTAATCCAGATTTCTTGGCTACTTGTCATTTTGGCTGAGCTACATTAAATGGATTATAATTATTTTTTTGATGTTCTTCGCGTAGCCGGGACTTTTGCCCCGGATTGTAGCGGCAGCCCCGAGGCAGCAAAAGCTATTTTTTCCCGACATGGCAAAGCGACCAGAGGAAGCTATTGCAGGGACGGTGGAAAAAAAGCTTTTGTAACGAGGGCTATAGCGGAAAGCCGGAACAGGCACAAAAAAACTATATTATTAAAACAACCCCTCGATAGAAAGGTAACGCTCTCCGGTATCATAATTAAAAGTCAGCACAACAGCATCGTCCGGAATGTCTTTTATCTTTTTTGCCACTGCGGCCAATGACGCTCCGGTAGAAATGCCGACCAAGATACCTTCCTGCCTGGCAATGGCCCGTGCATATTCAAACGCTTCGTCTTTGCTGACCTGGATGACCTCGTCGATGCCTTCACTATGATAATTTTGTGGTACAAACCCTGCGCCAATCCCCTGTATCGGATGTGGGCCCGGTGCGCCGCCACTTAACACAGGCGATAGTTCCGGCTCGACAGCAATGACTTTGAGGTTCGGGAATTTTTCTTTCAAAACTTCGGCTATTGCGGTAATATGGCCACCGGTCCCTACTCCGGTAATAATATAATCGAGTCCTTCGGGAAAATCAGCAAAGATTTCCAAAGCCGTAGTTTTTTTATGGATAGCAATATTGGCCGGATTATTAAACTGTTGCGGCGACCATGCATTGGGTATTTCCTGTACGAGTTTGGCAGCCCTTTCGATGGCGCCTTTCATCCCTTTTTCACGAGGGGTAAGCTCGAATTCTGCGCCGTAAATTTCCATTAATTTCCTACGCTCTACACTCATGGATTCCGGCATAACGAGGATTACTTTATACCCTTTTACAGCGGCGACAAGCGCGAGGCCGATTCCTGTATTGCCGGAAGTAGGTTCGATAATAACACTATCGGGTTGTAGTACGCCTTTCTCTTCTGCATCTTCAATCATTGCCAGTGCAATCCTGTCCTTGATACTGTTTCCGGGATTGGCTCTTTCTAATTTAATCCATACATTTTTGTCACCGAACAAGCGGTTGAGTTTAACAATGGGGGTATTTCCGATAGTTTCTAAAATAGTATTTGCTCTCATAATAGTCTGATTATTAATTTAAAATCTTATATGGTAAAATTAAGTGCTTCGGGAAAGATCTGTTTGCTTTTAACGATAATTTCACTTTTGTGAAATACCAATGAATGGGGCGGAATAGAGTCTGTAATCCAGACGTTTCCGCCAATTACTGCATTTTTTCCCACTACGGTGGTCCCGCCCAGGATGGTGGCGTTGGCATAGATCGTTACGTTATCTTCGATTGTCGGATGGCGTTTCTCTGCCACTTTATCTTTACTTACGGTAAGTGCGCCCAGCGTAACGCCCTGATATATTTTTACGTCTTTGCCAATATGGGTAGTTTCGCCAATAACGACCCCGGTCCCATGGTCTATAAAAAAACGCTCGCCGATTGTAGCGCCGGGGTGAATATCGATCCCGGTTTTGCTGTGGGCATATTCGGCAATAAACCGGGATAAAATGGTGCTTTTACTTTTCCAGAGTTCATGGGCAATCCGGTAAACGGTAATTGCAAAGAAACCGGGATAAGCAAGGATTATTTCGTTCTTGGATTTCGCTGCCGGATCAAATTCTACAATAGCATTCAGATCCTGTAGCAGCATTTTATGTACAACGGCAATGTTCTTAAAAAACGCTTCTGCAACAGCAGTGGCATCTGTAGCGGAAAATTGTTCCTCTTCGAGCAGGTCTTTTAAAAGTATTTGTAACTCTATTTCTTTTTTTTCAAAAAAGGTATAACTGATATACTCGCTTTGGCTGCAAAACAACCAGTTTGACAACTCGTTGATCCAGTATTTGGCTTTGTTTTTACTCAAAAAAATCCTTTTTTCGAGAAAGTTAGATTGGTATAAACTTTTATTTTGCGATTTCATTTCCTTTTGAAGTTATCGGCTTCTAAATTAATTAATTTTTCAGCAACATTTTGGGACCAAGTAAATTAATTAGCATGTAAAAGTAATAACCTAACAAAAAGTGAATACAATAATGGATATAAAACAAAAACCCTTCAAAAAAATTGAAGGGTCTTACATCTGTGGAGAATATCGGATTCGAACCGACCACCTCTTGCCTGCCAGGCAAGCGCTCTAGCCAAATGAGCTAATCCCCCAGATATTTCGGCAAATATACTATAAATTTTTTCCCGAAAACAAACAGATAAGAGGATTTGATTAAATTTACATCAAATTTTATAAAAATGACTACTCCCGACCACGGAACACTCCATACCCATATCAAAGATAAAATTGCTACCCTCACTTTTGGCCATCCGGCAAGCAATTCCTTTCCCAGTGATTTGCTGCAACGCCTGACCGATGAAATTAATGCGTTGAGTAATAATCGCGAGGTATCCGTAATTGTCCTTCAAAGCGAAGGAAATGCCGCATTTTGTGCCGGCGCTTCATTCAATGAATTACTGGAGATTTCGAATCTGGAAGACGGCACCCGGTTTTTTTCAGGATTTGCCAATGTCATCAATGCCATGCGCAAATGTTCGCAACTCATCATCGGGCGCATCCAGGGCAAAGCCGTTGGTGGCGGTGTGGGCCTCGCCGCCGCATGTGATTACGCGTTGGCCACAAAAAATGCCTCCATCAAACTATCCGAACTGGCTATTGGTATCGGCCCGTTTGTTATCGCGCCGGCCGTAGAGCGCAAGATTGGAAAAAATGGACTGACCGAAATGACACTGGAAGCACAGGAGTGGAAAGACGCTGCCTGGGCCAAACAAAAAGGCTTGTATGCCCATGTCTATGAAACCACCGAAGCACTCGACACCGCACTCGCCGCTTTTACCACCACCTTATCCCGTTACAATCCCGAAGCATTGTCCCAGATGAAATCCGTTTTGTGGGAAGGCACACCGCACTGGGACCGGTTGCTGTATGAAAGGGCCGCCATCTCCGGAAAACTCGTCCTTTCCGATTTTACCAAAAAAGCATTACAGCAATTCAAAAAATAATTTTTTTCGGGAGCTGTTCCGGCTATTCGCTTTATCCGCACGAAAAGTGCGGGATGCCGCTGCTATCCGGGCTATCAAATCCGTTTTCATCATACGCTTTAGATAATAAATTGTAAATTTGCATCCTAATAAATTTACAATGAGTAAAATCAGGATTACCAAACAATTCAGTTTCGAAACCGGGCATGCCTTATACGGCTACGATGGTAAATGTAAAAATGTTCACGGGCACAGCTATAAACTGTCTGTAACCGTTATTGGTAACCCTATTACAGACCCGGAACATGTAAAATTGGGTATGGTAATCGACTTTACTGACCTTAAAAAAATTGTAAAAGAAGAAATCGTAGACGTATTCGACCACGCCACTGTTTTTAACAAAACCACACCACATATAGAACTGGCCACAGAGCTGGCATCCAGGGGACACGATGTGATCCTGGTAAACTATCAGCCCACAAGCGAAAATATGGTGATTGATTTTGCCCAAAAGATAAAGGCGCGGCTACCGGAATCCATACAGTTGTTTGCTTTAAAACTACAGGAAACCGAAACTTCGTATGCAGAGTGGTTTGCTTCTGACAATTAAAAAAAGTAGCTTGCAAAGCGTAAGTTTAAATAAGTTCAATCCTATTAATTGTATATAGTATGCTTGAAAAAGAAAAAACAAATTTTGAAAAAACAGTAATAGTAGGTATCATAACCCAAAAACAAGACGAGGAAAAACTCGAAGAATATCTTGACGAATTAGAATTCCTGACCTTTACTGCAGGTGGTGAAGTGGTGAAACGGTTTTTTCAAAAAATGGACAAACCCAATCCCAAAACATTTCTGGGGACAGGAAAAATGGAGGAGATTAACCACTACGTAAAAGAACATGGTATTGCTACCGTAATTTTTGATGACGAATTATCGCCATCGCAACAAAAAAACATTACTAAAATATTAGATTGTAAAGTACTCGACAGGACGAACCTTATCCTTGATATTTTTGCACAACGTGCAGAAACTTCGTATGCGCGGACCCAGGTAGAACTGGCACAATGCATTTACCTGCTGCCCAGGCTGGCCGGTATGTGGACGCACCTCGAGCGTCAAAAGGGTGGTATTGGTATGCGTGGGCCCGGTGAGACAGAGATCGAAACCGACAGGCGAATTGTACGCGACCGGATTGCGTTGCTCAAAGATAAAATCAAAGTCATCGACAAACAAATGTCGGTACAACGGGGCAATCGTGGCGCGATGGTACGGGTGGCGTTGGTAGGCTACACGAACGTGGGGAAATCTACTTTGATGAATGTCATTAGTAAAAGTGACGTATTTGTCGAAAATAAGTTGTTTGCGACCCTCGACACTACCGTTAGGAAAGTAGTGATCAGAAACCTGCCTTTTTTACTTTCGGACACCGTTGGGTTTATTAGAAAACTACCGACCCAATTGGTAGATTCTTTTAAAAGTACGCTGGATGAAGTACGTGAAGCCGATTTATTACTGCATGTAGTTGATATTTCGCATCCTGATTTTGAAGATCATATTGCTTCTGTAAACCAGACACTGGAAGATATAAAAAGCAACGACAAACCCATAATAATGGTTTTTAATAAAATCGATGCGTATACCAATGCAACTATCGATGCCGATGATTTAATTACCGAAAAAAGCACCAAGCATTTTACGCTCGACGAGTGGAAACAGACGTGGATGAACCGCGTAGGCGAAGAAAACGCATTATTTATATCTGCCACTAACAAAGAAAATTTTGAAGAATTCAGGGAGCGGGTGTATGAAAGGGTACGCCAGATTCATATCACGCGCTTCCCGTACAATAACTTTTTGTACCCGGAATATAAAGATGCGGTAGAAAAAGAAGAAGATTCGGAAGAAGAATAAAGAAGGCTGAAAAAAAATACAAATAGGCTGTTTCACAAGTTGTGGGACAGCCTATTTTCAGTAACGGTAGTTTAAGATAAAACTAATCACTTTCATATAATTTTCTTAACCTTTCATTTTCAGCTTCCAATGTCTTTATATACTTTTCTACATACTCATCTTTTGAATTGAAGTACATATTTTCGGCTTTGGCACCCAGTCCTTGGGATAAATCAATATGACTGATATTAAATATGTGATTTGGATCAAAATTTAATATTTGAGAAAGTTGTACATTTAATACATCTGCTATCTTTTGAATTCTTGAAATAGTAAGGTCTATTTCTCCCCTTTCTATCTTAGAATAATTACTTACACTCATATCCAAGTTAGAAGCCATTTGCTCTCTTGTGATGTTCTTTAGTTCTCTAAACTTTTTGATGTTATTTGCTATATCCATAGCGTAAAAGTAGCAAAATAATCTTCAAAGTTGTATATTACTACTAAAATTTTATAATTCTTATGGTCTATATTTTAAATTTGTTAGAATTTTAGACTAAACGATTATGAAAAAATCATTTTTTTAATACAGTTTCAACAATGAATCAACTGTTCAAGGCTATTTTATGAAAGTGAAAAATTCATAAGCCTAAATCTAACAAGGTAGAGGCCATAATTTTTAAGACTTAAAACAATCAAAAAATGTCTTTACAAATTATTCTCAAACTTATTCTGATAACCGAGAATATGTCAATGCTTGAAAAGATGAATGCAGAGATTGCAAACAATACGGTGTTGTATCTTTCCGAGTTTTTAATAAATATGCGTTTTGACAATAAAACGGTATTTACTCTTACCGCAGATATAAAAAAGATTGTTATTGTTGAGAGACGGTGAAGGATTTATTAAATTTGACTATAAAACCTTGTATGCATGAGCGAAATGTTTTTAGTAGTTAATTTTGCCTACGATTTGCAGCTACAAGAAATTAGTAAATTGAAGTATAAAAACTGTCTGCTACCAATGAGCTTGCCATAAGCACAAAGCCTCATTCAACTACTAATCACCAATTTTTTTTAGGTGTTATATGCGTATTTCTACCCATTCAAATACTCATATACCGAAGTTGTCGCTGCACTTTTAACTAGTCTAGCTCTTTTCTCACCAACATAATATGCTGTTTTCAAATTTGCTTCAGTAGTTGTCAAAATGTCTTTAACCGTTAAAATGTTTATTCCTTTTAATGTTTCTTTAATCCATCCACTTAAGTCCAAAACATCAATTGATTTAGCAAGCTCTTTTGATAATATTTCATTCATGTCATTCTCTTTAAAATCCGGGATTTTGTCAACTAAGTCTTTAAAATAAGGATTATTCATGCCGAATTCAGTCATTCTTTTAGAGGTGATGTTTCTCGCAATTGGAAGGGAAGTAGATGACGGTGCCGATTCTTGTGAAAAAATGCATCCTAGATTGATTAAAAATCTAGTGCCGATTTCTGCATTAGTCGCTTT
>DASVUQ010000344.1:0-21683 GCA_036386975.1 Flavobacterium sp. | reverse complement strand
CGCGATTTCATGGACAGGGCTGAACTACTGTGCTCATTAGGCCAAACCGTAATGATTTCTAATTTTCAGGAATATTATAAAGTAGTGGAATATTTCTCTAACTATACTAAAGCACGTATGGGATTGGCTATGGGAGTAAATAATCTGGTAGACATCTTCGACGAGAAGTACTACCGCCATTTGAGTGGTGGTATTTTAGAAGCTTTCGGAAAATTATTTTACCGGGATTTAAAAGTATTCCTCTACCCTATGGAAGGTGAGAATGGTCAGGTTATCAATTCCCAAAACCTAAAAGTCTACCCAAGGATGAAAGAACTTTATAAATTTTTTGCTTATAACGGAAAAGTAATCGATATTGATGAACACGATAAAGACAATTTAAAAATATTTTCGAGAGAAGTACTAAAAATGATAAGCCGTGGCAAACCGGGCTGGGAGCAAATGCTGCCCCAAGGTATTGCAGAACTCATAAAAGAACATCAGTTGTTCGGGTTTGACCCCAGTAAAGTAGTTCTTGAGGAAACGAATTAGATAATTAGAAAGACTTTCTCATAATATAATACCTCCAAAAGTCAGGCACTATTGGGGGTATTTTTATGTAAAGAAGAGTTAAGGATATATGGAGCAGTCTACTCTAAAGTCTGGGTTTTTATTTGGGCTGCTGCTTTTAAGCGCTTTATCGGTTGTTGCTTTTTTGAAAGCCAATGTGATTCTCCATTTATAGCTAAATTAAAATAATGGGGTCCTTTTTATAATTTTTTAAAAATAGATAAGGATCTTGAAAAACGTATAGTCTTTTTAAATCCAATGAATTGTCAGGAACACAAAAATTACTATTTCCATTGCTTTTGTCCCGCTTTCTGCTTTATCTGCGCAAAAAAAGCGCAGGATGCCGCTACAATCGGGGTTATTTAAGAAATTTCGTATTTATAAGAAACACCTGAACTGTGGTGTGCCCGTATAACTTTAAAAAATAGGCAGACACCTAATAAATTCAGCTATAGCTCTGCGTCTTAGGGTCTCTTAATTTTCATGTGAAAATTATTTTTTAATAAAACGTAAAGTTCTCTTTTGATTGCCTTTTGATATTGTGATCAGGTAAACTCCATTACTCAGAGCAGATGTATTTATTAATAAATCATTCTCAGTTGCAATTTTCTTTTCTTCAATTTTTTGGCCTAAATAATTATTGATTGTATAATCGTCAGGAAGGCCAAACTCAGCAGGTATTGCAATGTTCAAACTGGTTTTTGAAGGATTTGGATAAACATAAATAGCAGGAGAAGTTGTAAATTCGCCTGTGCTAACATTATTAGTAAAAGATTTGCGCTCAATTGCTTCAAAAGAACCTCCGGAAATCAATGTTACGGTTCCGTCAAGCGATTTTACGCTATAGGACCCGTTTCCATAATCGCAACATATTCCATCTCCTGCAATATCGTTGATTTGAAAGGTATAGCATCCGTTTGCAGGCAAGTTCCATTCCTGAGTAAAAACAGCTGGCAATGGGCCGTCCTCTGGCGTGTCGCTATAGGGCCCGCCTGAATATAAAGTTGTTCCTTCCCCGTTTTTAAGATCCCATGTTGTTTCACTGCCATAATGATCTTTTTGCAACGTGAAGCTAACTTGCGTGTAATTAAAATTTTGTGGTATTGGCGAAGTAAAGGTACCTGTTGCGCTATTGTTGGAAGCTCTCTGGTCTGCAGTTCCATTTGCGTTGGCAACAGTAATAACAATTGGGCCGCTTGCTGTTGCTGATACAGGCATATCAAAAGTTGCGAATCCGTTCGGGCTTAAGTTTCCTGTCCAGGTGTATGTAGCAGCAGCTCCGCCATTAACAGTATAGCTTAATAATACAGAAGTCAGATTACTTGTCCCTCTGTTAGCTAATGTTATTGTTTGT
Source organism: Flavobacterium sp. (assembly GCA_036386975.1). Classification (GTDB taxonomy): domain Bacteria; phylum Bacteroidota; class Bacteroidia; order Flavobacteriales; family Flavobacteriaceae; genus Flavobacterium. The sequence goes on along the minus strand of DASVUQ010000344.1, from coordinate 19,780 downwards.
ATTGCAGTACTTCCGCATACTGTTCCTGCGCTGCAAGTTCTTTCAATTTTGATTTCAGCGTCATTGGCAAACAACTGGATTGGAAGGTCTTTTGTTGAATTTCTTAAAGTAACTCTTCTTATCGCATTATTCAGAACGGTAGTTATCCTGTTTTTTTGATCTGCCGTAAAAATATTCATACATGGGTCGTCAGTATAATCCATATAATTTTGAATCATATCCAGCCCTGGGTCAGGACAGCTATCTCTACCAGTTGGACAATCATAATTTGGCCCAGCAGCGTTTGGAGTGTCGGCACAGAAATCATCAACAGAGCAATCCCCGTCTCCCCAAATATGCCGTAGGCCCAGCCAGTGGCCGACTTCGTGTGTCATGGTGCGTCCTTTATCATATGGTGCTTCTAAAACGAATGTTCCGTTATCATAATCAATACTTCCAAAGCAGTTGTAGTTCGAAACTACTCCATCTGTTGCAGCCCCACCTTCATCACTATCTAATCCCGGAAGCCCTGAAGCACTTGGATATTGCGCATAGCCCAAAATACCTCTATCAGATATATCTACTGACCACATATTTAAATATTCATCAGGATTCCAAACAGTTTGCGGTTTCACGGTAGCGTCTATATCTATCATTGACCATGATGATCTACATAAATTGACGTGATCAATTCCATTTGTCGGGTTGCCGTTCGGGTCGACTTTGGCTAAAGCAAATTGTATCTGAATATCTGCTCCTATCGGATTGGTATTAAATCCGGGTGTTCCCGCTAATCTTCTAAAATCGTTATTCAAAACAGTAATCTGGGATTGTACCTGTGCATCTGTAATATTCGGCGCTGTTCCAACAGGCTGGCCGCTATGGATAACATGCACAACGACAGGAATTGTTATGATTCCGTTTGATTGGGAACTAACTGACTGCATCGATTTGTAGTTTTCGATAAGGGGCTGTAGCCAGCTTTCAAATTTAGCACGGTTTTTTCTTTTTGGATTTTGCCCCTGAAGAAATTCTTCGTACTCATCTGTTGCGCATCTGATGAATCCATTTTTCGGATTAATGCTTGAAGCACTGATTCTTTTTCCGAAAGCAGCAGGAGTTTGATGTTTGGTTTGGGCAAATGCCATACCTGAACTTAAGGCGAATATTAAAATAAGGGATTTAGGTGAAAAAGGGATTTTTTTCATCATAAAAATAAAATTTTGTTTAAACAGCTGGCAAAATACGAAATTTAATGATCTAATAGTGTGATTTCTCCTAATGCTTTTAATAACATTCGTGTAAAATCTATAATTATGTAGTATAAATGATGAAAATCATAGAAAGTTAAGCTTTATTTTTCATCAGAAATTAAAACTGGCTCCATAAAGTACTAAGATAAAGTATATAGCAAACGGAGTTTAATTAATTATGATAAAATATCGCATATTGAAAGCTGGCTACTACATAAAAATTTATGTAGACCAAAATAAAGTTTTGTTGTTTATAAAACCTTAAAGGAATTTCAAATAACCTCAAAACGATGATTCTATACAAATACACAAATCATTTAGTCAATGTCCATTTTATTATATCTACAACATCATCAAAAATTCAATTGCCTGTTAAAAAAAATGAATTATTAGTGGTAAATTTTTAATTTGATAAAACCCGAACTTTTCTAAAATTGTATAAGTTAAAAATTATGAAATTTAGCTTTTTACTTAAAGTGGAACCCTTTTCTTAAATATAGTTAAAAACTGATTCAGGACCAATCTCCAATTCCAGATTGACATCGGCCATTTTATGAGATGGCTATTTTGTTATCCGCTATTTTAAAATTTGTGCAGCGTGGGCTTTTGTTTTTACATCAGAGATAACGTCTGTAATAATACCATTTTCATCTATAACAAAAGTAGTCCTGTGAATGCCGTCGTATGCTTTACCCATAAACTTTTTAGGTCCCCATACACCAAAGGCCTGAATAACTGATTTATCTTCATCCGCAATTAAAGGGAACGGAAAATTAAATTTCTCTCTGAATTTAGCCTGCGCTTTTTGGGTATCTGCACTAACACCTAACAATTCATAATTATTGGACTGGAAACGTTCAAAATTATCTCTCAGGTCACAAGCTTCTGCAGTACATCCGGGAGTGCTGGCTTTGGGATAAAAAAACACCACCAGCTTCCTGCCTTTATAATCTTCTAATTGGCGAAACGTATTATCCTGATCAAATCCTGAAAAATCAGGGGCCTTATCCCCTTTTTTAAATGTAGTCATTTAATTTATGTTTAGATTGTATTTTATAGTCGTTTATGCTATTTTTACTTTATAAAAGTATCAAAAAATGACGAAACAGGAACGCGTAACATTTGTTATTAATACGTTAAAACAAAAATATCCCACCATACCCAAACCTTTGGACTATAAAGATCCTTATACCTTATTGATTGCTGTTTTGCTCTCTGCACAATGTACTGATGTCCGTGTAAATCAAATTACCCCACTGCTTTTCGCCAGAGCCGATAATCCCTACGATATGGTGAAAATGTCTGTAGAAGAGATCAGAGAAATTATCCGGCCTTGTGGACTTTCTCCAATGAAATCTAAAGGGATATATGGACTTTCACAAATCTTGATTGATAAGTATAATGGCCAGGTACCACAAACATTTGAAGCATTGGAAGCTTTACCGGCAGTAGGGCATAAAACAGCTAGTGTTGTCATGAGCCAGGCTTTTGGTTTGCCGGCTTTTCCCGTAGATACTCATATACACCGGTTAATGTACCGATGGAATCTATCGAATGGCAAAAATGTAGTCCAGACAGAAAAAGATGCCAAACGTATTTTTCCTGAAGCAACATGGAACGATTTGCATCTGCAAATGATTTGGTATGGCCGCGAGTATTCCCCTGCAAGAGGCTGGGATTTAGACAAAGATATTATTACAAAAACGATTGGCCGAAAAAGCGTAATAGAAGCCTATTATAAAAAAAATCCCGCTATCATTATCTAGCGGGATTCTTCTAATTGGCAATATTTTCTATCTTTAAATTACCAACCTTTATGTAACTCAAAGATTTTGAATAATTCAACAAGAAAGAAACTACTTCTTTCCTGGGTTCAAGTTTAGAAACTAATGCATTCTTTTTAGAGTAAATTTTTGCCATGTTATATTTTATATTATTGATAACAACGGCAAATCATAACGAATAGTATTAATTGGTTAAAATAATTTGATGCTTATCAATTACCTTTCTAAGGTTCATTAATGCATAACGCATTCTTCCTAAAGCAGTGTTGATACTTACTCCCGTTAGCTCAGAAATTTCTTTAAAACTTAGATCCTGATAAATACGCATAGTAAGTACCTCCTTTTGATCATCGGGCAGTTCCAGAATTAACTTCTGCAGGTCCGTTTCTACCTGGTTTGTGATCATTATGCTCTCAATATTGGGAACATCATCTGTCATAACAGAAAAAATAGAAAACTCCTCTGTCTCTCTAAACATGGGCATTTTTTTATTTCTTCGAAAATGATCAATAATAAGATTGTGTGCTATACGCATTACCCAAGGTAAAAATTTACCTTCTTCATTATAAGAAGATGATTTTAATGTTTTGATAACTTTGATAAAAGTATCCTGAAAAACATCATCAGCAATATCTCTGTCAGCAACTTTAGAATATATAAACCCGTAAATTTTTGATTGGTGCCTGTTGATTAGTATAGCAAGGGCATTTTCATCACCTGCTACATAACTCTTTAATAATAAAGCGTCAGGGATTTGAACATTAGCCATAAGATTACCTTTTAGTTTTTGATTGATCGAAATTTCTAAAAGTATTTTTTTGTATAGGCAGATGTTAAATTAATAATAATTATTGGTCAAATGTAATATAAAATATTTTTACAATCAAAATTAAATTTTAAAAATTAACACCTTTTGCACAATAAGAAATAAAAGCTGTGTCATCAACGGAATATCCTGACTTAATTGTATAATAATTCAAATAGCAAATTAAACTCCTATTCTATTTGATTACCTTTGTAAAAATTCATTTTTTACTATGAAGATTGATATTTCTCAACTGGAACCTAAGAAAAATATAATTATAAAAGGCGCACAAGTCCATAACCTTAAAAATCTTGATGTTGCCATTCCCAGAAATAAATTAGTAGTCATTACGGGACTCTCAGGTTCCGGTAAATCTTCCCTGGCATTCGATACGCTCTATGCGGAAGGCCAGCGCAGGTACGTAGAAAGTTTGTCTTCTTATGCACGGCAATTCCTTGGAAGGCTGGATAAACCAAAAGTAGAATATATTAAAGGAATCGCACCGGCAATTGCTATCGAGCAAAAAGTAAATACTACGAATGCGCGGTCTACTGTTGGAACATCTACTGAAATTTATGACTATTTAAAATTGCTGTATGCTCGGATAGGAAAAACATTTTCCCCTGTTTCTGGCCTGGAAGTAAAAAAAAATACAGTAACTGATGTTGTAAATGAAGTCAAAACTTTTCAAAACGAAAGTAAATGGCTCCTCCTCGCCCCTATTCATAAAGAAAAAGACAGGACAATCGAAGAAAAATTAGGCGTCTTGCTGCAACAGGGTTTTTCCAGGATTTATATTAATGGGGAAACGGTGCGGCTGGATGATTTTACGGCAGCAATTGAAGTGATAAAAAAGAATAACAGTAAGAACGACATACAACTTATCATTGACAGGATTGTTGTAAAAGAGGAAGAAGAATTCTACAATCGTTTGTCAGATGCCGTACAAACCGCTTTTTTTGAAGGTAAAGGAGTTTGCTATTTACAGGAAGTAAATTCAGAAAAAAAATTCACTTACAGTAATAACTTTGAGTTGGATGGTATTTCATTTTTAGAGCCTAATGCACATTTATTTAGTTTTAACAACCCCTACGGAGCCTGCCCTGTTTGTGGAGGTTATGGAAATGTTATAGGGATCGACGAAGAATTAGTGATCCCTAATGCTGCACTATCTATCTATGAAAATGCTATTTATGCGTGGCGTGGCGAAAGTATGAGCTGGTATCGCGACCAATTGGTCAACTCCGCTTATTTATTTGATTTTCCAATCCATAAACCCTATTTTCAACTCTCAGATGAACAAAAAGAAGTAGTCTGGAAAGGCAATAAACATTTTACCGGCCTGCATGATTTTTTTAAAGAACTGGAAGAAAAAAATTATAAAATCCAAAACCGTGTGATGCTCTCGCGTTACCGTGGGAAAACAAAATGCTATTCTTGTAAAGGCAAAAGGCTACGTATAGAAGCTTCCTATGTTAAAGTTAATGGTAAAACCATTTCCGACTTAGTAGACCTGCCTATTAAAAAACTGGCTGTATTTTTTAAAGAAATGCAACTTTCTGATTTTGACCAACAGGTAGCGAAACGTCTTTTGATCGAAATCAATAACCGATTAAGCTTTCTTGTAGAAGTAGGATTAGATTACCTTACTTTAAACAGAAATTCTGCCACACTTTCCGGAGGCGAGTCGCAACGTATTAATTTAGCCACTTCATTAGGCAGCAGCCTTGTAGGCTCCATGTATATTTTAGATGAGCCCAGTATCGGGTTACACCCAAAAGATACCGAACGGCTAATCAAAGTATTGCTTTCGCTTCGGGACCTGGGTAATACGGTCATTGTTGTAGAACATGATGAAGATATCATGAAAGCGGCCGATATGATCATAGATATTGGCCCGGAAGCAGGAACACATGGAGGCAATCTGGTGGCTCAGGGCGATTACGCAACGATATTAAAATCAACATCATTAACAGCACAATACCTGAATGGTAATTTAGAAATAAAAGTACCACGTAACCGAAGAAAGTGGGGTAATTATATTGAAATATTAGGCGCACGCGAAAACAATTTGCAAAATGTAGATGTTAAATTTCCGCTGGAAACCCTTACTGTTATTACCGGTGTTTCGGGAAGCGGAAAAAGTACACTCGTTAAGAAGATCCTTTTCCCGGCCATGCAAAAAAAATTAGATGGCGTTGGAGAAAAAGCAGGGCAATTTACAGAAATGCGTGGCTATTACCACAAAATACAACATATCGAATATGTAGACCAGAACCCGATAGGCAGAAGCTCCCGTTCCAATCCGGTTACCTATATCAAGGCTTACGATGATATCCGCGATGTATATGCCAAAGAAAAATTATCAAAAATCCGTGGTTATTTACCAAAACATTTTTCTTTTAATCTTGATGGCGGACGTTGTGAAACCTGTAAAGGAGAAGGGTCAATTAATGTAGAGATGGTTTTTATGGCCGATGTGCAATTGCCTTGTGACACCTGTAACGGCAAACGCTTTAAAAAAGAAATCCTGGAAGTAAATTTTGAAGGAAAAAATATCGACCATGTCCTTACCATGACTGTAGATGACGCTTTACTGTTTTTTACAGAAGCCAAACAAACTAAAATCGTACAGAAACTACAGCCATTGCAGGACGTGGGCTTAGGATATGTACAACTGGGCCAATCGTCATCTACACTTTCCGGTGGTGAAGCACAGCGTATAAAACTAGCTTCTTTTTTAGTAAAAGGGGCCACCAAAGAAAAAGCATTGTTTGTTTTTGATGAACCCACAACAGGGCTGCATTTTCACGATATTAAAAAACTACTTACTTCTTTTGATGCATTAATAGACAAAGGGCATTCTATTATCGTGATTGAACACAATCTGGATTTGATTAAATGTGCGGACTGGGTTATTGACCTTGGCCCCGAAGGTGGAGAAAATGGCGGGCAACTTTTAGCAGAAGGGACTCCTGAAGCTATTGCAAACAATACAAAATCTATAACAGGAATATATCTTAAAGAAAAATTGAGTTAATATTCACTCTTAACATAAATAATTTCAAATTACATATTGGTATAAAATCATTTTAAATTTACTGGTAATTAAACACTATGCCTCTTTCTTAATCAGAAGTGAGGCTTTTTTCATATTATTAATGTAATATACAATTTGAAAGTTGTATGAGTTTGACACTTGGATTTATGTTCATTGACAATTAAAACCAAATTAAAATAATGGGTTTAAAGGCTGGCGCGAGCGTCTCGCTCGTTAACCAGTGTATGTCTCGTCCTAATAAGTTTACAAATTTATACTTGATCCTAACATAGATTTATAACCTTTTAAAGAAAATTATACAAATAAAAAGACACTAGCTATTATATATACTTTTTAGTACCAATACAATAAAATAATCCTTAATTAAAGTAATGAAATAAAGTAGTACAATAATTAAAGTAACCATGAATAAAACAATAAATAACATAAATATATTGGGGCAATGAAGATTTCTTTACATTAATAAATGCAAAGAACGGTTCCCATATTAAACTGGATTTAAAAAAAGGAGTATTATTTTTCATACTTTTAATAACAGTATTAATTTTGAAGTATTCCATTTAACAGAGGTAGGACAAATCATAATCAGAAACAACGGTGATATATTGCTTATATCTTCCGGTGATGTTCAGGAACCTATAGAAAATACTTTTTATGAACAAGGGCAAACCCGTGTTTATGACTTTATAAACCTTAAATTTAATTGTGACCCGACCAGCATCTAATTTGTTGAATTAGATTTATTAATTATCATGCCTGATAACAAGACTTTGTATATCTCTTAAATTTTTATCTGCATTATCATCGTAACCAGCATTAAGGATAATAGTGAAAATCCTTTTCGCAATTTTTTCAATTGCTAAAAGATTACTTCACTATACTTCATTTTTTATTGGAGTTCAGTGAACTTCGTTTGTAACGGATAGCCTGACCCTTTAGGGAAACGCCCATACATTACAATGAGAAGCTTATAATATTCTACAATCTTATTCTATTACTTCATTATTTCACCAAGAATCAGTTATTAAGAATAAAAGATTTACGGTATCATCCTTCCCGCAAGCATTCCACAAATCATAATCTTTCAAAAAAAGCAGCACACCATTTGCATGTCACGATTTAATTATTACATTTGTATTTCAAATTAAAAAAATGAACACAATTTTAAACAATACCTGGTGGTGGAACAGTTTACGTCAAACGTCGTGAAATAGTCTGCCTGTGGTATATTTAAAAACTCCAATAGCAAAAAGGACTTGTCAATCACGACAAGTCCTTTTTTTATTGATACACCGGAAAATCCATTATGAACAACACATTGAAAACCTATTCGTTCAAAACCAGCTACAAGCAAATCCTTGCCGATACTATTACACCGGTAAGTATTTATCTTAAAATACGTGATCAATTCCCCAACAGTTTGTTGCTGGAAAGCAGTGATTATCATGCCAACGATAACAGCTTCTCCTATATCTGTTGTAATCCTATAGCATCGATTAAAATAGAAAACGATACCATTTTCAAAACGTATCCAAACGGTACATCACAACAAACTGCCATCGATGATCAAACCAATATTCCCAATATAATCCAGAAATTTGCTTCACAATTCCGATCCGAAAATAATGATTTCAAATTCATCAACAACGGCCTGTTCGGCTACATAGCGTATGATGCCGTTCGTTATTTCGAAAAAATAAACATCCGGAAAAAGAATGACAACCTACAGATACCGGAAATCTTTTATGCGGTGTATCAAAACATTATAGCCATTAACCATTTCAAAAATGAGGCCTTTATCTTCTCTCATTCCATTACAGGTAAACATAACATCAATGCCATAGAACAATTACTCCAGTCCAGGAGTTTTGCTTCTTACCGTTTTTCAAAAACACAGGAAAGTTTTTCTAACCTTACGGATGATGAGTTTAGGAACAACGTCGCTTTAGCAAAAAAACATTGTTTCCGTGGCGATGTATTCCAGTTGGTATTGTCACGCAGGTTTACACAGGGTTTCAAAGGTGACGAATTCAATGTCTACAGGGCATTACGAAGTGTGAACCCTTCCCCCTATTTGTTCTTTTTTGATTATGGCGATTTCAAAATCATGGGGTCATCACCCGAAGCACAACTGGTAGTCAAAAACCGGAAAACCGAAATCCATCCTATTGCAGGGACCTTTAAACGTACCGGAAATGATGAACAGGACGCTATCCTGGCCAAACAACTTTCAGAAGATCAAAAAGAAAATGCCGAACATGTTATGCTCGTTGACCTTGCCCGGAACGACCTCAGCAGGAATGCACATGATGTAGCTGTAGAAAAATACCGGGAAGTACAATTTTTCTCCCATGTCATCCATTTAGTATCAAAGGTAAGCGGGCAAATGCATGAAAAAGCACAGACGATGCAGGTCGTGGCAGATACCTTTCCGGCAGGGACACTTTCCGGTGCGCCCAAACACAAAGCGATGCAATTAATAGAACAATATGAAAATACAAACCGAAGTTTTTATGGCGGTGCTATTGGCTTTATGGATTTTGAAGGCAACTTTAACCACGCTATTATGATCCGTACTTTCCTGAGTAAAAACCATAAATTACATTATCAGGCAGGTGCCGGAATTGTATCCAGTTCTAATGAAGAAAACGAATTACAGGAAGTATATAATAAATTGGGCGCACTCAACAAAGCACTCGATTTAGCAGAAAAAATATAGTTGAAGTTTAAAAATTATAAAACTTAAAACAACAATGAAAAAAATAGTAGTCATAGACAATTACGACAGTTTCACTTACAACCTTGTACATTACCTCGAAGCTTTGGATTGTGAAGTCACCGTATACCGCAATGATGCCTTTGATATGGAAGAACTACGGCATTTTGATAAAATCGTACTTTCGCCGGGCCCGGGAATCCCCGATGAAGCGGGGTTATTAAAAGAGGTGATCCGGTCGTATTCCGGTGCTAAAAGTATTTTGGGTGTGTGCTTAGGCCAACAGGCGATTGGTGAAGTTTTTGGCGGGTCTTTAATCAATCTGGAAAAAGTCTATCATGGAGTAGCTTCAAAAATAAAAATCATCGTAGACGATCCGGCACTGTTTCAGGATTTAAGCAATGAAATCGAAGTCGGCCGTTACCATTCCTGGGTTGTTGCCAATGAAGGTTTCCCTGAAGTACTGGAAATTACTGCTGTAGACGAAAATGGTCAAATCATGTCATTACGACACAGGACTTTAGATATTCGCGGCGTACAGTTTCATCCCGAAAGTGTTCTCACCCCCCACGGAAAGCAAATGCTCCGGAACTGGGTAAACTCTTAAATCAAAAAATCATAAATCTTACATCATAAATCTCAAATCTTGACTCTTGATTCTAATCATAAATCTCAAATCATAACTCTTTCTAATCGCATCAATGAAAACAATTCTAAACAGGCTCATCAATCACGAAGTACTTTCTAAAGAGGAAGCCAAGACCATTTTAGTCAACATTTCTGCTGGGAATTACAATCCGGGCCAGATCGCAAGTTTCCTTACCGTTTATATGATGCGGAATATTACTATAGAAGAACTGGCAGGTTTTCGTGAAGCACTTTTAGAATTATGTATTGCAGTTGATTTATCGCAATACAATACCATTGATTTATGTGGAACAGGCGGTGACGGAAAAGACACCTTTAACATCTCTACTTTAGCTTCATTTGTAACCGCAGGTGCCGGGATTAAAGTAGCCAAGCACGGCAATTATGGTGTTTCTTCTATTTCCGGTTCTAGTAATGTCATGGAGCATCTGGGGATACAATTTAGTAACCAACCCGATTTTCTGGAAAAGTGTGTAGACCAGGCAGGAATATGTATTTTGCATGCACCACTTTTTCATCCCGCTATGAAAATTGTAGCGCCGATCCGAAAAGAACTAGCTGTTAAGACCTTTTTCAATATGCTGGGGCCGATGGTCAATCCGTCATTTCCACAAAACCAGTTAGTAGGGGTTTTTAATCTGGAACTTGCCCGTATGTATAGCTATTTGTACCAGGACACTAAAACCAATTTTACTATTTTACACAGCCTGGACGGATATGACGAAATATCCTTAACAGGAAATACAAAAATAATTTCCAATAAAGAAGAAACCATTATAAAACCCGAAGATTTCGGATTACGTATAGTACAACAGGGCGACATCCAGGGCGGGGAAACCATTGAAGCATCGGCAGACTTATTCCTAAATATCATTTCCGGAAAAGGGACAGAAGCCCAGAATAATGTAGTCTGTGCCAATGCAGCAATTGCAATTGCCACCGTAGAAAAATGTACGATAACAGAAGGTTTCGAAAAAGCAAAAGAAAGTTTACATAGCGGAAAAGCATTTGAAAAACTTAAAAAATTACAAGCATTAAGCCACTAATCCCGATCTTAAAAATGAATATATTAGACCGCATTATCGTCGATAAAAAAAGAGAAGTGACTCTCAAAAAATCTATTATTCCAATAGCACAATTGGAACAATCTATTTTTTTTGACACCGCTACCATTTCTTTATCCAAAAAATTAAAAGAAAGTACAACGGGAATCATTGCAGAACACAAACGCCGTTCACCTTCAAAAGCAGAAATTAATTATAATTTCACCGTCGAAGAAGTAACAAAAGGATATGAAGATGCGGGTGCCTGCGGTATTTCTGTACTAACGGATGGTAAATATTTTGGTGGGTCCCTAGATGATTTAATATTAGCCAAAGCATCGGTAAATATTCCGTTGTTAAGGAAAGAATTTATTATAGATGAATACCAAATACTAGAAGCCAAAGCACACGGTGCCGATCTGATCTTGCTCATTGCAGCGGTTTTGAAACGGGAAGAAATCAAACATTTATCAGCATTTGCACAGGCATTATCGCTCGAAGTTTTATTAGAAGTGCATAATCTCGAAGAACTGGAAAAATCCGTTATGCCCAGCCTCAACCTGATTGGCGTAAACAACCGGAACCTAAAAACTTTTGAAGTCAGCCTCGATTACAGCAAAACACTCGCATCTAAGATCCCTAATGATTTTGTAAAAGTTTCCGAAAGCGGCATCGCCTCTATCGAAGCCATAAAAGAATTGCAAAACTACGGCTATCAAGGATTTTTGATTGGAGAAAATTTTATGAAAACAGACAATGCGGGAAAAGCCGCAGCAGCATTTATTGCTGAATTACAATAAAGTTATGAAACTCAAAATCTGCGGTATGAAATATCCCGAAAATATAGCTGAAGTAAGCGCATTACTTCCAGATTATCTGGGCTTTATTTTCTGGGAAAAATCCAGCCGTTTCTTCGATGGTGTTATTCCTGTTATCCCGGAAACAATAGCCAAAGCAGGTGTTTTTGTAGATGCAGACGTGGAAGAAATCATTTCAAAAACAGAAAAATACGACTTACAACTACTCCAGCTACACGGAAAAGAAACACCCGGATTTTGCCTAAATTTAAAACAAACCATACAAGAACACAATTACAATATCCAAATCATAAAAGCATTTTCAATAGACAACACATTCGATTTTAACCAATTAAAAGCCTACGAAGCAGCCTGTGATTATTTCCTTTTCGATACAAAAGGAAAATTACCTGGAGGCAACGGTATTACTTTTAACTGGGACGTACTAGAAAAATATAAGAATACAAAGCCGTATTTCCTGAGTGGCGGCATCGGGCTTGACGCAATAGAAAAAATAAAGGCCTTCCAAAAAACAACCGCTTCCTCCTATTGTGTTGCCATAGATGTAAACAGCAGTTTTGAAACAGCACCGGGACAAAAAGATACCATACAATTACAACAATTTAAAAAATTGCTATATGAAAACCAGTTATAACGTAGATGAAAAAGGCTTTTACGGCCAGTTCGGCGGGGCTTATATTCCCGAAATGCTATATCCCAATGTAGAAGAGCTGCGTAAGAATTACTTAAAAATAACCAATGAACCTTCTTTCAAAAAAGAATTCATGTGTTTACTGGTCGATTATGTCGGCCGCCCGACACCACTGTATTTTGCCCAAAGGTTATCCAAAGAATACAATACCCGTATCTACCTTAAACGCGAAGATCTATGCCATACCGGGGCACATAAAGTCAATAATACGATCGGACAGATCCTATTGGCCAAACGCCTGGGCAAAACAAGGATCATTGCCGAAACCGGTGCAGGCCAGCACGGTGTGGCTACCGCTACTGTTTGTGCTTTAATGGGCTTGGAATGTATCGTCTATATGGGCGAAGTCGACATTAAACGCCAGGCACCCAATGTCGCAAGGATGAAAATGCTGGGTGCCGAAGTCCGTCCCGCAACATCAGGTTCCAAAACCCTAAAAGACGCTACCAACGAAGCCATACGCGACTGGATCAATAATCCCGAAGACACTTATTACATCATCGGTTCCGTAGTAGGCCCTCACCCCTATCCCGACATGGTCGCGCGTTTCCAGGCCGTTATTTCCGAAGAAATTAAAGCCCAATTATTAAAAAAGGAAGGGGTTGAAAACCCGGATTATGTCATCGCCTGTGTCGGTGGCGGAAGCAATGCCGCCGGTACATTTTACCATTTTCTCGACGAGGAAGAAGTCAATATCATCGCCGTCGAAGCCGCTGGAAAAGGCATCGACTCCGGCGAAAGCGCCGCCACATCGGCATTAGGAAAAATCGGGATCATCCACGGTAGCAAGACGTTGTTAATGCAAACCAGTGACGGCCAGATTACAGAGCCCTACTCTATTTCCGCAGGATTAGATTATCCTGGCGTTGGCCCGATGCACGCCCATTTATTCGAAAGTAAAAGAGCCGAATTTATGGCCATAACCGATGCCGAAGCGATGGACTGGGGCATTAAATTATCAAAAACCGAAGGGATTATTCCCGCTATAGAAACCGCTCACGCCTTTGCAGTACTGGACAAAAAACAGTTCCGCCCCGATGATATTGTAGTCATTAACCTGTCCGGCCGTGGCGATAAAGATTTAAACACCTATATCGATTATTTCAAATTATAATTAGGGCGTTGCCTGGCGGCCGGGCTTTCGCACTCGCTTTTTTTGTTCCGCTACCGCTACACAAAAAAGAGCTCAGACAATCGCTCAATCCCTAACGCACAGGTAATATTGTACCTCTTTTTCCATAATGCCCCAGAAGTTTTCTTCGGACAAATCCATTTATGGAAGTGAAGCGGAAAAAGCCAAAAAAAACATTACCGATACCGAGCTCCTGACCATGTTTACCAAAGCACAGCTACTGGAAGAGGACGACAGGAAGTGTGTAAAATCGCTTTTAAAAGCGTTTCTGTTTCAAAAAGATATGATTAAACAATTAGGATAAAACATAAAAAAAGCCACTCTGTAAGGATGTGGCTTTTGCTTTTACTGACTCTGTTTATGTTTACGTGCGGGACGCTGGCACTAACTCGGGATCTTACTTCTGTTGTAGTGTATTTATTGCATTATCAAATATTTGCTTATTCTGTTTTTTAACATCAGAATATCCAATAAAAATTTTACCTAATTTACGAACGCAATAGTATTTGTCATTTTCGAAAAAAGATAAAAGCAAAGTATCTTTATCAAGGAAAGAAATATAATCCTTTGAACTAAGAAAACGATGAATTAAGGGAGAACTCGATTCTTGGTCAGTACAGTATATTTTTGAAGAATCATTGAAAACATATTGATACTCCATTTCTGAAATCCCAATTCTTATAATTTTTTCTTTATAAGTTTTGTAAGGTAGTTTTATGATGTATGAATTGCTACTAAATCTTAAAGTTCTTGACTTATCTGTTTTTTGGATTGTTGCGCAAGATGCGATAAAAAGCAATAGGACAAACCCGTGTATATATTTTGTTTTCATTTTAATTTCCGAATAATAAGTAAATAGATGGTGGAGCTGTATAAATGGGATTATTAGAATTATCTAACATCTTGGGAGCTAATGGCGAAAGTACTCCTGTATTAGCATCCAAGCCACTATTATAATACTCTCGCTTAGAATAACCCATTTCACTTCTTACCATATTTTCATAGTAAACTGCTCTCTACTCATTGGATGAAAGAGAATTCAATGGGGCATTATTGGATTCTCCATTAATAGAATCCCAACTGTGAGTAAGCTCGTGAAATAAGTTAGTAGTAGTGTTTGTCTGTTGATTTACTTTATTAAGTTCCCAAACAGCTCCATTATTAGGATTCCAATAAACTGTTCCTCCAGAGCCTATTTCTGTAATTTGTAAAGTTCCTTGGTTTGCTAAATATCGTGCGAATGCATAAGAATTAGCATTATTGGCACTTATAAATTGATTTTTGTTCCCGTCAGGGTTATTGCTAGAATGAGATATGGACACATTAAAGTTTGATGCCTGAATATTTCCCAAAATTCCACCAGCAGTTTTAGAATTTTGATTAAGACTATTTAACGAGTTAAACGCTTTATCCAAAAAACCATTTACTCTTCCTGTATAGGCGGTTTTAGTTCCATTTGCCACAGTATATAATTGACCCCCATTGCTTTTGTCATATTCGTAAAGATATCGATTTCCTCTATGATTTATCCACAAACTATCACCTTGAATATCATTTATAAAAACTGGATTATTTCCTGCATAACCATAAGGAGTTAACTTATAATACTTTTCTGCAAATCTGTCAATTTTAGTAAACCTTCCTATTGCAGGGTCGTAATCACGCCATCCATATGAGTAAACATTAAGCCCCAGCTCGTCCTGCCACTCCTTGCCTTGGTACTTATACTTATGTGCCACACCATTAATAATACTGTTATATTCTTTGTGTTTCAATCCAAACGGATAATAATTATCTTCCTCTATAATCTCACTTGCCGTTACCTGGCCATCATTGTTACTGTCACTATAACTCAGCCTGTTGTTGCCCAAATGGTCTTTGTACTGGTAAATATAAGAAAAAATTCCATTGTTATAAGCAACATAACCTTCAGGCTGGGAAAAGAATTTTAATGTGAAGTTGTAGTTTTGATATCTTTCAGAAATCAATTCATACTGATAAGCCCCTGCATATAGTGTTACTGAACGGAGACTTTCCCCGTCGGGGGTACTCCTTGAAAAAAGCATTGTAAACCGTGTTCTTGACATACAAAAACTAAAAGAGAGCGATAAACAACATGTTTTCGCTCTCCTTGATGCTTTTATTAAGCAGACTAAATTTAAAAGTATTATGTAGTAAAATCCAGCGATTGCTGGATTTTAGATTACTTTTTCCTTACTCTTCTCATAGATCCATTTGGTGAATCATATTCATAAGTAAAGTTCTTTCCGGGTAAAGGATTGTATATTTTTCTATACTTTTTCTTATCTGTATTATAAATAGATAGAATAAAATAAGATTCATTCATTAACCAATTTTTATTAAAGTCTGATATTTCATAATCAAAGTATTTTGTATCTCCTTGATTTTCTATATAACGAACTTTTAAAATTAACTTTTTTGTTGATTCAGAACTTATCTTATCATAATCTTTTTGACTAACAGTAAGCTCTCCTGGAAGATAACTTACTTTTACTTTTGTCTCATTATTCTGATCATCTATTAATCTAATTTCATCACTATAGATTTGTAATAATCCATCATCAACGACTATTATAAAATTTATTTGTTTATTCTGTGAATAACATAATGAGAATATCAGTAAATGAAACAATATTAATATTTTTTTGAACATAGCAATTTTATTTATCTTCTTAAAATTCTCTCTACAGCTCTTGATTTTAATTCCAAAGAAGGAGTTATGCCTCCATTGTTGTATATAACAACACCATTTGATGGCTGATTCACACTTATACTAGACCTGCCTGCTGAATCAGTATTGCGAGTTCCTGTAGAAAGCCCTCATCTGCCTACAATTATATTTGTGCTGAACTGAGCAAAAGTTGTTCTGTCAGATGGAACTGAAGGAGCTAATGCACTAGAGCTGAAAACCTGTTCTCCTATAACCGCATGGCTTGTTGGGTGTGAGTGGATTGTGGCTTGAACATCAGTCGTTGCTGAGCCTTCTGGCAAATTTGGCAATGTTGCTCCTGCATATTGATCTGTTCCAAATCTTACAGCAGATCCTCTTTCTCCCTGAACCACAGTTCCGTCATTCATAACTATTGAACTTTCTTCACTTAGCCCTCCATTATCTGTAGTTCTTTGTAATACATTTAAGCTTTCTTGTAATACTGTATCACTTGGCAAAACAACTGCTGAACTGACCCCAGACAATTCTGTAGTTCCTCCTGACCTATCTGTTCTTTTTATAGCTCTAGCCTGGCTATTATCTGTTACTACAGCTTTTCTACCATCATTTACGCCATCTGTACCGATTCTATCTCCACTTTGATTATAATAATCTAAGGGAGGCCTAGCCATCATCCCATCCGGATCAATAAAAAACACAGGGTTATTAAGGGCGTATGCGTATGGAGAAAAGCGTCGCGATTTCTCCGCCAGCGGGTCAATATTCATCCATCGTCCTAAAGCAGGGTCATAATTCCTTGCTCCATAATCGTACATATTAAGCCCAAGTTCTTTTTGCAACTCTTTACCGTTGTACTTGTACATATGTGCCACACCATTAATAATACTGTTATACCCCTTGTGTTTCAATCCAAACGGATAATAATTGTCCTCCTCTACAATCTCACTTGCCGTTACCTGGCCGTCATCATTGCTATCACTATAACTGAGCCTGTTGTTGCCCAAATGATCTTTATACTGGTAAATATAAGAAAAAATTCCACTGTTATGAGCAACATACCCTTCGGGCTGGGAGAAAAATTTTAATCCAAAATCTAGCCTTCCAAACTTTTCATACTGATAAGCACCTGCATACTGTGTTACTCGAGAAGTCTGTATGGGGCTATTTATTGTCTTTTGCAGTTTTACCCCTGTAGCATCATAGGTATAAGTAATAACACCACCTGTAGAAAAAGTAATTTCAACAGGCAGGTTCAGGTGGTTGTAGGTAATACTGCTAATGCCTTTGTTGGCATCGCTTATCATATTGCCGTTATTGTCATAAATATAATCATTTCCTACACTGGTACCGTCTTTAAAGCCTTCTTCCCCTGCCGTATCTTCTACTTTGAGCAGTTTGTTGCCTGCATCGTAGCGGTAAGTCAGCTGGTCCATAATACCAAAAGCAGTCGCATTGGGATTGGTGGCACCTTTTCTTACCAGGTCCATGATATTGCCGTTCTTGTCATAGTTTAAGTTCTCGCTGTAGCGGTCGAGGTTGTCTGTGGCAAAAGTTAAGCGGTTGAGCGCATCATAACGGTAGTTGTAATTTTTAAGGCTGTTGTCGCTATTGGCGGTTTTCCAGTACGCCTGGCTGATGTTGCCGTTATAAAGTGCAGGAGTGGTATTGGCCGGGTCGTTGTAATGCAGCCTAAAGGTAAACAGGTCACTGCCTATTGCGTCGGGGTTATTGATCGTTTTAAGCCACCCTTGAATGTTATAACCATAGTCTACGTTCTGTAACCTGCCCTGGGTGGTTTTGCCTCCCACACCTTTACCAATAAGCTGCCCCAGTTCATCGTATGTATTGACTACAATGGTTTCTTCGGGCTGCCCGTTAATGGTTTGCTTCTGGCTCAGGAGCCGGTCTGCATGGTCGTATGTATAGGTATCTACAGTTACAGTTATATCAACATCATTGTACCGCGTTCTTTTATAATGTGCGGAGGTAGTTTGCAGGGTCTTACCAGTAAAGTTCAGCTGTAGCTTTACCTTGTCGGTCGTCTGCAGGTAATCGTTTTTACTATAATTATAAATAGGCCTTGCCTTATCGTCATAATAAGTTATTCCTGTGACCCAGGCATCAGTGTCCAGCACCCTGGTCTTGGTACCGGTGGTAAGGCCTTTGGTACGGGTACTGGGAGTAATACCGTAAGAGTCTTCTGCCGTACCACCGTTCAGGTCAAACCCATAGTCATCATAGTAGGCGATCGTAAAGAGGTTGATATTGGCAACATTAGGAAACGCATTGTTGCTGTAGTAGGCCGTACTGCGGTTAATCACAGTAGCCCCTTGCCTGGCCTCATACAGTACAGTTGCGGCAGTGGTCAGCCCCTGCATGTCGGCGCGTGTGGTTTGTGTTGTATTGGTATAGTCACCGGTGTACACCGGCCTGCTAAAGGCATCGTACTTGGTAAAGAGCCACTTGTTTTGTGCCCTGAGGTTGGCATCCTGTGTCAGTACCGGGCGGTCCAGCTTGTCGTAGACGATGTACTCCCATCCTTTGCCGGGCAGCTTTTTCTCGACCAGGCGGTTACGGTGGTCGTACTTGTACTGGTAGCAAAGATCGTCCAGGTTGCCCGGCACTATAGTGGCCGTAAAAGTACTTCCTTCCTGGGCATTAAACCCGGGCAATAAAGTAATAGAATGGGTGGCACTCAGTTGTAAAGTACTTCCCGGTGCGGTTACCGTACTGTTGGTAATATCCCTTTCCCGGTTACTGTTGCTGATGCCTGCTGATGCTTTGGGCGGGAGTACATAGGTCAGGTTGCCGTAAATATCATAGACATAATAGGTATCATGTGCTTCAGATACGTTATTTACGGTACTGTAGGTACGTTTTAAAACCACCCGGCCTTCCTTGTCTTTAAATTCTTCGGTGGTATGGTTGGTGGCAGGGTCGGTAGTGCCGGTCCAGTTCTCGTCTTTGGTAATGGTTTTATAGAGTTGCCCGGCGCTGTAAAAGCCCCGGTTCAAAAGCTACCGTGTGGACACATCTACGAATAATTGCCATCCCTGCATAATTGCTGCGAATTTTTGTATTCCTATAGCGAAAGTTGTTATTCCCGGTTTTCGCCCACTGGCATATCCTTTCCATCCCCCGAGCCTTGCCATGGCCCA
>DASVUQ010000343.1:0-2717 GCA_036386975.1 Flavobacterium sp. | reverse complement strand
CAATAAAAGAAATAAAAGCCGCATGGAATACCATTATAGGAGAATTTCCACTATACAGACTGGAATTTTTACAAATGCTTTCGCAGAAATACCGGCTTTTTTTACTTACCAATACAGATAGGATCCATATTAAAAATTTCGAGAAAAAAGTGGGCATTTCGTTTTTTAGCGATTTCTATCAGTGTTTCGAAAAAGTATATTATTCTTTTGAGATGGGAATGAGAAAACCGGAACCTGAAATATTTACCCGGATCTTAAACAATCACGGGCTTTTGCCCAAAAGGACTCTGTTTGTAGATGACAAAAAGCAAAATGTTGATGCTGCCGAAGCATTAGGGATCCAGGTCTGGCACTTGCAGGTTGGCGAAGAGGACGTGATTGATTTATTCAATAAAAATTTTATCTTTTCCTGATATTGGACCATACCGACACTTATAAAACTATTGCTTTTGCCACTGAAGAAATAGTATTTAAAGAAAAAAATAGTAAATTTTTGGGATATGCTTACCCTATTGCTAGTGCAGACGAGGTAAAAGAAATCATTGAAACCTTAAAAAAACAACATCACCATGCACGGCACTGGTGCTATGCCTATCAGCTAGGGACAGAAAAAATGTATTTCCGGGCCAATGATGACGGTGAACCCAGCAATAGTGCAGGAATGCCTATTTATGGACAAATCCAGTCTTTCGGGCTAACTAATGTCCTGGTAGTCATAGTACGCTACTTTGGTGGAATAAAATTAGGTGTTGGCGGATTAATAAGTGCTTATAAAACCACCGCACAAATGGCCTTAGCACATGCCGAGATCATAGAAAAAACAATTGATGTCTGTTATGTCATTTCATTTGATTATAAAAATAGGAACAAAGTCATGCGGATAATCAAAGAAAAAAACCTGGTTCTTCTAAACCAAAAAATGGAGACGGGTTGTGAAATTGAAATAGCAACACGAAAAAAAAATGCCGAAAATACATTCGACATTTTTAATACTATGCCTGAAATAAAAATAAAGATCAGGGAATAAATAAATACTTTTTGTTTAATTATTTAATCCTGTAAGCTTTTCATTTACATACGCAGGAGGCTGTGTCGGACGTCCGGTTTTCATGTCTACAAACACCAAAACCGAGCTGGCAATTGTTAATAACTCCTCGCTCTCATTATAGATCTCATAATCAAATTCAATTTTAACGGACGACTGACTTTTGAAAATAGTTTTTACGATTAGCAAATCATCATACCGTGCCGGTTTTTTATAATTAATATTGAGTGAAACAACAGGCAGCATAATCCCGTTCTCTTCCATCCATTTATAAGAAAGCCCAAGGTTTCTAAGCCATTCCACGCGTCCCATTTCAAAATACTGGGCATAATTACCATGGTAAACGACACCCATCTGATCGGTTTCCGAATAGCGTACACGCACCTCATATTGATGTTCTTTCATAAATTTTTTTATTAAATTTTTTTATTGTTTTAGATTTTATTTTTCCTTACTTACAATATTTTTTCGACAAATTCAACGCCTATTTATTTTTTTTTAAAGAATTTTGTTCACATATTTGTTCTCCCAATCAGACCCAAACTTAGACCTTCAAAATTAGTAGGACAACCTTTAAAACACAAGTAATTTTATACATAAATATGAACAAAACTGCGCAATCAGTATGGGAAAACTGTCTCTTATTTATAAAAGATAATATCCAAGACCAAGCCTATAAAACATGGTTCGAGCCGATTAAGTCAGTGGAGTTAGCAGACAATGCATTGTACATTCAGGTCCCTAGTAAATTTTTTTACGAATGGCTTGAAGAACATTATGTTAAACTATTAAAAGTCGCATTAACCAAAGAACTGGGCAAAAGCGCAAAGTTACTGTATAAAATTAAAATGGAGAACACTTATGGCAACAAACAACCTTTTACGGAACAATTGCCAAGTGCGCACCGTGCACCTATGAGAGCCCAGGAAGTGGATGCCCCTTTTAAAAACCTAAACCCTGAATTAAAGAACCCTTTTGTTATCCCAGGGATACGAAACCTGAAGATAGAATCACAGTTAAATGCCAATTACAGTTTTGAAAATTTTCTTGAAGGCGACTCTAACAGGCTCGCACGTTCTGCCGGTATGGCAGTAGCCAACAAACCGGGAGGGACTTCTTTTAATCCACTTTTAATTTTTGGCGGTGTAGGTTTAGGAAAAACGCATTTGGCACATGCCATAGGTGTGGAGATTAAAGATAAATATCCTGAAAAAACGGTATTATATATTTCTGCAGAGATTTTTACACAACAATATATTGATTCTGTTAAAAAGAATAACCGTAATGATTTTATTCATTTTTATCAGTTAATTGATGTGCTTATTATTGATGATGTCCAGTTTTTATCCGGAAAGACCGGAACACAGGATGTCTTTTTTCATATATTCAATTACCTGCATCAAAATGGCAAACAGGTCATTTTAACATCAGACAAAGCGCCGGTAGACATGCAGGATATCGAACAACGTTTGCTATCCCGTTTTAAATGGGGCCTTTCGGCAGAATTGCACCAGCCCGATTACGAAACCAGGATTTCTATATTAAAGAACATCCTATATCGTGACGGAGTAGAAATTCCAGACGAAATTATAGAATATGTAGCACGAAATATAAAATCTAATGTACGGGAACTCGAAGGTGCCATTATTTCATTAATTGCACAATCTTCTTT
>DASVUQ010000342.1:0-10020 GCA_036386975.1 Flavobacterium sp. | reverse complement strand
CAAACAGATACAATAACACCGGCACATGAACATTTTATATCTTTTCTTATCAAGCAAAAGTTATTAATAAATACTGAGGCACTACAAACTAAACCACCTTCAAACCATGATAAAATATTTGTTCTTTTCCTTCCTATGAATGAAATCCATGAACTGGGTTTAATGTACCTTAACTACGAAATACTTTATAATGGTTATAAATCTATTTATTTAGGAGAAAGTGTCCCTTTGGACAATCTAAAAGATATTAAACGATATTTTGATAACATTATCTTTGTTTCGTACCTGACGGTGCAGCCTGATAAAAATGAAATTAATAATTACATTGAAAGAATGAACAAAGAGGTGATCAATAACAACAATTGTGAGTTATGGTTAATTGGTAGAATGCTGGAACATGTAAATGAAGATATTCTTAATCCAAGAACCAGTCTCTTTTATTCTATTTCTGACCTGGTAAATAAACTTTAAAAAACTTGATTATAAATTTTTTAAATAGTTTATCTTTTTTGTATTTTTGTTAAACAATATGAAAAAAGATATAAAGATCATAGGTTCCGGTTTTTCTGCATTATCAGCTGCATGTTATCTAGCAAAGAGTGGCCATACCGTATCCATTTATGAAAAGAACGACACCATTGGCGGAAGGGCCAGACAGTTAAAATTACAAGGTTTTACTTTTGATATGGGGCCGAGCTGGTATTGGATGCCCGATGTTTTTGAACGATTTTTTAATGACTTTGGCAAAAAACCTTCTGATTATTATCAGCTCGTTAAACTTGCTCCGGCCTATAGGGTTTACTTTGGTATTAATGATTTTATTGCCATAGCAGATAATCTGGAGGAGATTGTAGCCACTTTTGAAGGCATTGAAAAAGGAAGTGGTGCTATACTAAAGGATTTTATCCGTCAGGCAAAAAGCAACTATGATATTGCTATAAAGAAACTCGTATACCGGCCCGGTGTATCACCACTGGAACTGATAACACCAGAAACGGCATTAAAAGTGGGCCAGTTTTTAAGTAATATCAGCCGTGATGTCAGAAAAAAATTAAAAAATGAGCGATTGATCCAAATCCTGGAGTTCCCGGTACTTTTCCTGGGGGCAAAACCTTCGGACACGCCTTCTTTTTATAGTTTTATGAACTATGCTGACTTCGGCATGGGAACATGGCATCCTAAAACCGGTATGTTTGATGTAGTTGTAGCCATGGAAAAACTCGCAAGAGAATTGGGTGTCACATTTCATACAGGTTCCAATGTTGAAAAAATTATCACCCACAATAAAAAAGCAATTGCTATCGTTGTTAACGGTACAACGGTACCAGGTGATATTATCCTAAGCGGTGCCGATTATCATCATACGGAAACATTACTTGATATAAAAGACCGGGCCTATTCAGAAAAATATTGGGACAGTCGCGTTTTTGCGCCTTCGTCGCTACTATTTTATGTTGGGTTTAATAAAAAAATAGAAAATATTTCGCATCATGCTTTATTTTTTGATGTTGATTTCAATCAACATGCAAAAGATATTTATGATCAGCCGCAATGGCCAAAAGAACCTTTATTTTATGCCAACTTTCCTTCGCTTACCGATACAACAGCCGCCCCGGAAGGTATGGAATCCGGTTTTTTTTTAATTCCTCTCGCTCCCGGGATTGAGGACTCTGACACACTAAGAGAAGCATACTTTGAAAAAATAATAGGCCGTTTTGAAATGCTTACCCAACAAAGTGTGAAAAATAACATTATATTTAAAAAATCTTTCTGCAAAAATGATTTTGTTGAAGAGTACAACTCCTATAAAGGAAATGCATACGGAATGGCTAACACATTGATGCAGACTGCTTTTTTAAGGCCCAAACTTAAAAGTAAAAAAGTAGCTAATTTATACTTCACCGGACAATTAACAGTTCCCGGGCCGGGTGTCCCCCCAGCGCTTATATCAGGAAAATTAGTTGCCGGATTAATTGAGAAAACCATATAACATTTATGAAATCTATTTTTGACAAAGTTTCTTTTGATTGTAGTAAAAACGTAACAAAATCCTACAGTACCTCGTTTTCTTCTGCAGTTAAAATGCTAGCCCCAGGCATTAGACAGGACATTTATAATATATATGGCTTTGTACGTCTTGCAGATGAAATTGTAGATAGCTTCCATGATTACAATAAAAAAGAATTATTCGAACTATTTGAACGCGATTTAGCTTTAGCGTTACAACATAAAATTAGCCTTAACCCTATCCTTAACGCTTTTCAGCATACGGTTGTTAAATACGATATTCCGGATGAACTGATTCATGCGTTTATGAAAAGCATGAAGCTGGACCTGACAAAGACTGAATATAAAACCCAGGAAGAGTATAATGAATATATTTTTGGTTCTGCAGATGTAGTAGGCCTTATGTGCCTTAAAGTTTTTGTAAGAGGAAACCATTCTTTATATGAAGAACTAAAAGATGCTGCTATGCGATTGGGTTCCGCATTTCAAAAAGTTAATTTTTTACGGGATTTAAAAGCTGATTTTGAAGGTTTGAGCCGCACTTATTTTCCGGATACCGATCTGAGTCAACTCGATGAAGTATCAAAAATAAAAATCATTCAGGAAATTGAACAGGATTTTGATGCCGGATATAAAGGTATTGTTAATCTTCCGATTGAAGCTAAATTCGGTGTTTATACCGCTTATATTTATTACAAGTCTTTACTTTCGAAGTTAAAAAAAACACCATCATCAGAAATAAAAAACACCAGGATACGCGTTCCGGATTATCAAAAATATGGTCTTTTTGCAAAATGCTATTTCACCTACAAACTCAATATAATTTAAATTTATAATTTTATCTTCAGGACTCAATTATAGAAATTATTATTTAAAAAAAACACTATTATGTTACTACATATTGCAGTATTTATAATCACTTTTATAATCATGGAATTTATGGCATGGTTTACGCATAAGTATGTCATGCACGGCTTCTTATGGAACCTTCATGCCGACCATCATGAAAAAGATCATGATTCCTGGTTTGAGCGCAATGATGCTTTTTTTATCTTTTATGCTATTGTAAGTATCGGTTGCTTTCTATTATGGCAAAACAATATCCTGGAAATTGCATTATCAATAGGATTAGGAATTTTTGCGTATGGCCTTGCGTATTTTATAGTACACGATATTTTTATACATCAAAGGTTTAAAATGTTTCGTAATGCGAATAATATTTATGCAAAAGGGGTACGGAGGGCACACAAGATGCATCATAAGCACAGGGGTAAAGAACATGGAGAATGCTTCGGTATGTTGTTTGTTCCTTTTAAATACTTTAAAAAATAAAAAAGCGTCAAAATTATTGACGCTTTTTTTTATGAAATAAATACATTTATTTTTTATTAATAAACCCTTCCAATGGTTTTAACTGGTCCATATTAATATTAGAATCTTTTAATACCGAGAGCATAGTCATAATCCCTGTAGGGTTCATGTCTTTACCTAAAACCCTTACTACTGCAAAACCATGCCCTTTACTGTTACCCATAAGAATAAATTCATCAATATGGTTTTCATCACCTACAAAACTTAGTGAAGCCCCATCCTGCCCGGAACCAAAGCTCATTAGTCTCTGGTATTTCTGATCTTTTAATATGGCATTTACTTTTGCTTTTTCTGTATTGTACGCTGCAACATTAGTAGCGTCCAGTTTAAAAGCTAATATATTAATCTTTTCAAAAGAGGCCAAAGCTTGCTTTTGTTCTGCTGAAAGTTTAGCCTGGTTAGCGTTTAACATGCTGGAGTTAAGATCTAATGCTATAAAGTTCTTATCTTCCGTTTTTTGCACAAAATATTTCTGAAGGCTCGGTTCGGAGTTACAACTTGCCATTAAGGCTGATAATAACATTAAAGTAATAATTGCTACTGTTCTCATACTATTTATTTTTTAGTTGCTTTCTTTATGGCATCCCCACCGGCGATATTCATCTTATCCGTTAGCAATGAGACTTCATCCAGATCAAAGTTTCCTGTTAATGACATCAAGACTGTTTCGGAATTTTTTCCGGCACCTTCAATGAACATTAAGAGTTCTCTTACCTGTGTTTCTTTACTACCAGACTTTACCATGATTTTTATGTTACTTCCTTTATCATTAGCACGCATTAACTCTTCCAGTTTAGCCGATTTAATATATTTATCAGCCGTTAATTTCATGTCCGCCGCAAGTTTGGTATCTGATGTAGTAAAAACTTTTAGGTTTTCTAATTTTTTTACTAAACTCACAAATTGCTGTTTTTCCTTATCTTTAGCATCCATTTTTACGTTACCCATCATCTGGAACATTTTTGGGCTTACGATAACTGATTTTACTACATCCTGGCCTTCGTATTTGTCAAAAACCGATTGGCCGAAAAATAACGTTGGTAATAATGTAAGAGCGATTGTAACAATGAATTTCTTAGTCATTGTACTGTGATTTTTATAAGTGGATTTCATTTTTATAAATTTCATGATTTCTGTTTTTTTAATAGTTTAAATTAATTTGTTTTAAAGACCTGTTCCGTAACCGATTCATACTTTTCAATATATTGTACACTATTCAAGCCAACATTAACATTTTGAGACAATAATAACAATGCCTCCTGTGTTGCCTGAAAAGCTTCTTCGGGATTATCATACGTCCCCAAATCTTCCTTTTGAACGTTGTCGTAGTTAAAATACGTAAATGTGCCTGCGCCAAGTAGAACTAAAACTGAAGCGGCAAGAGATAACCACGCTACGTTGCGTTTTTTAGTTTGTAGTGGAATCTCATGTGACAACTTTTGCTCTCTCGACTGAACCAAAAATCCAAACATTGGTTTGTACTGCTCTAAATGCTGCGCAACATTTGATGAAGAAAAATAATTTTGTAATACTGTTTCTTCTGCAATACTCGTTTCTGCCTGAAAATATTTTTCTAATAAAACTTCTATTTTATCTAATTCCATAATTGTGTGTGTTTGTCATAAATGTTCTAATTGTTTTCCTCCCCCTTGAAAGTGCAACGCGGATTGCAGTTTCGTTCATATCTAAAATTTTAGCAATTTCTTCAAATTCATATTGTTCAACATCCCGCATCTGGATAATTAATCTCTGCTGTTCCGGAAGCTCGTTTATTATTTTCTCTACCCAGTCCAGGCTGTCTTTATCTTCGATCTTTTGTTGTAAACCAGCAGCATTATCGGTATAATTATTATGTACTATCCTTAAATTCTGGGCCCTTTTCGATTTTAACTGATCAAGGCAATAATTTTTTGTCATCGTCATTGCATAAGCTTCAACACTACCGTATTGTTTTAAACCTCTATTGTTGTTCCATAACTTTACCATTATCTCCTGGGCTGCATCTTCAGCTTCTTCGGTACTAATAAGTAACCTTTTTGCCAATCTGAAAACTTTATCCTTAAAAGGAGTGATAAGGGATACAAACTCGGTCGGGTTCATTAGTAAGATTGTATTGGTTAGTTATAATATCAAGACGAACACACCTGTTTTTTGTTACAACAGATTGGAAATAATCTTTAAATTCTATTGTTAAATAAACGAAACACGTTAAATTTACGTTTTTAAAATAAAAGTTTCATGAAAAATAATTTTAAGTTACTCATTCTTCTGCTGCTATCCCTATCTATAGGAATAGTGAGCTGTAGTAAAGATAATGATGATGCCCTAAATGTTCCTTCCGATTTAAGAATACAGGACTTTATATGGAAAGGCCTCAATTTATATTATTTATGGCAGGCCGATGTGCCCGATTTATCGGATAGTAAAGCTGAAAACCAGGAACAACTAAACCAGTTTTTAAGAACAAAATCCAGTCCGGAAGTTTTGTTTAATGACTTGCTTTACAAACCATCAAGTAGATTCCCTGCTGGCGAAGCTGTTGATCGTTTTAGTGTTTTAGTAGACGACTATATAGCATTAGAAAATCTCTTTGAGGGGATTACTTTAAATAACGGAGTAGAATTTGGTTTGAGTTATAAACCGGGGAGCACTACAGAGATTTTTGGATGGGTGCGTTACATTATACCAAATTCTGATGCTTCGACAAAAGATATCAGGCGTGGTGATATTTTTTATGCTATAAACAATACACCACTTACGGTAAGTAATTACCAGTCCTTATTACAGCCTGCTAATTACACATTAAATTTAGCGGACTTCAACAATGGTGCTATTACTCCAAACGGCCGGTCGGTTGCACTTACAAAAACCGAATTGACTGAAAACCCTGTTTTATATACCGATGTAATAGATAGGGGCGCAGCTAAGGTGGCTTATCTTGTATATAATGGTTTTACAGCTTCGTTTGATGCCCAGCTTAATACAGCATTTGCTACATTTAGGGCTGCAGGTGCCACACATCTTGTATTGGATTTACGCTATAACTCCGGTGGTTCTGTACAATCTGCTACCAGGCTTGCCAGTATGATTACCGGACAGTTTAACGGGCAGCTTTTTGCGAAGCAACAATGGAACAGTAAGGTAGAAGCATTTTTTGAAAGAAATAATCCGGGTGCTTTAATAAATAATTTTACCAATACTTTAGGAAACGATGTAGCAATAAATAGCCTTAACCTTAACACAGTATATATCTTAACCAGCAGAGGCAGTGCATCGGCAAGCGAACTTGTTATTAACGGGCTTGAACCTTATATTAATGTAGTCCAGATTGGTGATGTAACTACCGGAAAAAATACAGGTTCTATAACATTATATGATTCTCCGGATTTCGGCAAAAATAACAGGAACCCCAATCATAGATATGCTATGCAACCTTTAGTAATTAAGACCATAAATAAAGCCGGGTTTGGCGATTACCAAAATGGCTTGCAGCCGGATTATCTTTTAAGGGAAGACCTAGGAAATTTAAGCCAGCTGGGAAATCCTAATGAACTATTATTAAACAGGGCATTAAGTATAATTACCGGTAGCGGAAGAATAATGCAAAGGAATAATAGTGTTATTACTGAGGAATTTAAAAATTCTAAATCTATGAAGCGTTTTGGAACTGAAATGTATTTGGAGGAAGCACCTATTGGAGTCGAATTTATATTAGATTTGCAATAGAATATTTGTGTTTTGTCTTTTATAATGCTATAAGTTGATATTGTAGTTATTATAGAAAAAGGCTTTCATTTTTACACTGCCCCCAAAAAGTTAGACACTATTTGGGGGTATTTTTATGGAAAGAAAAGTCAAATATGATTATGCATTCAAGCTTGAATGTGTATCGTTAGTTATCAATGAACACTATTCGTGTGAATCGGCATCTCATAAAAAGGGTATTAGTGAATCTAATATCCGTAAGTGGGTTAGTTTTTACAGGGCCTATGGTAAAGCGGGATTGTTAGCACGCAAGAACCGTGTTTATTCTATTGATTTTAAACAAGAAGTAGTAAGATCCATTGCCATAGAGTCCTTATCGTTAAGAGAAGCGCGTTTGCAATTTAATATCCCTATAGTCGCCACCAATTGCTTGGTACATCTTTTTATCACAATACGAATATTCTTTTAATTCATCAATTAAAAATGTTTATACCTATTCATTTAGTTAGTAATTAATCAATTATTGTTTTATCAGTTGCTTTATATTTAGTTTCGTGAATAATTTTGAAATATATTATAATTATTTGTTATAAAGTTATTAAAATGGTAGTTATTGCGATACCATTGTTTACAATTACTTCCCAATACAAAAATTCGCAAAAATATTCCCTAACAATTCATCATTCGTCACTTCGCCGGTAATCATACCAAAGTGGTATAACGCTTCCCGGATATCAATCGCCATAAGGTCCGATGGAAGATGATGTTGCAATCCGTAATTTACTTTCTGGATTTCTTCGAGTGCTTTTAGTAAAGAATCATAATGCCTGGTATTGGTTACAATAGTTTCGTTATTCCGTAACGCCCCGGTATTGACAAACGACATCAATTGCTGCTTTAAATCTTCAATTCCTATGTTTTCTTTGGCAGAAATCAATAAAATATTTGGGATTTGAGATTGAAGATCGAGAATTTGGGCATCCGTAAATAAATCTTTTTTATTCCCAATAATAATTAGAGGTTTTAATGGGAATTGGTTTTTTATTTTTTCAATTTCAATCTGGATCTGCTGTATATTTTCGGTATCCAAAGTTCCCCCTTTGGGGGTTAGGGGGCTCAGATATAAAACCACCTGTGCCTGTTCTATTTTTTCAAATGTTTTTTTAATCCCAATACTTTCGACTACATCTTTCGTTTCGCGGATACCGGCCGTGTCAATAAACCGGAAACCGATACCTTCAATGACCAGCTCATCTTCGATCGTATCACGCGTAGTTCCTGCAATTTCTGAAACAATAGCACGCTCTTCATTCAGTAACGCATTCAGCAAAGTCGATTTACCTACATTCGGTTCCCCTACAATAGCAACAGGAATACCGTTTTTAATAACATTGCCAACAGCAAAAGAGTCAATAAGCCGCTTGAGTACAAACTCTATCCGGTTCAGAAGTGCATAAAACTGTGTACGGTCTGCAAATTCCACATCTTCTTCGGCAAAGTCAAGTTCGAGTTCTATAAGCGAGGCAAAATTGAGTAATTCCTGGCGCAGTTCTGCAATTTCGTTTGAAAAACCACCCCGCATTTGCTGCATCGCAATCTGGTGTGACGCTTCATTATCCGAAGCAATCAGGTCGGCTACCGCTTCGGCCTGCGATAAATCGAGTTTACCATTCAGGAAAGCACGAAGTGTAAATTCACCGGCATTCGCCATACGGCAACCGTTCCGCAATAATAGTTGTATAATTTGCTGCTGGATATAGGTAGAACCGTGGCAGGAGATTTCAATCGTATTTTCTCCTGTATACGAATTGGGCCCTTTGAATAAGGAAACTAATACTTCGTCAATGATTTTTGTACCGTCAACAATATGGCCTAAATGAAGGGTATGTGATTTTTGTTGTGTAAGATCTTTCCCTTTTACCGAGCGGAATACCTTGTTACCAATAGTAATGGCTGCTGTTCCTGAAACACGGATCACCGCAATGGCCCCCGCGCCGGAAGGTGTGGCTAATGCTACAATGGCATCTTGATGGATCATATATGCAATTTTATACAAAAGTACACAAAACTGTGGTAAGCCAATCCTTATAGTTGAGGCGGTACATATGAATAGAAGGTTAAAAAAATGATAAACTTATGATTACTACGCTACTATAGTTGTAGTAAAGTGTAATTTTAGTACCATCAAAGACTATTGGAAAAAAATTTCACCTAAAACCTCCTGTTTATGAAGAAGATACTGTTCCCCACCGATTTTTCTAAGGATTCTATGAATGCGTTTAAATATGCTTTGGCTTTAGCCAAAAATTATAATGCAGAAATTATCACACTCCACGTATATCAACTGCCTATTGCAGGCTACGGACATCACATGTCTATGATGGACTATACCCCGTTTCCCGGCACACTGCCTGAGATGTACACTGTGGTGAAATTGAGTAATTTTCAAAACTACAAAGACCAGGTCCCGGCTTTGCAGGCCATTGCGGCGGAAGAAAATGCAGGCCACATAAAAATAAGCAATGTATTGTTAGAAGGCGATTTGGTACAATCGATACTGGATACTATAGAAAAAGACCAGATTGATTATGTGGTTATAGGTACGAAAGGGGCTTCCGGCTTAGAGGAAATTTTTATGGGTTCGGTAACCGCAAAAGTAATGACTTCTACAAAAGCTATCGTTCTGGGCATTCCTTCCGGAACTGTTTTTGAACCCATAAACAAAATAGGTTTTACTACCGAATATACTCCTGAAGATCGGTACGCATTGCAGCAGGTTGTTACTATTGCCGAAGCTTTTGGTGCAGCAATAGAATGCCTGTATGTAAAAAAGCCGGACGAAGAAATGG
Source organism: Flavobacterium sp. (assembly GCA_036386975.1). Lineage (GTDB taxonomy): Bacteria > Bacteroidota > Bacteroidia > Flavobacteriales > Flavobacteriaceae > Flavobacterium. The sequence continues at coordinate 88 of DASVUQ010000342.1, read as the reverse complement.
ATGATATAGCGGTAAAGAATTGGCAATCGGGTTTTAACAATATTACATTTCATACTATAATAAGCAGGGATGTAGAAGATACGATTAT
>DASVUQ010000341.1:0-2376 GCA_036386975.1 Flavobacterium sp. | reverse complement strand
TGTAACATAATAACGCCAGCCAATGATAGCCATTTGCCATTTTTTGGCTTTACTCAAGTCTAACCCTTGTTTCGTGAAACTAGGCAATATAAGCTTATTTATTTTTGAAAGTAAACGGAACATAATTAGTATACATTTTAGTTTTGCTGCAATTTAAATCTATTCCAATACAAATAGGATCTTAGGCAGTCTCACGTCAATATTACTATATTTAAATCACTATCAGAAATGCAGAGACTATTATTTTTTTTCTTTTGCTCTTTCTTTTTCCATTTCTGCTCTGGTTTTTTCCATTTCGATTTTTGCTTTGCGCAGTTCTTCACGTGCTGCTTCAATTTCTTTTTTAGCACGTTCCATTTCTGGTTTACTCAATTTCATTTCTCTTCCAGCACGTTCTATTTCCCGTTCTGCTCTTTCCATTTCTGGTCGTGCGCGTTCTATTTCTATTTTCGCCCTTGCCATTCCTTCGCGTGCTTGCCTCATAGCGTCCCTAGTAATTTCACGGGTATTGATCCTGACCTTCGCCATTCTTGGGTTTTTGCCTGTACGTAATACATCTACTCCGTCTATAATAATCGGGTCCATATCGGCTATAATCCTATCAGTATCAATATCTGATACTATTTCGCCGTCTACTATTACTTTTGTTTTTCCGTTAATGGTTTGAACGGTTACATTTTTATTTTTATCGCCAGAGATAACTTTTCCATTAACAATAACTTGCGATTTTACGTCAGTAGTAGTAATAACTACATTTTCTTTTCCATGAAATCCTGGAGTTTCAGGAGCTTCTGGAGCCTCCGGTGCTTCGGGTGGCTCAGGCATTTCTATGTCATCGTTATTCCTATCCATGTGATATGAATATTCGTGCTCCTGATGCCTTGGTGCATTATGTGCTATGACAGTAGTCCTTGTACTTCCTGTGTTAAAGCCAATAGCACCATTGTCATTTTTGTAGAAACGGATCGGTTTGATAGGCTCATCACCGCTGATCTGAGTAACCCCTTTTTTTCCTGATGCATCTTTGAACTGTGCTTTGATAGCAATAATCTCACCCTGTTTGTTTCTTCTTACTTTCGAGAATTTTAATGTAACACCATGTTCTTTTTTGAGCAACTCGGCATCACTTTTCATCTCGGCATCCGAGGTGTTCTTGTCTACCACTACTTCTACACTGCGTTGTACGGTTTTGCTAATCCTTTCCTGTTGTTTTTCCTGGGCAATTACCTTTACCTGAAAATACACCATAAAGGCCACTAAGGCAGGAAATATTAATAAATACTTCCATAAGTTCGATTTTTTTGATTGATTTTTGTTTAACATAACGATTCGTTTTTTGATTAATGATTGATAAAAATTATTGGTAATAGAAAAGCAGTTTTGATGAGTGACTACTTTTAGAAGGGCAAGCTGATAGGCTCTTTTGTCGTTGGATTTTCGTATGGCTTCCTGATCGGCAATGTATTCCAGGTTTTGGATCATTGTTTTCTTGTACAACCATACCAAGGGATTAAACCAGAAGGCAATACACATTAATTTCGCAAGAAGGATATCAAGCGAATGTTTCTGCCTACTGTGTACTTCTTCATGGTTCAATATATTCTCCAGCTCTGCTGCATTATACAGCTTAGAATTATAAACGATATAATTAAAAAAAGAAAAAGGCGCTACATTTTTATTGATGTCGACTAAGGCCAGGTTCTTTTTACGTTCTACTTTTTGGTTCCTTAGTAAACGGTACAACGAGAAGAATTCTATACCTACTTTTAAGAGCAGTAAAGCAATAATAACGACATAGGCGATGCCAATGATGCTGATCCAATCCACTGCGGGTTCCCGATGTTCCATAACTGTAGCTGCATTGTCAATTATAGTATTGGATACCGTATCTGTATATGCAGGGGCAGGCTGTGGCCTTTGTACCCAGACTACTTTTTTAATAAAATATAAGGGTAATGTGAGCGAAGCAATTACTCCCGAAACCAGGAACCACCTATTGGTACGGAAAAAAGTTTCTTTCCTCAGCAATAGGTAATAAGCAGTAAGAAACACGGCCAACAGGGCACTTGATTTGAGGATATAAATAAACAACGCTTCCATAGGATTATTTTTTTTCTATTAATGCTAAAATCTCCCGGAGTTCCTTTGCCGAAATCTTTTCGTTTTCAGCAAAAAAGGAAACCATGTTTTTATACGAATTATCAAAATAATTCTCAATGGCGGTATTCATAAATTGTTTTCTGTAGGCTTCTAAACTTACAATGGGATAATACTGATGGGTATTACCATAAGCATGGTGGCTTACAAACCCTTTTTCTTCGAGGTTTCTTATTATGGTAGATAAGGTGTTATAGTGAGGCTGGTCGTCTTTTATTT
>DASVUQ010000340.1:0-3456 GCA_036386975.1 Flavobacterium sp. | reverse complement strand
AGAATAACAGCAAAGTAAGTAACGATAGTGTTTTCATAATAAAATTATTAAGGTTCAGGTTGGGCAATTATATCCCATCACATTCCTGATGTTAAAAGGCATACTAATGAATTAGCAGGATCATGAAGCCATGTCTGGCTGGTTACTTTGAGCTGGCTTGGTTTTGCCCCTTTGTCACAAAGTAACAATGCTTTTTCTGTAAGTTTCTGTGGCATTAATCTACATTAAATTAGTCTCTCCCACCAGGGAAGTGATTTGTGAAATTCTTTCCATTCTGCTTTAGTATAATACCTTCCTTTATACACCTGGTAAATATCTTTATCCACATTAAGTTCTGCTGGGGAGGTATAAGGAGTACCCAATTGCGGGTTTTCGTAAGCCCCTTTTTTTCCGGGCGAGGAATTATTATTGCCGGTTTTAGGGGTTTCAACAGGTTTTATTTCATCTTCACGCCCATTTTTTCTCAGGTACTCGTTATGGTGTTCCTGCTCAAAGGCTTTCCATTCTTCTTCAGTATACGATTTTCCTTTATGGGTTATATAGATAGCTGATATTTTCTTTCTGTTTTTTGAGCTATCCAAATAATTTTGTAATAAACTTCCTTTTTTATCACCTTGGAATCTTTCATTAATAAACAACACTTCGCCTGTATTTCCATTAATGAGGTAACATTTTAATCTTATCCTATTAATTTCTTCTCTGCTCCAAATTTCATATAAAGGTATTTTTAGTTCCTTTTTCTCAACGAATCTATGAACCCTTGAAATTCTGCTTACATTCATTATATCCACATCATATTCTTCTTTCATTTTCTTTACCAAATCTTCAATACTAAATTTATAATCTTTATCCCAATCGGTTTGTTTTATTACTTTGCCACTCTGATCATACTCTTTAGATATACCTGTTGGAAAACCATAAAATCGTATTACTGATGTTTTTAAAATTCCATTTTTATGAAAATATTTATAGGTTGTGTAAGGAGTAGTTGTATTTTGTATTTCTTCAGTATATTCTCCATTATAAAATAAAACTCTCGCCCAATAATTTTCCTTTGTATAGCGTTTATCATTTGGGGAACTATATTTTTTATCTAATTCCCAATCTTTATATTTATTATCATTAAAATATCCCATTGTATTTTTTTTAATAGTTATTGTATCTTTTTTTTGTCCTAGGCTTTTGAAGTTATATGCTCCAATAAATAAATAGATAAATATTAGTTTTTTCATTGTTGTTCAAATTCTTGTTTTTCTATTAATTTCTTCCTTAATCATTAATTTTTATACTCAATTTGCTTTTTTTCTTATAACACCCCATTGCCAGTGCCAAGTAGTATAAGCTATAGTCCTATAAGACATTACATTGTCTGTTGATTTAGTAATATCAGTATCTGAACTTACGAAAACAAATTTTTGATTTGAACTATAAATTGTGCCATCAGCATGAGTATGAAATAACCCTAAGCCATGTAATCCCTCGTGATTTAGGGTACAAGTATCTCTATTTTTGAAAAGTATTAAATTTTTAAAAAATTTGGTTTTTGTAACTCCTCCTTCAATATATTCTTCACCCTCTATTTGTCCTTTTGCATCATCATAAACAGGATCTTCTATTACAAAAACAGTAAAATGATTATTATATTTTGAGTTTCCAGGCCTATTTAAAAATATTTTTTTCATATCCCTAAAAAAATGAGGGATTTTATCATAAACTGGGGTACCTATTATTTTTCCATAATCTTCATTAAATGTTCCTCCTGAATCATATTTTCCTCCTGCTAAAAAATCAGGCTCTAATGTCAAATCTAAAATTGGTCCGTCTTCAAATTCTCCATGTATCAATGCTTGATGCAAGGCATTTTGCAAATTATCTTTTTCACCTAGAGCGTCTATTTTATTAAAAGCTCCTGTTTCCACTGTACCTGTAAGGTTAGTTCTTACCTGTACAAACACAAATTTTTGGGTTTTTCTATTCCTCACAGCACGTTTCCCTTTTGATGCAGGGGTGTTTTTATTTGGAGATACTAATATTTTACCGACTACTTTGCGTAACGTTAATTGTTCTGCGGTAGATTTAGTAAGTGAATCTTTCGGATAGGCATAGACTATAATTTCTTGTGTGTTAGAAAATTCTGCTATGCATTTTATTGTGATGTTAGTTCCTATATCCCTTTTTACTCCAACAGCTTTATCTGTTATCAGTACAGGATTGGCATCCGTGCCATCAAGCCCATCTATGGTAAAGTATTTTTTATTAAAAACGATACGTATCTGGTCGGGTTCTTCTATTTCTACATCTACCAAAACCCTTAATTCAGCTTCACAAGGTGGTTGTGGGGTTGTTTGCGGGGTTGTAGTATAGGCAGCATGTATTGCTTCTGGATAAAGGTTCAAATAAGGGATATAATACTTTGTTAAAGCTGGTGTACTTGCTCTTTTTATAGGGATTTGTCTATACATTTTTTCTAATTCAGGAAAAGCCTCTCCTGCTTCAAATTCTGTATTGGCGTCTCTGTGAGGAGCTTTCCCGTTTGGAGCTTCGTAGCCATTTACTAAACAATCTTCGTATTTTTTCTCGGTGGTAGCTGCATTATCATCAATTCTTAACCAATCAAAACCAAATTGTCCTATATAACTACCATCTTGTTTAGTTCTAAATTCTACCAGTGTATTGGTGATTTTATCAACAGCTTTTTTCTTCTGTTTAGTTGGTTTATTGGTAAAGCTGTTCTTGGTAGACCCATGCATTTCTGCTACTTCCATACTGTTGATGGTGGTAAGCTTGTCCGAATGCACCAGCATTTTTTTAGTGCCGTGTGTGGTAACCTCTTCGGCTTCGATATGAATGGTTTCTTTAGAGTTGATCAATGCCTTGCCACTGAATAAATTCATAAACCCACTCACTACCTGTTTCAGGAAAGGCGTAAATATAAAAAATTGAGACATGATATTCAAAATCATGTTATTGGAAACATTGGCTTCTACATTATTAAAAGCATTGATTTCTACATTTGTTGCATTGATGGTAAGTTTTTGAGGAACATTCAATATAGCATTTCCCTGCCCGTCGAATTGAAGAAAATTCCCGTCGGGTGTAGATTGTTGCCAGCTTCTTTCCGCATCGTTGCTCCGGTTTTCAATCCCACTCCTGGTCTTAAAAACTTTTAGATCATTCCCCGGAGTATGAAACCCACTGCTTTGCTTTCCGTTATAGTGCGTCCCGATGACATACGGCTTCTCGGCATTGCCACCTTCAAACCCTACCAGTACCTCTTCGCCTATCTCCGGGATAAAGTGAAACCCTTTGCCCGCGCCCGAGTGCGGCTGTACCATCCGGACCCAGTCCGTTACGTTATAGCCCCCGGCACCCCAGTAAAAGAGTACCCTGATGCGCCCCATACCTTCCGGGTCATTGTTGTCATACACCTTTGCCGACTGCGATTCTGCATGCGCA
>DASVUQ010000339.1:0-3503 GCA_036386975.1 Flavobacterium sp. | reverse complement strand
TACCGCTACCGCTACCGCTACCAGTAGTTCCACCTCCGGTTGTTCCACCACTGTAAGTACCGCTACCGCTACCAGTAGTTCCACCTCCGGTTGTTCCACCACTGTAATTACCGCTACCGCTACCAGTAGTTCCACCACCAGTAGAACCACCGTAAGTACCGCTACCGCTACCAGTTGTTCCACCACCGGTAGAACCACCGTAAGTACCGCTACCGCTACCAGTTGTTCCACCACCAGTAGAACCACCGTAAGTACCGCTACCGCTACCTGTTGTACCAGTACCGCTACCGGTAGAACCACCGTAAGTACCGCTACCTGTTGTTCCGGTTCCGCTGTTTGTTCTATTTTTTCTTGCTTTGCTGGTGGCATTCTTGGACGTAGTAGATTTACCACTCTTTTTTGTGGTTTGTGTCTGCTGCGCTGAGGCAAAGCCGAAAGCAAGAATTGCTGCTACTGTTAAAAATAAATTTTTCATGACTTTTTTTTTAATAAAAATTAATATTTGATAAATTGTATTCGATGTATTTTTGCATCTGTACAAATATTGCGATACATAAAAAGAATTAATTATACTTTATTACTTCTCCTTTATATCTTTTCATAACGCATTAAAAAAACTAATAATTATTTTTATAACTTCATTATCATATGGATAACTCAAAAACAAAAAACATACCTGACACACCTCAAAATTTTCCTGTGGTTGGGATAGGGGCATCTGCCGGAGGTTTAGATGCATTTAAAAAATTGCTGGGTAAAATTCCAGAAAATATAGGTATGGCATATGTTATCGTACAACATCTTTCGCCGGATTATAGCAGTAACCTTAGCGAAATACTATCTAATTTTACTAAAATCCCGGTAAATGAAATCATAAATGACATTAACCTGGCACCTAATAATATTTATATCATACCGGAGAACAGTTTTGTTACTGCCGAAGACGGTGTGCTTAAACTTACCCCACGTACCAGGAATGATAAAGTAAATACGGCTATAGACATATTTATGAGCTCCCTTGCTGAAGTCCATAAAAGTTTTGCCATAGGAATTATACTTTCCGGTACGGCTTATGACGGGACCATAGGATTAAAAAGAATAAAGGAATTGGGTGGCGCCACTATTGCACAGGACCCGGAGTCTGCTACCTTTAAGAGTATGCCGCAAAGTGCTATTGACTCTGATGCTGCCGATTATATATTAAAACCGGAAGATATCCCGCTACAACTGATGCATATCCGAAACACTTATGAAACCAATTACGGATATGTAGAAGAAGAACATATACCAAAAACCGAAGAAGAAATTTTAAAACAAATCATCAGGCAGATACAAACTAAAACAGGCCATGATTTTAGCCAGTATAAACAACCGACAATACGCCGGCGTATTGCCAGAAGGATGATTGTCACTAAAAGACAAACCCTGACAGATTATTTCAACATGTTGCGCAATGATAAAAATGAGCAACTTTTATTATTTAATGATTTTCTAATCCCGGTAAGTCATTTTTTTCGTGATGCAAAAGCTTTCGAAGCTTTATCAGAAACCATTTTACCATTATTACGAAACCCGGTAAACAAGAACCTGCGTATCTGGGTGGCCGGATGTTCTACAGGAGAAGAAGCGTACTCCATTGCTATCTGTATCCATGAATTTTTATTAAGTAAATCGATTAACGATGTTAAAGTGCAGATTTTTGCTACGGATATTTCGGAAAAATCAATTACCAAAGCCCGTGCAGCCGTATATGCAAAGCAGGATGTACAAAATGTATCTGCAATACGCCTTCATACTTATTTTACCAGGCGGGACGGTAATTACCATATTAATAAAGTAATCCGGGACATGTGTGTCTTCGCGGTGCATAATTTTATAAAGGACCCGCCTTTTGCAAAAATAGACTTGATTTCCTGTAGGAATGTACTAATTTATTTTAATCCTTTCCTTCAAAATAAAGTCCTGTCTACTTTTCATTATGCCTTGCGGGAAAATGGGCTGCTGTTTATAGGAATGTCAGAATCTATAGGCGACTTATCTACCTTATTCGAACTATTATCCAAACGTGATAAATTTTACCTAAAAAAATTTGCTGCCAGCCGCTATGTCCCTGAAACATCCAATATGGTCCAGCAAATACAGGTAAAAGTAAAAGAAGATAAAATGGATATTCCTGATACTGATTTCAGGAAAATAGCTTCAGACATCATTTTTTCGAAATATACCCCTGCAGCCGTAGTCATTAACCAGCATCACGAAATTTTACACTTTCATGGTGATACAAGTGCGTTTCTACAGCCTTCACAAGGGAAACCCAACTTTAATGTGCTTAAAATGGCACGCGAAGGTATTGCATTCGAATTGCGTAATGCGCTTATTAGGGCTAAAAATGATAGGACAAAAATTACAAAAGAGAACATCACTGTACAAGACCAGCCTTATCTGGCCAATATAGAAATAGTGCCATTGCACAATCCAGACCGTTTTATGATGATTGTTTTTACCAAAGTACAAGTTGTTGCTGATGATGGAGAGGAAGCAGAAGAAAAAAAGAGCGTAGACCAGCTACGTATTAAAGACCTTGAAGCGGAACTGGCACAGCTTCGGGAAGATATTAAGAGGGTCACAGAAGAACAACAGACTGCTTTTGAAGAATTGCAGACTACCAATGAAGAATTACTGAGCAGCAGCGAGGAACTTCAGGCACTTAATGAAGAGTTACAGACTTCTACTGAAGAAATGCAGTCTAATAATGAGGAACTCATGTGTGTTAATGATGAACTTATGGACCGTCAGGAGCAGTTGGTTTCGTTACGTAATTATTCAGAAGCCATTATAAATACAATACGGGAACCTTTGATCGTCCTCGATAAGAACTTCAGGATACGAAGTGTAAACCCGTCTTTTTACAATTATTTTAAAACTACGGAACAGGAAGTAGAAAACCGGTCGCTTTTTGACTTAGGCAAAGGGCATTGGGACCTACCGGAATTCAGGCCTATGCTTGAAAAAGTACTTTCTGAAAAGCAAAATATCAAAGAATATAAGATCAAAGGGCATTTTTCCGGATTAGGGGAACGGGTACTGTTAATCAATGCTATACAAATACTTAACATGCCTTCCGAACTTATTCTTATGGCTATTGAAGATATTACAGAAATATCCAAAGCACAGGACCTGCTGGAAACTAAAAACAAAGAGCTGGAGCTATATAACGATCAGTTACAATCATTCAGTTGGGCGGCCAGCCACGACCTTCAGGAACCTTTGCGTAAAATACATATGTTTTCTAAAATGATTTTAGAAGAGGACAATACGCTGTCTGAAAAAAGCCAGCATTACCTGGAGCGCATTACTGTATCTATAGAAAATATGCGCAGGTTGATTGAAGACCTGATGAGTTATACCAAAACGATTACCATTGAGCACGACCGAAAAAAAACGGATTTAAATGTTTTACTCAAGAAAACAATTACAGACCTAAAAGACCTAATCAAAGAAAA
>DASVUQ010000338.1:0-3378 GCA_036386975.1 Flavobacterium sp. | reverse complement strand
TTCTTAAAGTTTGCATTAAAAGTTTTTTTCATTAACATAAACCGGTTCACTTCTTTGTCAAAATATAGGGAATCTATTATGTCTGAAACATCTATAAATAAATTTCCTGTAAATGGTTTTTTGTGTTTGACATAATATATTGCATGATTTCTGATACTATTTTGGGTTAGTTTAACTATTGTATTTTTTTGCCCAAACATAAAGATTGGGACTAAAAAAAATAGTATATAACAATTTATCTTTTTCATATTTATCCTATATATATATTATCATCTACAAGAAAGTTAAAAGCCAAACCATATTGATACGTATTTGTACTTAATAAATTTTCTATATTTCTTATAACGGACGGTTTTATTCTATCCAGTACTTCATTTGAAGTTTTCTCATCAATCATAAAATATTTAGCATGATCATATATGGTTAATGCTAGTGAATTGGCCATATCAAATATTGCTTTGTCCTTTTCAATTACCCAATCTACTTTTTGATTATTGGCTATATCCCACTGTTTTTTGACAATAGCGTTTGGCTTTATGTCATAATCCATATAATTTTCTTTTGTCTGGGCTTTATTCAAACCAAAATCTGTCATCATAGGTTTGCCTTGATTATCATTTTGTTTAAATGTATGATTCAGGTTTAAATTATGTCCAATTTCATGTACATAAACATCTTTATAATCAGATATGGCTGTTTTAGTTATTACTGTTATGCCGCTTCCAAGTACACCAGCACCAACTTCTTCATTACTTTTAGCGCTTGTGCGGGCTATAATGTCGGGAGAAACAAAGCAAAATATCATAGAATAAGATATATAGTCTATTAGTTTTAGGAAAAATTTTCTATAATCAGTATCAGGCATTAATTCTGATAAAGTCTTCTTTTTTCCCTCTATATTAATAAAAGGTTGCTTGCCCGGATAGGCACCTTCAAAAATAGTGTGAATAAAACGTTGCTTTACTGTTTCATTTTTAAGAAAAATCTTTCTGACCAGTTCTTTGTGAAATTCAGTATCAGAAGTATCTACCATTACATAAACGCCTGCTGAATTTTTTGCGATTTTACCATGGGTGTTGAACTTCTTATCTATATCGGTACTTTCCGGCTCTATATTCATAAACCCTACTGTAGGCAGAACATTAATCTCTATACCGGCCTGGTATTCAAAAATCCTTAATGCCTGTTGTAAATTTGTAGCTACAGAAGGTGTTAATGTTTTTGTTTGATTATTTACCCTTAATTCTATTATTTTTAATGGGATTACAACATCAGGATTAAAAGATAAATTGTTTTCATCAAGGTCATTTTGTTTTTCTGTACTAACTGTATATCTCCAAAAATTTAATTGCCCCAATAGATACTCTATGTCGTTATATTTATAATAGGCTACCAAAGCATAATTTTGGATTAATTTTTCTGTAACTTTTATTTTTAGCGGCACTAATTTATCATCATCACCAATATCAAAATCAAATTCCTTTTTATCGGTAGTAATTATATTTCCATTGTATTTGCTAACTACGGTTTTTTCATTGTCAGTCCATCTTATCTGGAAATTTTCGTCGGTTTGTGCTATACTAAAATATATTTTTTCTGTCTTTTCCCCTTTGCCTTTTTTATACTCTTTATAATTTTTTTCGTCTTTTATATGCATTATTTTTGCCTGGATTGTAATTTCTTTATTTGGCACATATATCCAGGGTATGCAATAGTCTTCTATTATATTATTTATAGTATCGCTTGCTGTTTTTTTATTTAATTTAAATGTATCTGCTTTTAAAGCAAAAGCTACCTCTTCATCCCCTTTTTTTATTTTTTTAAGATAACTAACATCGGATACTATTTTATATTCCTCTTTTGATGTTCCATACAAATTAGGCCTATAGGTATCAAAACCAAAATCTTCTTTGTATGTTGTATCCGTATCTGGATCAACCTTTTGTTTAGCACCTGAACCAGTCTTTTCTTCAGCACCTGAACCAGCCTTTCCTTCAGCTTGTTTGTCCGAACGGAAAAAGGCTACAACGCCTGTAAATAGTCCTACAGGTTTTGCGTTCTCCCTGGCTTCATTTGTTTCATTATTTAACTCTTGGGCTATTATAGTATATCTATCCATAATTAAAAATTTATTTGTCTATTTCATATATTGCTTTATGCAGGTAGGGAATTTCTATTTTATAACTATCTTTTGGTATAAAAAAGTTGCCAAAATCTATATTCTTATTGGTATCATTATCTTTAATAACTACATTTACAACGGTATCTTTCATGTTTTTTGTTTCGACAATAATTTTATTAGAATCCCCTAAAAACTTAGTTTCCTTCCCTTTCTTATCGTACAATGTAATTTTAGTGATTTTACCTTCGCTTTTTTTAGTTGTACCTGATTTTTTAGTTGTATCTGAATTTGTAGTAGGACTTTTTGCTTCTCCTCCTGTCAAGTGCTCTATTTCAGCACCCTTTATTTCTGTTTTCCCATTACTTACAATAACTATTTTACTAACGGATGCTATCTTTATTTCATTAGAAATCAAAGACTGTTTATCACTTTCCAGGATTATGCTTTCTGTAGCATTCATTATAATATTTTTTGCAGAGATCGAAAAAGTTCCCAGCGTACTAATTGAAATGTTTTTTTTCACAGTATTAAGGCAAATGGCATTTCCAGACTTGTCTAAAATAGTAATGCTCATTTTATCTTTGCTGTCGTCGAATAAAACAGTATGGCCACTTTTTGTTTTTATCACCTTTAAATCATTCCCCGGAGTATGAAACCCGCTGCTTTGCTTGCCGTTATAATGCGCCCCGATAATATACGGCTTCTCGGCATTACCACCTTCAAACACTACCAGTACCTCTTTGTCAGTCTCTGTAATAAAATAATTATTTTTTCTCTTTCGGTATATTAAGTTAGCTTGATATCATTCAGCAACAAAATCTTGCGATGATTTTACAATACTAATCTTTCCTCCGACAGCGCATTGACAGGATGAAGAATCTAATAATTCCTTCTTTCCATCTATCTCAAATATGGATGTGTCTTTCCATACGGTTGGTGCCGGAACGCAGGCATTACCGTTTTTCAGGCTGCAACTGCCAAAAGGTTTGATATTGACATTGGGTTGCTTGTCCTCTTCAGTGGCCTGAAGTTTCCCATCAATTTTCATAAAAGTCTGGCTTGTTACTTTTAGGGGTGTTGGCGATGCGCCTTTATCACATTGTAATTGTGTGGTGTCTGTTATGTGCTGGGGCATTAGTAAAAACTATTTTTAAATTCGAAATCTATTACATCATATTTGTGATTTTTAAAATTATACTTATACTTAGCTGTGACTATATTTTCAACTTTTTTAGTATTAATTTTATTATCATTTC
>DASVUQ010000337.1:0-2215 GCA_036386975.1 Flavobacterium sp. | reverse complement strand
TACGAATTCAAAAACAGAAATTACATCAGTAGGATTTGGAGTGGGATTATCTAAAAAAGTATACAAAGATTTTGAATTAGGTGCCAATTACAATTTTGCTGATTTTGATTTTGATAAAGACAAAGACCCATCTTTTGTTCCGGGATTTAATACTCCTAAACATAGAATAAAAGCCTCTTTAGGAAATGCTAAATTATTTAAAAATTTTGGGTTCAATGCTAATGTAAGATGGAATAGTGAATATGTATGGCAATCTACTTTTACAGATGGCATAGTTCCTGAAAATACAGTACTTGATGCACAAATCAATTATGGTGTACCGGTAATGAAGTCTGTATTCAAAGTGGGAGCTACCAACCTGTTTGGCAAAGATTACATTCAGGTAGTAGGGGCCGGTGCTATCGGGCAACAATGGTTTGTTTCCTGGACCATTAACCCTTAATTAGAGTCAATAATATAAAAAAGTACAATCATGATAAAAAATTTCAAATGGCTATTATTAGTTTCTCTAACTTTTGTAGCATGTAATAATAATGATGAAGAGGCAGTTGTTGAACAACCTGTCACTGCAGGAACGGCAAATTTTTCTAAATATGTGGCTTTAGGGAATTCTCTAACTTCCGGTTATAGCGATAATGCCCTATTTAAGAAAGGTCAGGAAAATTCATACGCGAATATAATGGCAACACAATTTAAATTAGTTGGGGGAGGAGATTTCAAGATTCCTTATATGAATGATAATGTAGGTGGGCTGTTATTTAATGGTATGGCAAATCCTGATCCTGATGTCTTTGGTCGCAGGCTTTACCTTCAGGGATTTTCGAATTCAACCCCACCTAGTCCTAATATTATTAAAGTTTCAGGTCCTTCAACTACTGACGTTTTTAATTCTATAGCTTCTGCCGGCCCTTATAATAATACAGGCGTACCGGGAGCTAAGAGTTTTCATTTATTGTCCTCAACATACGGAAGCCTGGCTGGTTTAGCTACAATACCACCAACGGCTAACCCTTATTATGTTCGTTTTGCCCCTAATGGCACAACATCTATATTGGCATACGCGGTTTCACAAAACCCTACATTTTTTTCTTTATGGATAGGGAATAATGATGTGTTAGGATACGGGACTAGCGGTGGGGACGGGACTGACCCTATTACTCCGGCAGCAACTTTTGAAGCAGTATACACAATTCTGGTTAACACATTAACCGGAGGTTCTGCAAAAGGGGTAGTGGCCAATATTCCTTATGTAAATTCAGTTCCTTTTTTCACAACAGTACCTCATAATCCATTAACTGCTAGAGTTTTAGGAAGGGGTGATGAGGCCGTTGGAACCGCAACAATAAATGCTTTAAATACACAATTATATGGTCCGCTGAAACAGGCATTAACTGCATTTGCAGCAGGCGATAGAATTAATTTATTATCTACAACAGGATCAAATCCATTATTGATAAAAGATGAATCACTACCTAATTTATCAGCTCAGCTTACAGCGGCTTTTACGCCTACTTTAGGCGCGTCAACAGCAGCTTTTTATGGAAATGTCTTTGGTCAAGCACGCCAGGCAACTAAGGCTGATTTAGTTCTTTTAACCACACAATCAGCTATTGCAACTGCACCAACGGCCATGAATTCAGGATTAGGATTTGCCCCTCCAGCACCATTGGACAAATTTGGCATTACATATCCATTGCAAGATAAGTACGTTTTGATTCCAACTGAAATCGTTGAATTAAAAACCGCAACCGACGCATATAACACCACCATTAAGTCTTTAGCAGATGCAAAAGGATTGGCTTTTGTAGACGCTAATGCATTATTAACCCAAATAGCCAATGGAGGAATCCGTTTTGGTAACTATCATCTTTCCAGCTCTTTTATAACAGGCGGTGCTTTTTCACTCGATGGAATACATCCAAGTCCAAGAGGTTATGCCCTACTTGCTAATAAATTTTTAGAAGCAATTAATGCTAAATACGGATCTACTTTTAAACCGGTTGATTTAGGAGCTTACAACATTCAATATCCAGGTACAATAAATTAATATTCTAAAATATAGTATTTAAAGCCATCCCGTAACGGATGGCTTTTTTGTTCCCGTTAATAAATATCCTGTCATTATGATCAATCCTGTTGCAATTATATAGTAGTGCGTAAAAAAACAACAGAAAATTATTGATTTTATAGTTTATAAAATTTATCTTTGCGCTCT
>DASVUQ010000336.1:0-8014 GCA_036386975.1 Flavobacterium sp. | reverse complement strand
CACCTCCTCTAAAAAAATTTATAGAACTATTTGTTTGCCCATAAAAATTATGTTCTATTGAAAAACTTTTTATATTATTTGCATCTGATCCTTGGGTTGTATATCCCTTTACACCCAAAAAAGTACCATTACCTTGAGTGTTTCCTTCGGGCATTCTACCAAATATGGTACCTAATTGTCCATTACTGATGTCGGCACCAACATCTAATTTAGCTTGAGGTATTGTTGTCCCTATGCCTACGTTTCCGATTCTATAAGAATCTCCTGTGAGTGCACTACCTGTCCATTGTGCATTGCCAATTGCTGCCAAGCTTAATAAAGCTCCTAGTATTGTTTTTTTCATAATTATATATTATTTGATATTAAAAATTTAGTTGTTATATGGAAGTACCGCTATTATTTAGCGATTACCAATTTCAATTGATCTATTTCACGTTGTTGCTGTACCATTAAAATGGTGAGCTCTTCAATTTTTTGAAGTAAGAGCTTATCCATTTCTCCTACATTAATACCATTTTCTTGTACTTCACGTGCTGTAGGAATCGATGGTAAATGTTTATTTGCTTTATAGTAGGCTTCTATTTCATATAAATTAGGTAATTTGTACTCTTTATCAAATACAAAGTCAGCCCAGTTTTGTTGTGTTACGTACATAGATTTGGAGACAATTTTACCATCAACAGATAGCATGGAATCGGCATGTTGAGATTGAGGGCGTGTAGCTCCTACATGTAATTTACCTTGATCTAATGACATATATATTGTCCCTGCGTTACCCCATGTTTGTACATCCAAATAAGGTTGGCGCTCCCACCATGTTCTTGTATTTAATCCGGGATCTTTGAATGAACCGTCTACCGATAATCCATCATGAATGCTGGTTGAGAACCAATCTGAACCGCTTGTTGATCTGTAAAGCCATGTACTTTGCGATACGTAATTGCTTCCTGCATTTCCACTAGCGGAAAATAACCTTAACTTAGAGGAAGCACCGGCACCAAGTGCTACAGGGTCCAATATATGCAATTTTGCCTCTGGCGCATTATAACCAATCCCCACCTTACCATTCGCTAGAATTCTCATCTTCTCATATTGATTTTCGGGGCTTACACCGGCTGTGTAAAAAGATAAATAATCACCAATATTTGCATCCCATCCGGTTTGCAAAAATCTCCTATAGGGAATACCAATGTTATTTACGCTAAGGTAGCCACCAAACGGTATTGCTATATTTCCTTCTACATCGAGCTTCTCAATAGGTCTATCTGAACCAATGCCGACATTACCATTCACTAGAATTCTCATCTTCTCATATTGGTTTAGAGAACTTCCACCAGCTGTGTAAAAAGATAAATAATCACCAATACTTGCATCCCATCCGGTTTGCAAAAATCTTCTATAGGGAATACCAATGTTATTTACACCAAGGTAGCCACCAAACGGTATTGCTATATTTCCTTCTACATCCAGTTTTTCAATGCCAGCGGTATTTCTGCCAATTGTTGTGTTACCCATCCTGTAAGTAGGATCGGTATCATTTGTAGTACCAGTGGTATTAATAAAAATTTGGGCGTTCATTTGTCCTGCCATAGCAATCAAAAGCCAGGTAATAAAAATTGTTTTTTTCATAATTTTAGTTTTAGATTAATTAAAGAGAATATTTTTGTAATAATTGATATAGCAAGATAAAGCAGTTTAAATTTAAAAATATTACCGTAGGATAAGTTTTCTGCACAAAACCAACTAACAATAACAAGTAGCCCTAAACGTTATATAGCACTATGAGAAAAACAGAATACGCAATAGTAGATATAGAGACGACAGGAGGAAATGCCGGCGGTAGCCGTATTACGGAGATTGCCATAATTATCCATGATGGGACTGAACTACTCGAGCGCTGGGAGACACTCGTAAACCCTCAAAAGGAAATACCGCTCTCCATATTCGGATTGACCGGCATTAATAATGCCATGGTAGCCCATGCACCGATATTCGATGATATTGCAGAAAAAGTAATGCAGATGCTCTCCGACCGCATTTTTGTTGCCCATAATGTCAATTTTGATTATTCATTCATTCGCCACCAGCTGGAAGAATCCGGTTTTAAGTGGACAGCAAGAAAACTGTGCACCGTACGTGCGGCAAGGAAAATCAAACCTGGTCTTCCGTCTTACAGCCTGGGGAACCTTTGCCGTTCGCTGGATATATCCATTGAGAACCGGCATCGTGCCGGTGGCGATGCAGATGCAACGGCCATACTTTTTTCACGCCTTATGGAATGGGACAGCGAAGCGACAATAGAAAAAATGGTAAAAAAGACAGCCCAGGACCAGCGCCTGCCGCCTAACCTGCCGCCTGAAGATTTTGAGCAGCTACCTGAAAAACCGGGTGTATATTATTTCTACAGTCAGGATAAGAAAGTAATTTATATTGGAAAGGCCGTTAACCTGAAAAAGCGGGTGGCTTCCCATTTTAGTGGGCATAGTATCACAGCGCAAAGGCAGCATTTTTTGCGGGACATTTACGGCATTTCATTTACCGTATGTGCTACCGAACTTATGGCGCTATTGCTGGAATTTTCAGAAATTAAAAAGCTCTGGCCTGCATACAACAGGGCATTAAAACGCTTTGAGCCTAAATTCGGGCTGTACAAGTATGAAGCGCGTAATGAATACCACTATCTGGCAGTCGGAAAAGTGGCGAAATTCCAGTCTTGCATCAGAGCTTTCAATAATGAATATGAAGGCATAAATACATTACGAACACTGGCAGAAAAGTTTGGCATCGATTATAGGTTCTGCAAATATGGAAAGCCTGCGGAGGGGATATTTTTTAACCTTGATACGGGAACAACATTTCCGAATGTTGAGGAGCACAATGAACAGGTGGAAAGTGCCATCAACTTTTTGTTAGAAAACAGGCCAAGCTTTGCTATTATAGACAAAGGCAGGGACGACAGTGAGCGCAGCTGTATATGGGTAGAGAACGGCGATTTTTATGGTATGGGCTATATTCCTTCCGATCTGGGATTTGCCGAACCTGCAGCGGTAAAAGATTATGTAACCCCTTGCAGGAGCAGTAATTATATTATGCACCTGATCGGCAACTTTGCAAAGAAACATCCACAAAAGGTAATGTACAGTATGTCCGGGTACGAGAATACCTGAGCCAAAAGCAATAGATAAATGCATGTATTTTTTACCTTTCTGTGGTCCTGACCCTTGCAGTAGAATAGGGACAGAGAACCGAAAAAAGGGACTACGCATTTTTGTGATACAATAGTCAAAGACCCTTAATCAGTGGCGGCAAAGATTATCTTTTTGCCGCCATTGGTTATTGAACATTAGAACCGATTACGATTTCTGTACATATTTTACTTCTTCATAAGGCTGCACCAAAACCCACCCCTCTCCAACAAACTCTAACTGAAACGACTCTCCACTGCCTCGTCCAATAAATGAACCAAAAGTAATGTTTGTTTTAATGTTAGGAGCTAGGTTTGCCGACCAGGCTACAGTAGCATTGGGGTCAGTGTAAACGGGCTGATTAGCATTTACTTTTAATAAAAGAGGCTCCCCATGTGTAGTAATAGCAATGTAACCTGTACCCGACAATTTTACTTGAAATAAGCCTCCGGACATCATTCCGGCAACACTTTTGAGCATTTTAATCATTACTGATGGTATCTTCCAAAGCCAGTACATCATTTCCATTTACAAAAATGGCCTCATTTTGAAGCTTGATGATTTTTACCTTTTTACCTTCATCTGCAAGGTATAACTTCCCGGAGCCAGTGGCATGCATTAATGAAGTTCCTTCGCCACTAATTGCTTTTTTTAACAATCCGCCAAGGCCTTTGTTCAACATACCTTCCCTTTTAAAATCAATTGCCCCGGTGTAAGCAACCATGCTTCCGGCTTTTGCGAGGATCTTTTGATTATTCATGTTGATTTCCAACATCGAAGGCTTTTCCAACTCAAAGAAATCGTTCTCATTTGGATTTTCTGTAGTTTCCTGAATAAGTTCAGCTAAAGTGTACTCTTTTTTGTCCATTTTTTTCAATTATTTAATGTCTCCATGATTGGATGGAGTAAATATATAATTTATATTGAAGTGATTTAAACTTTTTCCAATTGGCTGCAAAATAGTCTTTCTCCCCTAAAATTTTAGTTTTTTTACTCCGTAGCGCTGCTATGCAGTGCAAAAAAACTAAAATTTAGAACAGAATATCCTCATTTTTCGCTTCAATCAAAAAAGTTTAAATCACTTCATTATTTAAAATACACTATACCAGCCTCCATAATGAGGTAGATGTAATTCTTGGATATGCTTCAGTTGCTAATCTATATGGGCACAGAATACAATGTTGCACTACTGTTGCAAATAAGAATGTCTGTGCGGTTGGGTTTGATCATAAGTAGGTACAATCTTTTCATTTAAAAAATATTAATTACTGATTGGTGTGTTACTATAACTACTTAAATTAACTTTTAGCTGAATGATGCCACATCCCCATAAATACTACTCGTGCAACTAACAATACTAATTCTTTTGTGTTGTTTGATTTAAAAATTGAGCTTCAGTTATTTCCCTGTATGCTGTTAAGTCTTTTATTTTTAATGGTTGCACTTTTGTGTTAAAATAGTGTACTAATTCCCCACATTTTTGTTGCATGATATATTCTCCGGTTATTATGTTCTCATAAAATTTATATTCTTTCATACTATTTCAGGTATAATTATATTAATATTTTTCAAATATAGAAAAATTGGTAGCGTAAAAGCCTTCAATTTGTTTTGTTTGTTTTTAATCTTTGGATAATATGATTTTAGAAAAAGAATATATAATAAGTTTAGGGATTTTTATCCGCCAGATTAGGGAGCAGAAAAAGATTTCTCAGCAAAACTTAGCTGATATTTGTGATTTGCCTAAAAGTACGATTGGGCGTATTGAAAGAGCTGAAATAAATACTACAATAAAAACGCTTGTAAAAATCGCTAATGCCTTAGAATTAGAACCCTATAAATTACTACAATTTACTATTAAGAATAACTAACTACTGAATTTTTTAGCATTAAACTACACCCCGAACGGATAATTTTGAGGTGTATTCTGTATTTCTGCCTTCATATGCAGCGGGTGCAGTGCTGTGGTTTTATCAAGATATATAAAAGCTTCATAACGCTTCGGAATAATGCTCGGTACATAATTACCATATTCAAAATCAGGATCATATACTACGCCAATGGCCCTATGTCCAATGGGTTTTTTAAATTCTTTTATATCTTTTGATAAAATAATCTTATCAATAGCCCCCGCTTTATGCAATACTTGTTCCCAGCTCCCTTTTTTGGCGGAGGGTACAGGCATATTCTGCATTTCAGCACCCCAGTTGTATCCTGCTATTACACTGCCCTCATAGGAACCAAAACCAATGCTGTACACCTCTTTACTGCCTAGTTGCTCTTTTAGCAGTTGCCCTATATTTACCAAACCCGAGTCCTTCATATTTGTAGCCCTGGCATCACCAATATGCGTATTGTGTTCCCAAATAATAATTTTAGAATCAGTACCGTAAAAGTTCATTAAACGTGTTGCAGTTTCAGCCATATGCCCATCGCGGATGTTCCAGGTTGATTCGCCACTCCCGAGCATGGCATGGTAGTAACGCTCTGCATTTAACGCAACAAGCGCATTCTGTTCGGCATTAAATACAGCTTCATCATCCGTATCAAAACGCGGGATCCTTTCCCGGATAGTGTTTAGTAACTTTACCACTTCCTCCTGGCAAGAACGCGAAATCCCATAGCTTCTTTTGGCATACGAAAAACCTTCCTTTACATTATAAGGTTCAAAACAATCCATAGCCTGTTGTACAGACTTAAAGGCTACGGGATCTTCTTTCTCCAGATAAGCAAATAGGGCTTCCATAGACTCCCATAAGCTGTAGACATCAAGGCCGTAAAAGCCGATACCTTTGCTATGGGCAAGGGTGCTATTGTATTTTTTAAGCCATTCCGCCAATGCCACAATTTCCCAATTGGCCCACATCCACGTGGGCCATCGGTTAAATTCCATCAGCACTTCTTTTGCATTGGCACCACTGTTTTCATACCCTTTTATATAGCGGTTAAGTTTGTAGCAGTCGGGCCAGTCACCTTCAACGGCAATGATAGAAAAGCCTTTTTCTTCTATAAGCCTTTTGCTGATCCGGCTGCGCCAGGTATAGTATTCATGCGTACCATGACTTGCCTCGCCAAGCAATACCACCTGTGAACTGCCAATTTCATTAAGTAATATATCCAGGTCCGGGTCATCGGTAAGAATATGGCTTACATCACTGATTCTTTTTATTATATCATGATTTTCCATATAAAATGTTTTTATTTATGTTTAAATTTATTGTGCAATAGGGCAAGGATCCATAACTTCTACCATTATTAGCATCAACAGGCGAACACGTTGTGCCTAGAGTAAATCTATAAGAATTCTAAAAACCAAATGTAATTAGCACTGCGTTGGAGTTTTTACATCTTTTTCTTTGTAAGTTGCAACATTCCTGTAGTTCCCCTATTTATTTTTTGTTTTAGAGGCAGCACTATGTCTGGGGATCAATAAATAAAACCAGTATTTTATATGTCAGGAAACTATTTTAAAGTCTTAGATTAGGTTGATTTTTATCATAGCTATAGCTAAATTAAAATAATGGGTCCTATTTTATAATTTTTAAAAAGAGGATAAGGGATCTTGAAAAATTGATAATTTTTTAAATCCAATGAATTGTCAGGAGCATAAAACCTACTATTTCCATTGCTTTTGTCCCGCTTTCCGCTCTATCTGCGCAAAAAAGCGCAGGATGCCGCTACAATCGGGGCTACCAAAAAAAATTTCGTTCTTTAAGAAACACCAGAACAGTGGTTGCCGGTATAACCTAAAAAAATACACAGGTACCTAATACATTCAACTATAACTTTGTGTCTTAAGGTCTTTGCGAGGAATTAAAATAGCATAAAATATGCTGCAGTAATAGTGATTAATGGTATCATTTTTTCTGCAAAACGGGTAAAGTTTCCCTCAAAGTGAAACCTTCTTTTCCCGGGTTTCAAAGACACACAAAAATCTAGAGAATAACTCATAATCAGGATTGTGATATTTTATTTTTAATTCAGCTCTATATCATTTTTTGTTCTTCGAGATAATGATAGAGCAAGCGCATACAACTTTGGCCATTGCATTCCGTATCCCAATACAAACGGTGCATCCTGATACCATCCATTGTGATAAAATTGAAAAAATTCTGGGATTTATCAGTTGAAATTTCATAGTTAATATTCACCGGTTTCAATGATGATTCTTTGATTCCAAACAAAGCTTCCCCTCGTGTGGCGTCATTTCTAAAGGTAGAAGATAAGGCATCAGCAATGGAATAAATATTAATCCATTTTATTTTCTGCTCCATGATTAAATTCCGGTTCAGGTAGTACTTCCCGTAATACGAATTAATGAATTCATAGGGATTGCCAATGGTAATTAAAACATCGGAAAGTAAGCGGGTGTTCGCAGAAGGTATGCTTCCAAGTGGAAAAAGAAAATCCATGGCAATTAATGACCCGAAACTGTAACAATGAAAGTGAATTTTAGAATCCGGCTCGTGTTCTGCTATATATTCTACTAACAAATCCAGGTTTCCAAGGATGATCTGACTCTGAATGCCATCATTGAGATAACGGTCTGCACAGGCAAATTCAGTAGCAACAGAAGTAATAATATTTTTAGATTCCGGAACAGTCAGTAAAAGAATAGTAATAAGAGGAATGGTCCATTTATAAATTTTTTTAATAACAGTATACAATTCGCTACCGGTAAGGTTCTCGAAAAAGTTTAAAATTGTTCTTGTGGCCTGAAATTGATTGACCATATCAATAGTAGCAGGAATCAGTAATAAAACAGCCAGTGAAACAAGTACTAAAATGAAGAACGCATAAAAGGTCAGATACGGCCTGTTGAATTGATC
>DASVUQ010000335.1:0-3966 GCA_036386975.1 Flavobacterium sp. | reverse complement strand
ACATTTTCTGTTGCAGCAGTTTCGGTAGTAAAGCCATCGGCAGCAGTCCATCCGGTATTTACTTTAGAAACTTGTATCCTGCATGATGCACCGCTCACACTTGTAGACCAGGTTAATTTTACAGGAGATGGCACACTTGCGCCGGCAGCTGGTGTATTTAATACAGGAATAGTGCTAATAGGTGTTGATGTATTATTTGATTTATAACGATAATCTTGTCTGGGTTGTCCAATATCTTTAAAACTTCCAATTGTTGGAGAAGTACCACCTGCGGCACGCCATTCAAAATGAATATGATCTCCTGTTGAGCCACCGGTAGTTCCTTCTTTCGCAATTATCTGACTTCTTGTAACATTTTGGCCTTCAGCAACTAATATTGTTTTATTGTGTGCATAATAGGTTCGGGTCCCATCACTATGGGTTATAATTACCAATCTGCCATAACCAGATGTTAAGCTACCGCTTATTCCTGTAAAAGTAACTCGCCCATTTGCAGCTGCCCTGACATTTTCATCAATTGAATTTGAAGTGTCAAAATCAATGCCTGCGTAACCATGTTGTCCTCCTGCGAAAACGTTACATCTCCCCATATGTGTATGGGCTCCTGACGGCGCAGGGGTCCCATGCCTGGATACACAGTATTGTAAGCCAAAGTCCCAGGGAAGGTAATAATCAAGATTCGATACCCTCACTTGATTAGGAGTAGTAGTAGTATTTGTTAATTGATTTTCCCATCCGTGAATAATCATAGAATCGCCTTTTGACTGGGTAACAATAGTTCGTTTATTTGTTATTAAATCAAATTCATAAACTATATCAGTTCGGCCATGTAAATAATCTATCTCTGCATCCAAAGTCCCCAAAAAATAGAATTTTTCTCTATTTTCAGACACTATTGGTGTACTCATATAATTAAAACCAAGATTTATTTTAGTTAATTTCCGGCTTTTTATATTAAGGACCCAGATACCTTCATGTTCCTCTGCGCTATTTAAATAGAGTCCTTCTACATACAATTCATCTACATTATTTGTCCAGGCAATAGGTTTAAAGGCAATATCTTTTCTTAATTTATTTTCGTTGAAAAGAATATTCCTGATCTTATTCAATTTTTTATCATATTCTCTAATATAATACCCTGCTCCAATTTCTTCTCTTTCCAAATAAATCCATAGGTTTGAATTAAATGGTGATTGAATTCCTTGGGCAAAATCATAATTATCAGATTCTTTTAATTCTAAAGCAATTTGGTCTGTATGGTATGCCAAATTATCTAAATAAGTAACTTGCTTGTATTTCTCCGTTTGTTGCTTTTCTGAAGACCTGGAAATATATTTATTAGTGGTATTGTATGTTAACACCTCATTATTTTTAGAAATTATAAGATCTTGAGCCTTTAATGGTATTGCAAAAGAATTTATAAGGATTAAGAACAGTAAAGTAGCTTTTTTCATAATTGTAATTGTTAGGTTAAAAATAAAATAGAGTGGACGTTTAGGAATCATTATTAAGATATTATTTATTTATTTATTTTATAAATCAACATTACCGATATAATTGTAGTTTTATCATAGTACAAACATAACACTAAGTAATTGTAATGATTGTTTTTATTATGCTGTTATTGTAAATATCTTGCTAAAATTTAATTAATCTAAATTTGATATTTATACAATTTTTAATGGTAGGTAATATTACAAATAATCGATAAACTGTGTTTTATCGTTATAGAATGCAGTAAAAACAGCACTCTCAGAATCAAATGGATATATTTTTAAGTGCTGTTGAGGCTAATAATTGTACAATTTTTATTTACAAACGAATAATAATTTTATACAATTTATTTGAAAATTCTAAATGAATGAATACTTTTCGTAAGTAAAATCTAATAAGCATACTGAATGCGAAATTATCCATTAGCTACTATTAGAAAAACCTTATAAGGTATGCGATTGTATTTTTTCTATTGATTGTAACCTCCACTTAATTTAAATTAGGTGGTCCATAATTATTTTTAAATTCCCTGATAAGTTTCCGGATTTGTTTCATTGCAAATCGCGAACGTTTGCGAGGCAGAAAAGCAAGCATTACTACTGCTATAGGTAACCAAAAAACTATTGCCCAAATTAGAATATTTAGTGCAGTTAGATTTTCCCATATAAGTTTTAGTTTATCCATTTTGAATTGATAATTTTAAATTGATGTTGATTAAGGATGTTTATAGAAGCTATAAGATTATAAACAAGGTTTTGTATTTATAGCTGAGATAATAAAGTAGATTTGGGGCGAATGCTATACTTATCTTTTTACAATTCTGAACGTAAGGTTAATTCTAGGTAAGACCGGCCTGGCAGTTTTAGGCACCTGATGTTCCCAAAAACTTTGTGTTGTACCGGCCATTAATAATAATGAACCATGATGTAAAGGAATAGTTACCTGTGGAATAGCTGCCCTTAACTTATGCCGCAAGCGAAATATCCGGGTTTCACCAAAAGTTACAGATGCTATAATCGCATTTTTTCCAAAATGCTGCACCTTGTCACTATGCCAGGACACCCCATCTTTTCCGTTTCTATAAAGATTAAGCAATACGCTGTTAAATTCTATCCCGGTTTCTTTTTCTACTTTTTCACGAATAGCTAGTAATTCCGGTGTCCAGTCCGGTCGCTTTTCGTCTGCTCCGGGATTGCTTTTGTCTTCATACCAGGAAATCATACGTGGAGCGGTTACCGTTTTATCATACATCGGCATTTGATATTCTTCCCACTGCGTTTGATGGAGCAACACATTGTAATAATGATCGGATTCTTCTTTATTGAAGAAATTGTCATATAACATTAAATCAGTATCTGGTAAATCGAAAATTTTTTTTCCGGCGGTTCCTGATGAAAATAATTCGGTATCGTTAAATAGTATCATAATAAGCTATTTTTTATTATACAAAATTAGGATTTTAAATCCCTAATTTATTATCTTTACAGGGACTTAAAATCCCTTTAACGTATGTTATACATTTCTGACAATCTTAAGTACCTAAGAAATAAGAGAAACTTATCACAATTGCAGGCTGCTGATGGTATGAAAATGCCGTTGGACCGATATAAAAAATATGAGTACGGTAAGAATACGCCGCCGGCAGAAACGTTACTTGTTATCTCTCGTTTCTATCATATCAGTATTGATCTGCTGCTGACGCTTGACCTTAGAAAGACGCCTATCGATAATATATTAAAGTTGGAAGATAACAGGATTGTACTCCCTATAACGGTAGATAGTAAAGGCAAAAATTATATTGAAATTGTGCCTCATAAAGCACGCGCCGGGTATCTCACCGGTTATTCGGATCCGGAATTCATTGAAAACCTGCAGCAGATTTCTTTGCCGTTTTTAGGGCCCGGCAAGTTTCGTGCATTTCCGATAGGAGGGGACTCCATGCCGCCACATAATGATAAGGGGTTTATTGTAGGAAGGTATATAGAAAACCTGGGCGAGGTAACGAGCGGTAAAACGTATATACTGGTTACTTTAAGTGAAGGGATCACCTATAAAAGGATGAGCGGAAAAAATGACGAAGCATTAACCGTAACATCAGACAATGTTGTTTATAACCCTTATGCCATTAAACTTTCTGATATTCTCGAAATTTGGGAGTATACTGCCCATATTGGCCGCGATGACAGTAAGACAGTCCTATCTGAAACGGACAGTGTAAAAGAAATGCTATTGGAACTAAAGCGGGATATTAAAGCCATTAAGGAAAAGACATGATGGTTGAACGACTATCTTACTGCTATTTCATTTCTTAATCAATATTTATATATTCTGGACTGAAGTGCCACCTCAAGAATAAGCAAGCAACCATTAACCTGATTTCCATTATCGGAATGCGCACATCACTAAACTAGCAACTTGAATTATATAGATTAATGCTGTGAGTCCTTAACACCTGTAACCGCAAGTGCTTAT
>DASVUQ010000334.1:0-2003 GCA_036386975.1 Flavobacterium sp. | reverse complement strand
ATGCTTAATGGTGAAAAACCAGCCAACAACGAGGAAGTAAAGACAATTTTACCCGTTAACAGTAAGTACACCTATTCAGGTGGCGGCACCCTGATAACAAGAAAGATTATAGAAGACAATATTGCCGCAAATTATGATAGTTTATTAAGCGTGAATGTACTCCAACCTTTAAATATGGACCATAGCACTTTCCAACAGGTACTTCCACGCAGTCTAAAAAACTTTGCGACCGCCTACGATGGAGGCATTGATGAAGTACCTGGAAAATATAACGTTTACCCAGAATTAGCGCCTGACGGCATGTGGTCAACGCCATCAGACGTCGCCAAATTAGTGATTTCAATTCAGCAATCACTTGCAAAAAAACCTTATAGCCTCTTAAGCAAGCGCGCTGCCGATGAAATGTTAACACCCGTATTAAACACACCTGATGTCGCATTAGGAGCTTTTATAATAGAAAAAGGTGGAGAAAAATATTTTGTACACCTGGGTGGTAATCGTGGCTTCCAAAGCATTTATTATGGAAGTTTTAAAACTGGAAAGGGTGTGGTGATAATGTGTAACTCAGATGCAGTCCACCCAACATTAATCAAAGAAATCGTAAATAGTGTGGCAACGGTGTATAGATGGAAACACTTTTGCACACAAGGGGTAAAATAGCCCTTCTCAAAAATTATCTATATCAATTAAACTAATTTAAACTTATGAAACAAATACTTCTCTTAATCTTATTAGTGACAAGCTCCCTGTACGTAAAATCCCAAAACGCAATAACAAGAGACGTAGGGACTTTCTCTGGGATAGACAGCCGGAGCAATTTTGATGTAGTTTTAGTAAAAGGGGAAAAAGAATCAGTTTTCATTGAGGAAATAAAAAATCTTAATCCAAGTGAAATTCTAACAGAAGTCAAAAACGATAAACTTATTCTCTATATAAAGGGCAACAAACGTCAGAATGCTTACGCAAAAATTTATATCACCTATAAAAACCTGGATGGTATATATAATTCAGGCTCTGGCAATATATTGTGCAATGACGATTTAAGCGGAAAAAAATTGAGTATAAACACCAGCGGGTCCGGTAAACTAATTTCAAAAGGAGCCTTCAAGTTCGAAACAATTGCCATAGACATAACTGGTTCGGAGGAAGTAAATCTTGCTGATATTTATACAGACAACCTGCAAATTGCAATTACAGGATCAGGCGGTGCAAAAATTGTTTCGGGTAAGTCCAATAATCAAGACCTTAAAATTACTGGCTCAGGCAACATGCACCTTTTCGGCGTAGATAATGAGGAAGCATCTATTGAAATCACTGGCTCAGGCAGCGTAGACTTGGTTGCAAATAAAACATTAATTGTAGACAGTTCAGGCTCAGGAAATGTAAATTATAAAGGCATTGCTCAGATAAAAAACGTAAAAAATTCAGGGTCAACCAAGGTGATGAAAGTTGAATAAAAATAAAGCTCAATATTTAACGTCATCAGATAAACTAAAGCTTTCCATTTAGATAGGTCATTGCTAACAAAAAAGATTAGACGGCTACGCCGTCCCTTATTCTTTGATACTATGAAAGTCTCGATTGGAATTCATGCCTTGCACGAGCAAGCCATTTTTGAAAACCACATATTAATTTGAAAGCTTTCTCATGAGCATTTCTAACGGCCCATTTTTAAACTTCCTTCTCCATGACACACTGAAGAAAATGCTGAAAACATAAAATGCTATTGCGTATCCTAGAATATAAATTGAGGAAGTAGGTATTTCGTTTTTTAATAAACCAGTATAGGTTTTACCAGTCAGCGCTGCCAATAGAACCATTCCGATTGTGATGTGAATAACATAATGTGACAATGTCATCTGCCCTGTTTTTTGTAAGGCCTGCACTAAACCGTTTTCAGAATACTTCTCCCCTAGATACATACAAATGGAAATTACCATAAAAGCAAAACCCATTGTAAGCATAAGGAAAGGTAAAAAAGGTGGAAAGTACTCTGCCATGAT
>DASVUQ010000333.1:0-6265 GCA_036386975.1 Flavobacterium sp. | reverse complement strand
TCATATGTATGTATACCGTCTTCTATCGTTTTTAGCCAGGCATTCTGGACTTTTTCTGCTACGTCTGTCTGCCCAATGTGGTTTAGCATCATTACCGCACCTTCTAAAAGCCCCGATGGATTCGCTACATTTTGTCCGGCCCTTCTTGGCGCAGACCCATGAATAGCTTCAAACATAGCACATTCTTCGCCAATATTAGCTGATCCGGCCAGTCCTACCGAACCTGCAATCTGGGCAGCAATATCAGATAGCACATCACCATATAAATTAAGGGTAACAATGACATCAAATACTTCAGGTGTATCGGCCATTTTTGCTGCACCAATATCTATAATCCAGTGTTCATTTTCTATTTCAGGATATTCTTTTGCAATTTCATCAAATACCTGGTGAAACAAACCATCGGACTGTTTCATGATATTGTCTTTTGTAAAACAGGTTACTTTTTTTCTTCCGTATACTTTAGCATATTCAAATGCATAACGAACAATTTTTTCACATCCGGGACGGCTGATAATCTTTAAACATTGTATCACCTCATCCGTTTGCTGATGTTCAATTCCCGCGTACAGGTCTTCTTCATTTTCGCGGACAATAACGATGTCCATTTTAGGATGTTTGGTTTCTACAAAAGGATGCAGGCTTACACAAGGGCGTACGTTAGAGTATAACCCTAAAAACTTACGGGTTGTCACGTTAAGGCTTTTATAGCCACCTCCCTGTGGTGTCGTGATCGGTGCTTTTAGGAAAACTTTATTTCTCCGGATAATGTCCCAGGATTCATTGGCAATACCGGAAGTATTTCCGGAAAGATATACTTTTTCTCCTACTTCGATTTCATCAATCTCAATTTGTGCCCCGGCTGCTTTAATAATGTCAAGCGTAGCATTCATAATTTCAGGCCCGATTCCGTCTCCTTTTGCAACTGTTATTCGTGTCATAATTTTAGTTTTTTATTACAGGGCAAATTTGTAAAAACATATTCATATATTTTTATTTATATTTGTAATG
Source organism: Flavobacterium sp. (assembly GCA_036386975.1). Taxonomy (GTDB): domain Bacteria; phylum Bacteroidota; class Bacteroidia; order Flavobacteriales; family Flavobacteriaceae; genus Flavobacterium. The sequence continues at coordinate 5,254 of DASVUQ010000333.1, read as the reverse complement.
AAATGTATAAAATATTTTTATGAATTATACCTTGCATCAACTACAGGTTTTTTTAAAAGTTACCCAGACAAAAAGTATAACCAAAGCAGCAGAAGAATTACACCTTACACAGCCGGCAGTTTCGATACAGCTAAAAAACTTTCAGGATCAGTTCGAAATCCCATTAACAGAGATTGTTGGGCGTCAGCTCTATGTAACCGATTTTGGTAAAGAAATCGCTGTTGCGGCAGAAAATATCCTTAATGAAGTACATGCCATTAACTACAAAACTATGGCGTATAAAGGGCAGCTTAGCGGAAGACTGAAAATTTCGGTAGTATCGACAGGTAAGTATGTGATGCCATTTTTCCTGTCCCGGTTTATGAGTGACCATAAAGGTGTGGAATTAATCCTGGATGTAACGAACAAAGCAAAGGTGCTGGAGAGCCTGGAGAAAAACGAAGTCGATTTTTCACTCGTTTCTGTCCTTCCGGAAACACTAAATATTGATAAAGTCGCATTGTTGGAAAACAAATTATTCCTGGTGGGCAATCCAGAACAACTGTTTGATAAAGAAAATAACGATAAACAAATACTGGAACGGCTGCCTATTATATACCGTGAGAAAGGTTCCGGTACCCGTTATGTAATGGAAAAATTTATTGAAGCCAATGGGCTTACCATTATTAAAAAAATGGAATTAGCCACTAATGAAGCAGTAAAGCAGGCGGTAATAGCTGGCCTGGGTTGTTCTGTTATGCCATTAATAGGAATTAAAAATGAACTTAGTAATGGCGACCTGGTAATTATCCCTACAACAGGCTTTCCCATAAAATCGAACTGGAACCTGATCTGGATGAAAAAGAAAAATTTATCCCCTGTTGCAGCTGCTTTTTTACAATTCATCAGGGAAGAAAAAGAAGCTATTATTGCTGAAAAGTTCGGTTGGATTGATGGAAAATAAAAAGGTAGCATATAAAACTACCCTTTTATTTCATTTTTATACCATTTTTATTTATCCCTAGTAAACGTGAAGTTTTGCCCATTTATAGATAATGTAAAACCATTTTTATCATCAGTAAACTGAATGGTAAGTGCTGCCATTTTTAATTCAAATTTATCTTTTCCGGTATTTTCCAGAGGTACACTCGGCTGACCGGTAGCATTTAACATTAGATTTTCATTTTCTTCTGTAAAATTCACTTTAATAGGTACTGTTTTACTGGAGAAACTACCAAGATAAGGATCAAGGATAACTGCTTTTTCAAGTAACCCCTTGCCTTTAACCCACAAATTATTTGATGGGTCCACATCTGGTAAAACGCGATCCGGATCTATAGCTATAGTCTCAATTTCTTCTGTAGTAGGCTGGTAAAATGACCAAGTGGTATTTCTTTGCCATATTTCGACAGGAAGCTTCACCCGCGTAACTGTACCTCCTTTTGTTGTAATGTCTAGTGTTACCGGCATCGGCAATTTCTCTAAATTGGCAATAGTTATAGTAGAACCTAATTTTGGGTCATTCTTTTTATATTTGATGCTTGTTACTGCCTGGTCCAAACGCCAGTTGTTAATAAACCAGCCTCTCCAGAACCAGCTCAGGTCTTCACCTGATGCATTTTCGATAGTCCTGAAAAAGTCATCGGGTGTAGGATGCTTATAAGCCCAACGCGCAATATATGTTCTAAAAGCAAAATCAAAACGCTCTTTTCCTAACACCTGTTCCCGAAGCATGATAAGTCCTGAAGATGGTTTTTCATAAGCTAAAATCCCGAGGTTCTTTTCTTTTAACCGGTCTGGTGCCGTTAGTATAGGCTCTAAAGTGGTGCCTGTCAAAACTTCGGCCATCTGGTGCATGTCTGTTGCAGGGGATTTATACTCGCCTTTATTAAAATCTTCTGCACTTATAGAATTGATAAACGTGTTAAAACCTTCATCCATCCAGGCAAATAACCTTTCGTTAGAACCTACAATCATCGGAAACCAAATGTGCCCGAATTCATGGTCTGTAACTCCCCATAACTCCGCTCCTTTAGATTCGGCACTGCAAAAAACAATTCCGGGATATTCCATGCCTCCTACAATACTGGCTACATTGATGGCTGTAGGATAAGGGTATTCAAACCATCTTTTAGAATAATTTTCTATAGATGCTTTTGTATATTCTGTAGATCTTCCCCAGGCTTCTTTTCCGGCACTTTCTTCAGGGTATGCAGAAATAGCCATAGCAGTTTTGCCGCTTGGCATGTTTATTTTTGCCGCATCTATAATAAATGCCGCTGACGATGCCCACGAAACATCCCTGGCATTATTCATTTTAAATTTCCATGTTAATGCGCTTTTCCCGGTAGGCCTTGATGCAGGACTTGTTACTTCACTTTCTGACCGGATAGTAACCGTCTGATCTGATTTTGCAGCAGCAGCCCATCGCTTTTGTTGTTCTGTTGTATATACTTCAGCAGGATTGGTTAATTCTCCTGAGCACACTACTATATGATTGGAGGGTGCTGTAATGGCAATATCATAATCCCCGTATTCTAAATAAAATTCTCCTGCTCCAAGATAGGGTAAAGAGTTCCAGCCTTTTACATCATCATACACACACATTCTGGGATACCATTGGGCAATGGTAAATATTTTACCGTTTTTTGTATTTAAAATACCCATTCTGTCAGAACCAAATTCCGGGGATACAAAGGAAAACTCAATTTTAAGCTTTAGACTTTCTCCATTTGCTTTCAGGTCTTCGGGAAGGATAATTTGCATCCTTGTATCAGAAATGGTAAATTTTACTTCTCTTTCTGTACCCTTTCCTTTACCTCCCGATAGTAATTTAACCGATTTAATTTTGTGCCCGCCGTCAAATTGCTGGCCTTTGTCGCCATTTCTGCTTCCAGTCACCGGAATTACCGCTTTTCCGCGGGAGTCATTTTTAAATAGATTCTGATCTATATTCAGCCATAAAAAAGATAAATTATCCGGGCTGTTGTTGGTGTAGGTTATAGTAGCTGTTCCCGTTATTTCATTCAGGCTTTCATTTAAAGTAGCGGTTAGTTGATAATCGGCCCTGTTTTGCCAGTATTTCGGCCCGGGTTGCCCGCTGGCAGAACGTGTATCTGTACCATTTTTGGTATAAAAATTAGCCCCAAATGCTTCCTGATAATTATAACCTGTTTCTTTGGTAGTACCATTATCTTTTTGTTGGGCCTGAAGTGGATAAACGCCCAGTAACAATACCATAGCGGTATAGCATTTTATAACGATTTGTTTCATGTATTTAAATTTTTGACAAATTAAAGCAAAAAATGAATACAACAGGTACGTGGTTATAGATTAAGCTAAAAAGGCTACACAATGAGCAGTATCCGGTAAGATAACACCTTAGAATTTCTTTAGGAATTCTGTCTTTAATACGATAACAGTACGTTCTACACGCCCTTCAATTTCTTTATCATTATCAGTCAAACGGATATTCTTCACCACAGTCCCTCTTTTTATAACGCTGGATGAACCTTTAACTTTTAAATCTTTGATCACAAAAACAGTATCCCCTTCATTTAAAATGGTCCCATTGCTGTCTTTTGTTGTTCTATTTTCCATATTTGATTATTATTTTTAAAGATGCCAAAGTTATCCTTTTTAAAGTATCACGTTAATTTGTCCGCCATTATTTTTACTTTTACTCTATAAATCAAAAATAACTTGTTTTGAACCTAATCATCCAAAATAATACACTAACAGCACGATTTAGTTCAAAAGGAGCAGAACTACAATCGTTAAAGAACAACAACAGGGAATTTATATGGGAAGGAAAGCCATCCGTTTGGGGCAAGCATGCCCCGGTGTTATTTCCTATTGTAGGAACATTAAAAAACAATCAGTTTGAATATAATAATAAATTATATGAATTGCCCAGGCATGGATTTGCCCGGGATATGGAATTTAAAGTAACTGACCATACGGATAGTAGTATTACATTTTTATTAGAAAGTACAGCGGGGACACTTGAAGTATATCCGTTTCATTTTAAATTATATGTTATTTATATTATTGAAAACAATAGCTTAAGCATACAATATAAAGTTTTTAATGAAAATGCCGTTCCTATGTATTTTTCTATTGGGGCACATCCTGCATTTGCTTTACCGCAACATTTTGAAGTGTATGAAATTGAATTCGGGCATGAAAATCCTGAATATCATTTATTAGATCAGAACTTACTTTCGTATAAGACAAAACACTTACTTTTACATAATAAAAGGATACAACTGGATTATGATTTATTTAAAGATGATGCATTAGTATTTCTTTCGATCCCTTCTAAAACAGTAACCATTATAGAAAATTCAAATCCATTATTAAAAGTGCATTTTGATGATTTTCCGGATTTAGGGATCTGGACGAAATCAAATGCACCCTTTATCTGTATTGAGCCGTGGTTTGGTTTTGCAGATCATACGACTGCCAGCGGCCTATTAAAGGATAAAAAAGGTATTCTTACACTTAATAAGTATTCCTCCTTCGAATCAAAATTTATAATTGAAATTTTAAATCAACCTGATAATGTTAACAATTAATTTTACCCCTTTTCCTAATTTAGAAACCAATCGTTTGCTGCTTCGACGCCTGGATCAAAATGATGTTAATGAAGTCCTGGCACTTCGCTCTGATCGGGAAGTGATGAAATATATTCCGCGTACTTTAGCCAAAACAAAAGAAGATGCACTGCAACACATCGCAATGATAGAAGGAAAAATAAATAATAATGAAGGCATAAACTGGGCAATAACCTTAAAAGGAAGTACAAAACTAATAGGCATTATTGGCCATTACCAAATTAAACCCGAACATTACCGGGCAGAAGTAGGGTATATGTTACTCCCTGAATTTAGCGGTAAAGGGATTATTACGGAAGCTTTACAAAAAGTAATCGATTATGGTTTTACTACCATGCAACTGCACTCTATAGAAGCTATTATTGATCCTGAAAATAGTGCTTCTGAAAGAGTGTTACAAAAAAATGGATTTGTAAAAGAAGCGCATCTTAAAGAAAATGGATATTTTGAAGGACGCTTTTTAGATACGGTAATTTATTCTTTACTTAATAAAGCCTGAATTATTTAAATGTTTTTATTTAAGTACATGACAAAAAATTGAATAAGCTGTTTTTCAATGGTTCATAACCTGTCAAAAGAAATTTTGACAAACAATCTAAACCATATTTAAATACGCTGATGGATTTTCTGCCGTGTTTTTTTACTTTAATTTTTTTTAT
>DASVUQ010000332.1:0-4242 GCA_036386975.1 Flavobacterium sp. | reverse complement strand
GACTCTTAATTGTGAAACTCTGACATCAGAAATATTTCCCAACTGAACCTTACCCAAATCTAAAAAAATAGGTGTTTTTGAATTCAGGTGCTTGGCCAGCTTTTCAGAAATTATATAATCAAGGCCTCCTATGTTGTAAGTAGTTTCATATTCTTTTACTAAAACTAATCCAAACAATGGTTTTTCTTGTTGCGTTACTGTGCCGATCTGGGTTCCTTTTTTTTGGTCTGTACAAGAATAAGCCGCAATAGCAACTAACAGAAAAATAAAAGTTGGGATTATTTTATAAAGCAGAATGGTCGGCCATCGGTGGATTCCATGCGGTCTTTGTACCATCTTGTTTGTATTTAAATTTAACGGCTTCATCTTGGTCTGGTGTATGATAAGAGTTTAATTAGAAACAGTTGGTGAGCCGTTTCTAATTATTCTGATTTTATTTTAGATTTATGAACATATCCTTTTTTGCCATCTGTGGTTATAATTTGCCACCAATCCCCTGTATTATTCGATACTTCAATGATTGATCCTGATTTGATTGTTTGTAAAATTGTTGCACTTGTGCTTTTCCCACTTCTTAAATTAGTATAACCATCTGGATCATTGATTTTGAAGACAGTTTTAAAATTGTTTTGATAATTATTATAATTGAAATCTTTAATATTTAGGTTTAGGTTATCTATATTTTTTTTCGTTTTAATATTTTCATCAGATAAATCGGATTTAGTAATAATAACTTTAGATAATAAAATCTCATTGTTCTTATTTTGGAACTCGTATTTGGTTTCAATCAAATTTGATCCGTCAATTTTTAATTGTATAAAACTTAGTATATCCTTTTGAAATAATAAATCCTTGTACGAATCTTCCCCACCAGAACCACCTGCGCATCTTATACATGGGATAACATTGGGATTTTTAATTTTTAAATTATATTCGCCATTTTTATCCCTTAACAATATTAAAAATAATCTTGATTCATTATTTTTAAACTCCTGTTGATCAGCTAATACTATCATTTTATCCTTTATTTTATCAGCATTAAAATCTCCGGATACACTATCTAATATCATGTATCCATTGGGAATAAAATCTTTAATATTTCTTAATTTGTTTGCTTTATTTTCATGTGTGATTTCTGAAACCAAATTTTCTTTTTGGATTATTGTAAGTTGTTTTTCTAAGGATTTATATATTGAATTACAATTATTTTTTATTTTATTCAAATAAGAAGGAACATTAGTTAATGGTTGAGGAGAATCTAAATAAAAATGCCAATAACTATCTATATCATTATTTTTTCTGTTTTTCAATAATTCACATATAATGTCTGGGTTTTTAGTAAATATTTCCTCCGTTTTCATTTTGAAATAATTTACAGCATCAGCCTGGTATTTTCCTTCTATACCAATATTGATAATATGATTTAATGACTCTATATTATTTTCTTTAGTAATTATTTGAAAAAATTTGTCAATATATTCAGTACTCTCTTCATATAACGGGTATGGAGTATCTAAAGTTTCATTCCATCCAAAATAGGATACAAACTGGGGGTAGTCCTTAGGAAAGTTCTTTAGAAAAAGAGCTTCATCATTTTTAGCAAATGCTTTTTTTAATTCAGCTATTGAGCCTTCATTATTCTGTGATTTTGAAGAACAAGAAGTTAAGAGCATCCATATTATTAAGATTAAGTATTTATTCATAATTTTCAGTTATTATAATCTTCGCGTTTTCAATTCCAACAGATTTGACATGCTCTATAATTTCTTTAAGTTTATCTCCGCTTTTAGAAACCCAATCTGTGCTTCTTGTCGTTCCTGGTAACAAGCAACCCTCAGTGTTTTCGGCAGAATTTCCAGCATGTATCAATATAGCTCTGTCAATACTAACTTCATCATTATATAATTTTAAAACATTAGTAAATTTAGTTCCGTTATGCCAAACTAAATTATAGGTCCCTATTGGAATTCTTCGCTCAATTCCAGATGTTTTTGAATCAGGACCTCTTTCTTCAAGTATATAACCTGTAATACTTGTATTGTCTATCGTAAATTCTCCAGTAGTAGATTTATCAGTTTGCCATTTTCTAACCAGTCTAATTACCACACCTCCAGTTTCTGTATCTTTGTTTTTTAAATTTTTACACTCAGACAAACGGTAAACCTGTTTTGCTTTTAGAAATGATTTTCTTCTTTTTTCATAATGACTTGCGTCAAGATTTTTATTTATAATTTTTGTTAGTACATCTACATTACTTGGTTTTGAACCTAAATCTGCTTTTGAATTTAGACTATTATTTATCCAATAACTAAAAGCAGACATTGCTGCGTATTCAGGTTGTTCAAGAAGTTCTGGATTTGTAACTAAATCCCCTTTATTTGGAAATGCTTTTTTAAAATCTTTATTTATTTGGGAATAATTATATTTTCCTGTCAATTGTATTAGACCTCTACCTATATATTTATAACCATCTTCTTTACTTTCATTACCTAAATCATTACATTTCCCTCCTGGCTTGATACTACAAGAAACAATATCGCTTTCTTTGTCAACTTTTCTTAATCCATATGCTCTAATTGCAATTTCATATAAATTCCCATTGTAAGTTTCGGCTTCATCAGGATGTCTTCTAAAATATCCAAACATACTCTTAAGAGTTGAAACACTATATCCATCTATTGCTTCTATTAAAGTATGGAAACCAGTTTCAGATCCAAGTTGATTTATCAAATGAGCTTTTCTAATACATGAATTAATTTCATATTTTTCTTTAAGATTATTGATTTCTTTAATCAATTTTTCAGCAAGACCCTTATTTTTAGATGCTGCAGGAAATATTTTTACTATATCGTCATATTTGAAATCTTCTGTGCATCTTGGACAATCGTTTTTATCATGCTTCTTTTCTTCCTTCTTCACATCTGCCTGCCCTACTTTAACAAAGGAGATACTGTCCGGTACATCCGGTTTAAAGGACTTTACATCTACATTAACTACTTTACTTTGTATCGTAGCTTTTGTTTCGAGGACTTCTACTATTGCATACAGCTCCTGCTCCCAGCCTTCAAAAAAATCATGCCCTTTGCTCCTGCCTATTTTAGAGAGGTCTACAATTACAATATAAGTATCGGCGGAGAGGGTAAAATTTTCTTTTAAAATTAATTGGTCATCCGTTACATCATCCTCGTACAGGCTTGTTTCTTTTTTTTGTGCCTAATACGGCTTTTCGCTTTAGCCCTCGTCACAAAAGCTTTTTTTCCTTTAGTCCCGGCAATAGCTTCCTTTGGTCGCTTTGCCGGGCCGGGAAAATATAGCTTTTGCTGCCTCGGGGCTGCCGCTGCAATCCGGGGCAATATTTTATATTTCAAAGAACAAAAACGGCTGGTGAGCCGTTTCCGAATTTACATATACTTATTTTGTTTTAATCTTGCATATGCAATTTATACGCTTCAACTTCATCTTCTGCAGATTCTACAATCTGCTTTAAGTTTGGAATATTATAGTAATTATTCTTTTTTATAATAGTGATAATTTCAGGTTGTGAGGATGCAATATTATAAATTATTGAAGCCTCATTGTTCCAAAGTGTAGTATTTTCTTTTTTATATTTTTCTGAAGCTGGACTTTCAATGCTAGCAATGTAAGCAATGATTTTTGCCTTATCTGATTTTGTGAATTTCTTTGATGGATCTTGTCCTTCGTTAAAAACATCGTCCACATCGCCATCAAATAGAACTAAGGCATAATTTGCCAATGCATAGATAAACCGGTTGTCAGAAGACGTGGTGTTTTGCTTTACAAAATCAAGTAATCCTGTACGGATTTTCAGATTCCCATTACAGTCTTTAGTAAAAAAAAGTTCACCCATTTTTTGAGTTTGCTTTGGAACATAATTATCATATTTAGTATAAAATTCGTTTAAAACGAGTTTGTTTATCTTCTCATTTGAATCATATCCATAAGCAAACACCAGCATCTTCAAAAAATCTTTGTCATTAACTAAAAGCCATTCTAAATCTGCTTTGCTATCATTAAATAAAAATTTATTTCTGGCTAAAACTGTTCTCAAATTCTGAGTTCTTGAGAGGGACAAATCAGTTTTAGAATTCCACTTATAAATTTTGATTCCATTATTTTCCTCTTGCAATCCATTTTCAAACTTTACGATTTCAGGAAATAATTTTTGGTAGTCAAGAATTTCAGGAATAAAAAACAGTTCGGAAAGAAAATTGCTGTCCTTGT
>DASVUQ010000331.1:0-14714 GCA_036386975.1 Flavobacterium sp. | reverse complement strand
ATTATAGGTAACAGCATCTATTTAGGAACAACTGAAAGCGGAGTTATTTCCGCATTAATTGCAAATCCCGTAGCTTTTGAATTTTTAAGCCCGGGAGGACCAGCCAGAAATAACATTTTTTCTATTAATGCTATTACTAATAATCTTTGGGCGGTATATGGTAGTTATGACACATTTTATACTCCTCAGATAAAGGCGTATGGTTTTAGTAAATATAATAAAGAGGACGGCTGGAAAAATTTTCCTTATGCCGATGTAGCTAATGCTGTAGATTTAGTAAGGGTGACAGTAAACCCCAATCTTGAGAACCAAATATTTATAAGTTCTTATTTTAATGGGTTACTAAAATACGAAAACGATGTTCTTGTAACTAAATATGATCCAACCAACAGTGCACTAGAAAGTTTAGTTTTGCCAGGAGACCCGGCTTATAAAAGCGTCAGGATTGAACAAACTGCCTTTGACAAGCAAGGGAATTTATGGGTTACAAACGGATTAATTAAAAATGGTTTAAAAGTATTAAAAACAAATGGAGAGTGGCAGTCCTACAATATGGAAAATATACTAGATAATTTTTTTAATACTCGTTTAGGGAAATTAGTTATAGATAAAAACAGCACCAAATGGATAGCCACATTTTCAGATGGAGTAGTAGGATTTAATGAAAAGGACGGGCCGGTTTTTAAAAAAATTACAGAAGGCTCCGAAAATGGGAATTTACCTAGCGCAAGCGTACAGGCAATAGCCATAGATAATAGGAACCAACTTTGGATCGGGACAAGAGCAGGGTTAAGGGTTCTTACAGGTATAGACCGTTTTCTAGGAGACGATGAACTCAAAGCCAATCCTATAATTATTTTGGAAGACGGAACTCCACAGGAACTACTTTTTAGTCAGTTTATTACAGACATTGTTGTTGATGGGTCTAATAATAAATGGATAGGGACCTTAGAGGCTGGTGTTTTTTTAGTCTCACCTAATGGACAGGAAACCATACATCATTTTACCAGTTCCAACTCACCTTTGCCTAGCAATACTGTTAATGATATAGATATTAATCCTGTAACAGGCGAAGTATTTTTTGCCACCGTAAACGGAATGGTTTCTTTTAAAGGGAATGCTATACAAGCCAGTGATAATCTTAATAATGTAATTGTTTTTCCAAACCCGGTAAGACCAGAATATACAGGAACAGTAAAAATAAATGGATTATTAGATAAAGCAAATGTGAAAATTACAGACATAGAAGGAAATTTGGTTTTCGAAACCATTTCCACTGGTGGTTCCATCGAATGGGATACCACAGCTTTTGGTAAATACAGAGTAGCTTCTGGTGTATATATGATTTTTATTTCAGCTCAGGATGGTGTTGAAACAAAAGTAAAAAAAGTAATGATAATACGATAGTTAGATGGTATTGTTTACAATTAATGCTTACCGCCAGTTCCATCATTTATGCAGGTAAAAACTAAAGCCATCGTAATTTCTTCCATTAAATACCAGGAAAAAAGTTTAATTGTAAAATGTTTTACACAATCAGATGGACTAAAATCATATTATGTTCGTGATGCGTTTTCATCCCGAAAATCCAACCGGAAAATCGCGTATTTTCAGCCTTTAACTATTCTGGAAATTGTAGCGGTTCATAAAAATAAAGGCACTTTAGAAAATTTTAAAGAAATAAGAATTGTAGCACCTTTTCACTCCATTTATGCCGATGTAGTTAAAAGTACGATCGTTATCTTCCTCTCAGAAATTTTACATCATTCCATTCATGAAGAAGAAAAGAATGTACCTCTTTTTTCCTTTCTGGAAACAGCCCTACACTGGCTCGACAGTCATAATGAAATAGCCAATTTTCATTTGATACTATTACTCGAAATCACAAAATACCTTGGTTTCTATCCGGATATTTCTAATATAAAATTCCGCTTTTTCGAAATGATCGAAGGTGTTTTCTCTTCAGTTCAAGCGCTAAGCTCGCTATCAGAACAGGAGACAATTTTATTTAGAAGATTGATTGGGTTAAAATTTGATAGTGACAAAAAAACTTTTCATGTGGTGGAAAGGCAATTATTACTCAAAATACTGATTGATTATTATACATTTCATCTGGACGGTTTCAAAAGACCCAAATCATTGGAGGTTTTAAAAGAAGTTTTTTCTTAGTATTTTATAAAAAACAGTTCTTTTATAGTTCCTTTAATATGGGGTTTGAACAAGCATTTTTTTCTCAACATTTCTATCATTTAATCAAAATTGATTACTTTCGCAACTTCATTTAAGAAACCGATAGAATGAGTACTAAATTTACTGAATACAAAGGACTTGACTTACCAACCTTAGCGTCAGAAGTTCTTGAATTTTGGAAAAAAGAAAACATCTTTGAAAAAAGCGTCAGCACCCGCGAAGGAAACGTGCCATTCGTATTTTTTGAAGGCCCTCCATCAGCAAACGGCCTTCCGGGAATCCATCATGTTATGGCACGGGCTATCAAAGATATTTTTTGCCGGTACAAAACGCAAAAAGGCTTTCAGGTAAAACGTAAAGCAGGCTGGGACACTCATGGGTTACCGGTAGAATTAGGTACAGAAAAAGAACTAGGCATTACAAAAGAAGACATTGGAAAAACCATTTCTATAGAAGAATATAACGAAGCATGCAAGCGCACTGTGATGCGTTATACCGATGTGTGGAATGACCTGACCGAAAAAATGGGATACTGGGTAGATATGGAAAATCCGTATGTAACCTATAAATCCAAATACATGGAAAGTGTCTGGTGGTTGCTAAAGCAAATCTATGACAAAGGGTTGTTATACAAAGGGTATACAATCCAGCCGTATTCTCCTAAAGCCGGAACAGGCTTGAGTTCGCATGAAGTAAACCAGCCGGGAAGTTATAGGGATGTTACAGACACTACGGTAGTCGCCCAATTCAGAAGCCCCCTAACCCCCAAAGGGGGAACAGGAAATTCAATCGCAAGGGCATTTGGCATTGGCTCTTACCCTTTGGGGGAGCTGGAGGGAGATTTTTATTTTTTGGCTTGGACAACAACGCCCTGGACCTTGCCATCTAACACCGCTTTAACAGTAGGTCCTAAAATTGATTATGTTTTAGTAAAGACTTTCAATCAGTATACATTTGAACCGATTAATGTTATTCTGGCTAAAAATTTAGTGGGAAAACAATTTGGGAAATTATTTTATGAAACTGCCGAAGCATCTGATTTCGAAAATTTCACAGAAGGAAACAAAAAAATACCATTCCAGATCCTTAATGAATGTAAAGGTATAGACTTAGTTGAAATTCGGTACGAACAATTAATAGATACTAAGCAGTTTTTTCTTCATTCAGAAAATGCATTTAGAGTAATTGCCGGAGATTTTGTAACTACAGAAGATGGAACAGGAATTGTTCATACCGCTCCAACTTTTGGGGCTGATGATGCTAAAGTAGCCAAAGAAGCAAAGCCAGAAATACCACCAATGTTGGTTCCAGAAAAAGATGGAGTTTTTTCATTTGTTCCCTTAGTTGATTTACAGGGAAAATTTATTAATGAATTAGTCGATATTGAAAATTCCAATGGTGAAAATTTATCACTTAAAGGAAAGTACGTTAAAAATGAATATTATGATGTTGATAAAGCCCCGGAACGCTCAGTAGATGTAGAGATTGCAATTTATTTAAAAGAAAACAATAAAGCCTTTAAAGTTGAAAAATACGTACATAGTTACCCACACAGTTGGAGAACTGATGAACCATTATTATATTATCCACTAGATTCCTGGTTCATTAAAATAACTGATGTAAAAGATAGAATGTTCAATCTAAACGAAACTATCAACTGGAAGCCTAAAGCAACAGGAGAAGGGCGTTTTGGAAATTGGTTGAAAAATGCCAACGACTGGAATTTATCGCGTTCCCGTTATTGGGGAATCCCATTGCCTATATGGCGGACCGAAGATAATCTTGGAGATGAATTATTAATTGGTTCTGTTGAAGAGCTGTATAATGAAATTGAAAAATCTATAAAGGCAGGTTTTATGTCTAAAAACCCTTATGAAGGTTTTGAAATTGGGAATATGAATGAGGACAATTATGACCTGGTTGATTTACATAAAAATATTGTAGATGAAATCATATTGGTTTCCGCTTCCGGTAAGCCCATGAAACGCGAAGCCGATTTAATCGATGTTTGGTTTGATTCCGGGGCAATGCCTTATGCACAATGGCATTACCCTTTTGAAAATAAAGATAAAATTGATGGCAACAAAGATTTTCCGGCTGATTTCATTGCAGAAGGTGTAGACCAGACTCGTGGCTGGTTTTATACCTTGCATGCCATTGGGACATTGGTTTTTGATACAGTAGCGTATAAAAATGTAGTTTCAAATGGGCTGGTATTAGATAAAAACGGACATAAAATGTCTAAACGTTTGGGCAATGCTGTTGATCCTTTTACCACTTTAACAGAATATGGCCCGGATGCTACACGCTGGTACATGATTTCAAATGCCAATCCCTGGGATAATTTAAAGTTTGACATAGAAGGTATTGCTGAGGTACGCAGAAAATTCTTTGGTACATTATACAATACCTATTCGTTCTTTAGCCTCTATGCCAATATTGATAATTTTACATATGAAGAAGCAGAAATCCCTTTAGCCGAAAGGCCGGAAATTGACCAATGGATTATTTCTGAACTTCATACACTAATAAAAGTTGTTGACGATGCTTATGCGGATTACGAACCTACAAAAGCAGCACGTGCCATTTCAGATTTTGTTCAGGAAAATTTGAGCAATTGGTACGTACGTTTGTGTCGCCGCCGTTTTTGGAAAGGAGAGTATGCACAGGATAAAATTGCGGCATATCAGACTTTATATACCTGTTTATTAACCGTAAGTAAACTGGGTGCGGCAATTGCCCCATTTTTTATGGATAAACTTTACAGAGATTTAACACAGGCTACACAATCAGAGAAATATGAGAGTGTACATTTGGCAAAATTTCCAGAATTTATTGAAAGTTTTGTTGATAAATCGCTGGAAAGCAAAATGCAAAAAGCACAAACTATTTCGTCACTGGTGCTATCACTGCGTAAAAAAGAAATGATTAAAGTACGGCAACCTTTACAAAAAATAATGATCCCAATACTTGACGAGCGTCAGCGTACCGAAATCGAAGCCATTGCAGACTTAGTAAAAGCAGAAGTAAACGTTAAAGAAATTATGCTTTTAGATGATGCTTCCGGAATATTGGTAAAACAAATAAAGCCTAATTTTAAAGCACTCGGGCCGCGTTTCGGTAAAGATTTAAATTTGGTTTCAAAAGAAATACAAAATTTTTCACAGGAGCAGATTGCACACCTGGACAGGGAAGGCAGCATCATTATTACAATTGCAGGAAAAAGTATAACTTTAACATTGGAAGATGTAGAAATTGCTTCTCAGGATATTGAAGGATGGCTGGTTGCCAATGCTAATGGTATCACAGTTGCACTGGATATTACGATTTCTGAAACCTTACGAAATGAAGGTATTGCAAGAGAACTGGTCAATAGGATCCAGAATATCCGGAAAGATTCAGGATTTGATGTAACCGATAAAATAAAAGTACAATTGCAAAAGAATGGTATTTTAGAACAAGCCATAACTAAAAATGAAACGTATATAAAATCAGAAACCTTAACAGAAACGCTGGTTTTTAAAGATACACTGATTGACGGGACAGCAATAGAATTTGATGATATAAAAACAATGATTTTAATTTCAAAATAAATAAAAATGATAGATGAAGTTTCAAGGTACTCTGACGCTGATTTAGCAGAGTTTAAAGAATTAATATTAAAAAAAATAAACAAAGCACAAGCCGACCTGGACTTGATTAAAAGTGCTTACATGAATGATTTGAATAATGGTACAGATGATACTTCCCCCACATTCAAAGCATTTGAAGAAGGCAGCGAAACGATGTCTAAAGAAGCCAACTCCCAGTTGGCAATACGCCAGGAAAAATTCATTCGTGATTTAAAAAATGCGCTGTTTCGTGTAGAGAACAAGACATATGGAATATGTAAAGTAACCGGAAAACTGATCAGCAAAGAACGATTAATGATTGTTCCTCACGCAACAATGAGTATTGAAGCTAAAAACATGCAACGATAATAAAAAAACGCCTCTCACAGGCGTTTTTTTTTAATTAGAAAACAATGTTTCTATTAGCAATAACTCCTTTTGGGTATTCTGTTTTTGGGTTACTCATACTCTCTTTTTTCATTTCATACAAATGGCTCAAGGGCGATAAAAAAGAAAAACCGGGCTGTTTTTCCTTAGGTTTAGCGACTTTAATAGCATTTTCTATTCTAATGTTTCCGTTTATTTTTTCAGTCGGTTTTTTTCAGTCAGGAAATGATTATATAAAAATTGCAATTATTGCTTTTTGGGTTTTGTTGCCGGGAAGTTACTTTTATGCAAAAGCGACTAACAGAACCGGCTCATTTTGGAAATTCATCTGGACTATTACAAAGTATGTTATTGGTGCAATTTTTCTTGCCCTTTTTTGTATTTTATATTTCGGAATGTTTTTTTATGTTTACCAGGTACTGTTTACTAATGAACAGCAAGATTTTCAATTGTGGGCAGGATTAATTTGTGTGTTCTTTACTTCAGTATTATCATTAATTATTTTTTCGCTTCCAATTATGGAAAATCCTGTTAAGGAAAAAAGCACTTTTTATGATTTAAAAAAAGCATTGAAAAAACCTGAAGATGTTACCAGATTAGATTTAGCGGAACAAAATTTGACAGCGTTTCCAACTGAAATTTTGCAAATGCCTAACATCAAATATTTGGATTTAAGCAAAAACAGGATAAGCAATATTCCATTAGAAATTAAAAAATTATCCAAATTAGAAGAATTGCTTTTAAAAAATAATCCAATTAGTGTTTCTGACAAAGTGAGTATGAGAAAAGATTTTCCTAAAATCAAAATGCAATTTTAATATGGGAAAAACAACTAATACAACCGAAATCGAAAAACCTTGGTATAAAAAAATAGTAAGTTTTGTAGTAGGAATTCTTTTTACCGCCACTTTTATTTCCTTCATCGCATTCGGAATCTGGAAATGGTTATTTTTAATAGTTCCTGTTCTGATAATTCTAAATAAAATATTTTTTCCTTCTAATAAATCAAAGTTTTTAAAAGTACAAGGCATTTTGCCAGCTTCAAAAGCCAATGCTATTGCTATGGGAATGGTTGAAATTGTTGGCGATTTAGAAGAGATTGAACCGCTCATTTCGCCCTATTTTAGCAAAGAATGCATTGGCTACTTTTATAGAATTGAAAAAGAAAGTAAACCCGATGATGAAGGACGGACGACTTATCATACGATTCATTTTGAACAAAAAATAGGGGTTTTTAATATTCTGGACGAAACGGGTTTTGTGCAAGTAAACGGAACCGATTTAGAATTTTACAACAAATCAGCCGACAGATATGAAGGGGGGAAAACGCGCCATTCTGAAGGATATTTGTTGCACAACGATTACATGATGCTAATCGGATATGCAAGTTCTAACGAAGGGAAAACAATAATTAAGAAAGAAGATAAAAATATTTTTATAATTGCAAATCCATCAAATATTGAAAATTATAATCAAAATTTACCATTGTTAAACGCTTTTTTAACCACGCTTTTTATAGCAACATTGCTTATTTTATTCATTTTATTAAACTAAATTTATTATGTCAACTTCAAATATTGTTTTAATCGTAGGCGTTTTATTAGTTATTATTTTCGCTAATTTTTTAATCGGGATTTTCAATAAAATAATAAATCTAAAAAACAATTACGAAAAAGCATTTGGTAATATAGACGTTATTTTAATGCAACGTGCAGAAGAAATCCCTAATCTGGTTAAAGTTACGCAACGTTTTTTGGAACACGAAACAACAATTTTAACTGATTTAACCAAGCTTAGAACCGATTATTTAAATGCAGGTTCTATTGACGAAAAAATCAATAATTCGGTAGACTTTTCTAAAGCAATAAAATCATTATTTGCCGTTTCAGAAAATTATCCTGTTTTGTCATCAAATAATAATTTTATAGAATTGCAAAAAAGAGTTTCTATTTTGGAAGATAAAATTGCTGATAGGCGAGAGTTTTTTAATGACAGCATTAATTTGTATAATATTGGAATTCAAATATTTCCGAATTTTATATTGGCAAAATTGTTAGGTTATTCTAACAAATCCTTATTTCCTGTTTCAGACAATCAAAAATCATATGATGGAATTCAATTTTAATGTTTTTTTTGGTTTAGAATCCCAGATTAACACTATGGGCGACAGAATGATACTGGCGTTGTTTGCAATAATGATGTATGGCGAAGTGGTATTGCTTATAGTTAGCGGTTATTTAAAAAAATTTAAAATAACGCTTTTTAGCAGCCAATTAAATATAGTGATTCTAACCTTAGGGCTGACCATTTTTTTTGGTACGCTTGTATCGCTTTTACTGTCTTATTTTGTGTATGATTGCTCAAAAGTAAAAATCCTGTATTGTTGGATAGCAATATTAATGAGTATGTTTTATTTTTCTATTTTTAATTATAACAATGTAAAGAAGTTTGTCTATAATAAACATTAAAGATTGTTCCTCACGCTACAATGAACATCGAAGCAAAAAATTACATCAGTAATTGCTTTGAAAATATTAATTGACGCTCCGATTGAAGCGTTTTTTATGAATAATATTGTTTATTTTTGCGCATTAAAATACTTATAATGTCATTAAAAAAAGCATACCTTCTTATTTTTACTATTCTGTTAGTAGATCAAATATCTAAAATTTATATTAAAACTAATTTTGTACTTGGAGAAGATGTAACCGTATTTAGTTGGTTTAAAATTTATTTTATAGAAAACGAAGGTATGGCATGGGGCACAGAGATCCCAGGCGCTTATGGAAAATTAATCCTGACACTTTTCAGGATTGTAGCGGTAGTAGGTATCGGCTACTGGTTGTGGGATGCTGTTAAGAAAAAAAGTTCTAATTTTCTTGTTGTGGCTATTGCACTAATACTTGCGGGTGCTTTTGGAAATATTATTGATTCTGTTTTCTACGGATTAATTTTTAATGAAAGTAACGGACAAGTAGCTACATTGTTTTCCAATGAACCTTATGGCACTATCTTTCACGGTAAAGTAGTAGATATGCTTTATTTTCCTATTTGGGAAGGCAATCTTCCCTCATGGTTGCCTATATGGGGTGGTCAGGAATTTAAATTTTTTAATGCTATTTTTAATATAGCCGATATGGCGATATCTACAGGAGTAGGAATTTTAATTGTTTTTAATAAAAAAGCTTTTAAAAATTAATAATTTCTAAAAGCTCTTCTTGTTATTTGTTATGTCCGGGAGCATGATGTTTTGCACTTTTATCGCCCGAAATCTTTATTGCCTGTCCGGGAGGAAGTGGTTTTGATGTTGCCCTTGATGAAGTAGTCGTTCTCACAGTAGTTGTACAAGCGGATAAAGTGACTATAGACAAAGCCATTACTACAGCAACCATTAATTTTAAAATTTTCATGTTTTTTTTTCTTTTGATTTGGAGAATATAAAAGTACAATTAAAATTGGTGTATCTGTTGTGGAGTAATACAATAATTTAAGCAATATCATTTATATCAACTTCGTCAATATTTTCTTCGGGTTCAAAAAAAGACAATCCGATTTTTAAAGCACCTATAGGGCATTCCGATAAAAACTGTCATAAAATTTTTCCGTAACCAGTGGTTATCCTTTGAATTAACAAAAATAAACTTCTAATTCAAAACATAATCTGTTTAAAATTTAACGTTTTATTTAATAACATTTCTATCTTTGAGTAAAATACTTTTTTTAAATGATAGAAAAGATACAATCGTTTGTTTCAAAATTGGATTTGTTTGAAAAAAAAGATATTCTCCAGGTTGTTGGAATTATCTTTATCATGCTTATAGTCGCTTCCGCCATATTCTTTATCTGGGGCAAATTAAAACCTGAAAAAAATCTTGTAGAATTAAAACAACGGACGAATTCCTGGTGGATTATGGTTGTATTTTTCGTTTTGGCGGTGTTGCTGGACAGGGCGGTCACTTTTCCGGCAATCGGATTGCTTTCGTTCATGGCTTTCCGTGAATTGTATTCCATTTTAGGATTTAGGGACGCAGACAGGCGGGCTATTCTGTGGGCAATTCTTGCCATTCCTTTTCAATATTATCTGGCATACATTGGCTGGTATGAAGCATTTATCATTTTGATCCCGGTGGGTATGTTTCTATTTGTTCCCATAAGATTAGTATTAATTGGCGAAACAAAAGGGATCATTAAATCAATGGCGTCGCTTCAATGGGCTTTGATGCTTACCGTTTTCGGGATCAGCCACCTGGCATTTTTTTTATCGCTTCCTGAACGTCCTAAACTTCCAAATTTTGAAAATGGAGGGCAGGGCTTGTTGCTGTTTTTAGTTTTTATAACCCAGATCAATGACGTAATGCAATTTATCTGGGGCAAATTATTTGGGAAGCATAAAATCATTCCAATCGTGAGTCCGAATAAAACATGGGAAGGCTTTATCGGTGGCGTAATCAGCACAATAATAATCGGATATTTTCTGGCTTTCCTGACACCACTAGACACGCCGCAGGTTCTCTTTGCCAGCTTTTTAATTGCGTGTTCCGGATTTTTTGGAGATATCGTTATGTCGGCAATCAAAAGGGATTTAGGCGTAAAAGATACAGGAAGCGCGATTCCCGGCCATGGAGGGATTTTGGACAGGATCGACTCTTTAACTTACACAGCACCGGTTTTCTTTCACTTAATGTATTATTGGCTTTACTAAATGAAGAAATACGTCTTGATATTTTCCTATTCTTACATCGTTCGAAACTTCTTGAAAATTTTCGTCGGGGTGCGGTTCTGTGACACAAAATTTCTTAAGAAAGAAAAACAATTTGTGCTCATTGCCAACCACAATAGCCATTTAGATGCCATGTCAATTATGGCTTCACTGCCAAGATCGCTCGTTCACAAAGTAAGGCCAGTTGCTGCACAAGACCATTTTGGAAAGACAAAGTTCCAGGAAAACATGAGCAATTATTTTATAAATACCTTATTAATCCAAAGAAAACCAGACAAAGATAACCCTGAAAATGATCCGATTTTTAAAATGGATAAAGCATTACAGGAAGGATTTTCACTAATAATTTTTCCGGAAGGAACGCGCGGAGAACCAGATACCACTAAAGAATTTAAGGCTGGAGTGGCTTTACTGCTAAAGAAAAACCCGCACATTCCATACATCCCAATTTATCTAAAAGGAATGGGAAAAGCAATGCCAAAAGGAGATAATTTAATCGTACCGTTCGAAAGTGCTGCAGTTTATGGCCATCCGCGAAAGATAGAAAGTGAAAATGTAGAAGAAATTTTAAACAAGATGAAAGAAGAAATTGAAGCACTTCGTCTTTCAATCGAACCAATTTACAACCATGATATCCATTTATAATTTAAAGCCAAAGTTTCAGGCACTGCTGCGGCCCGTTTTGGAATTTCTTTATAAGAAAGGGGTAACGGCCAATCAAATTACGTTCTTTTCAGTAATGTGGTCTTTTTTAATAGCTTTCCTATTTTGGTTTGCTGATAAAAATACTTTCTTTTTCCTGGCTTTGCCAATCGGTCTTTTTGTTCGGATGGCGCTGAATGCATTGGATGGAATGATGGCCAGAATTTATAACCAGCAGTCAAAAATGGGCGAAATACTGAACGAACTCGGAGACGTAATTTCTGACGCAGCCCTATTCCTGCCATTATTAAAATTTGAACCAAGAGCGCCATATCTAATCGTAATTTTTATCTGCCTGAGTATTATCAATGAATTTGCCGGGATTTTGGCAAAAGTAGTTTCCGGCGAAAGGCGTTATGATGGGCCAATGGGAAAAAGCGATCGTGCATTTGTCATTGGATTATATGGTTTACTGGCCTTTTTCGGAATTTACAACCTGTCATTTTCGCCCTATATTTTCTCTTTATTAATTCTTTTAATAAGCATCAGCAGCGGCATACGGTTAAGCACTGCAAAAAATCTAAATCAAATTATGGAAGCAAAAAGACAAGCCACAGAAAACACCTTTAAAAGTTACGACAATCAGGTAATTTTCTATAGAAAGTGGAATGCAACGGCAGAAAATAAAGCAAGAAGGACCATCGTATTATTGCACCGCGGACACGAACATTCCGGAAGGATCCAGCACGTTGTCGATGAGATGAATATGCCGGATACAGAATTTTTCGCATGGGATGTCAGGGGCTGCGGCCAAACAGAAGGCCCACGTGGCTATGCGCCCGGTTTTATGACCTGGGTCCGTGATTTTGATAATTTCATTCATCATTTAAGTAACAGCCACACTGTAAAAATAGAAGAAATAATTGTAATTGCCCAAAGTGTCGGCGGCGTGATTGCGTCAACCTGGGTTCATGATTATGCTCCAAAAATCAAAGCCTTGGTTTTGGCAGCACCGGCTTTCAGTGTAGATCTGATTGTTCCCGGAGCACTTCAGGGAATTAAATTGTACCAAAAAGTTTTCGGGGAGTTCTTTGTAAAATCCTATGTAAAAGGCAAACAGCTCACACACGATTTGGAAAGGGCAAAATCATACCACGAAGACCCATTAGTGGCATTGCCGATTGCCTCCAATGTGCTGATTGATTTATATGCGGTTTCTGACCGGGTCATTGCCGATGCGGGCGCAATTATCACGCCGACACAGGTTTTGGTTTCCGGGAAAGATGCCGTTGTCCGTCCGAAACATCAATATGATTTTTATAATAATCTGAGTTCTTCTATAAAAGAAATCCACGTTCTCGAAGGATTTTTCCACGATACGCTGGGCGAATTAGAACGGGAAAAAGCTTTTGACCTGATCAGGAAATTTATCCGGAAAGTGGAAGCAAATCCGGCAACAGATAATTTATTAGAAGCAGATCAAAAGGGATATACTTTTAATGAATATCAGGAATTATTAAAGCCTAAAGCCTCTTCCTTGTTAAAAGAAATCAGCTATGCGATGACACGTTCATCAATGAATTTAATCGGGAAAAGAGCTTCTGAAGGCGTTAAAATTGGCGTGGAAACTGGTTTTGATTCGGGAAGTTCGCTGGATTATGTGTATCTGAACAAAGCGAAAGGGCGTGGTTTTTTCGGAAGCATCGGACTTGGGAAACTTATTGACCGCGGTTATCTGGACAGCATCGGCTGGCAGGGGATCAGGGTCAGAAAGCAAAATCTGGAAACACTGATCGGAGCATGTATCGAGAAATTGTATACTGGAAACAAAGAAGTCCGGCTGATGGATATTGCGTCTGGCCACGGACGGTATATCCTGGACGCTATCGAACCACACCGCCTAAAAATCAATTCTGTTTTATTGCGCGATTATAGCGATATCAACGTGGAAGCCGGTTCAAAGATGATTGCAGAAAGAAATCTTTCCGGCATAGCCGAATTTAAAAATGCCGACGCTTTCGACGAAAAAAGCCTTGCCGAAGTAGAACCAAAACCAACAATCGCCGTTGTTTCCGGAGTGTATGAACTATTCTCTGACAATTCGCTTTTACAAGCATCATTGAAAGGTTTAAACCAGGCGGTTCAGGATGGTGGCTATCTGATTTATACGAACCAGCCCTGGCATCCACAGGTAGAACTGATTGCCAGGACGCTGAATAATCACCAGGGAAAAGACCGATGGGTTATGCGAAGGCGGACACAGGCCGAAATGGACCAGTTAGTTGAGAATGCCGGGTTTGAAAAAATCGAACAAATGCAGGATAAATGGGGAATCTTTACCGTTTCTGTTGCCAGGAAAAAATGATTTTATGAATGAAGAAGTAAAAGAAACCTACTTAAAATGTAGTGATGAAAAAATATATAAATAGCGAATCTCATTTTGCAACCCGGGGATGCACTGCTTTAGGAATTATAATATCATTTATTGTTTTTAGTATTTTATTTATAGATCCAGACGGGAGGTCATGTCTGGGGCCTCCGGCTTTTTTGCCTTTTATATTTTTAGGTTTGCCTTTATTGATAATTCTTGCTGTTGTAGACTTAATCATATTGGCTTTTCTAAAAGCATTTTCCTGGCGAAAACTTCTAATAAACTTCGCGATTTTAACGGTGATTATAATATTATTTTTTTTAATTTATTCTTAATCGTATCCTAAATGCCAGAGATTATAAAGATGCTTGAGCATTAAGCAACCTGTCATAAAATGAAATTATATTAAAAACACTTCTAAAGATCTGTAAGATACCAGCTATAGAGAAAAATTGTATTTGAAATAAATAATTTAGATTCAAATGTGGAATTTTTAATTTAAATTTTCAAAAAGCTAAATGCTTTTTAGGGAATTTTATTTTTGTAAAGATAAAACAAGATATTAAAAAGTCACATTGGAAATCTGGAATTAAAACATGTTGATAAAAAATTATTTGAATCTAAATTTTATAGTTTTTGAAGTGCTCCAAACTATTAAATCACTTCAATATAAGGAAACTAGCAAGCAAAAAAAATTCCCAATCATTAAATTTGATTGGGAATTTTAATTTATTTTAAACTATACTTATTCAATAATAATTTTTCTTACTGTTTTTTTAGCACCCTCTATTAT
>DASVUQ010000330.1:0-1502 GCA_036386975.1 Flavobacterium sp. | reverse complement strand
GCCATTGATAGTATGATTTACGTTCAAAATCAGGGTTTGTTTGTCCACTTGCATCCTGATAATAATCCATATAGTTTTCATCCGTTTTAGACTGGCTTTTTGAACGGCTTAATATATCAGCTTCAGGGGCATTTCTTCTCTCCATCTTTAGTTTCTCTAATTTTTCTTTAGCTTCATTGAGTTGCCGTTCTATTTCTTCTAAAGACACACCTGTTCCGTTAGTAGCATTATCAAGTGGATTGGCTTCAAGTTGAATAGCACTTTCTGCATTTAAATTTAAACTTGCAATAAAGTAACCTTCGAATTGATCGGGTGTTATCGTTTGTTTAAAATCAATTGCCCTTTGTAATGAAAAATATTTTGTATTTAAAATAGTAAGTGTCGCGATTTCATTTTCATTATTCCCTGATTTAGCTTTGTCTTTTTTTAGCTTTTCCAAGCGTTTTATTTCCCCGGGATTTGCATTTTTGCCTTCTAAGAATTCAATTTCTTTCTGAATATCATCTTTGTATCTTTTACTTTCTTTTATGGCATAAGTACCAAGTTCTATTGGATTAAAACTATGCTGTAATCCCAAACTATGGCTCAGTTCGTGAAGTACCACAGTATTTGCGTCAGGGCTTAGAAGTGCAGCTTCAAAAACATGTGCCACTCCCGATGAGATGGCTGAGTAGGCCAACACTTTTGCATCGGGGCTTTTTGCGGCATGGATATTGTTCGTGTAAAAAAGATGGAGTTTTTTATCTTTGTTTAAAGCAATGGCATCCCCACCAAAAGCATCATAGCGTTTTTTTGCTTCCTGATAGGCTGTAAATGCGGCCTGGACATTTGGGGTGTTCCAGGCCTTAGTTGCCTTTTTATTCTCATACAGCCTACGGGTATTTTTATTAAAACTAAAGTTTTTTCCAAATTCAGTCAACACTTCCACTATTCTTTTTTGAAGTTCTTCTTTGGCTCTGTTTTTTCCTAACACATTAGACAATGATGCGGCATAGCGTCCTTCGACTTTTTTATTATATTCTCCTGTTGAAGCATCATCTTCTGTATCCTTTTTTAAATACAGTTTGCCATCTTCTTTTGTAGAAAGGAACCCGGCAATTTCAAACTCGTTTTTATTTAATACGATGGATTGGGTCTGCGGGGCCAATTCCCCATAAATATAGGCCTGGTTAAAAGATTTAGTATTAAAATCTTCGACCAGTTTTTGAATAAACGGGGTATGGTTTGATGACTTAATGGTTAAATTTTCGGCTATCCCAAAACTTAACTCTACCGGTTGGATAATGGTTTTATATCTTATGGCATTGGCTTTTATAACGAGCTGGCCCAAAATCTGGTTTTCCCCTTTTGCCTTTGCCATTATGGTTACGTCTTTTTCCAACACCCCTTTGCATTCTATCGTGAGTGGTTGTGGTGGTGCATCGATGGTTAGTTTAAGGGTTGTACTTCCGTTTATGGTTATATTGGGGTGGGAAGCCGTAAACTCTATTTCACCACTTGCG
>DASVUQ010000329.1:0-6357 GCA_036386975.1 Flavobacterium sp. | reverse complement strand
CAAATGATATTATTCAAATTTTTGAAGGTCCATTCACTGATGACGATTGGGAATTGTTACATGAAGACATTCATAACTGGTCAACCACACAATTAGAATTATTAACCTTAAGCATTGTAACGGGAAAAGGTAACTATGACAATATGGAGCTTATTTGCACTTTAGAAAGACGTGCAAAATTACTATCCAATCTACTTTCGTTAGGTAATGAGCGGGAACCAAATGAAATTTATAATGCTTTTACGAAAAATGCTGAATTTTTACTTGAAGCAAAAATTAAAATGCCATTACTTATTGAGATAGCAAATAAAGTGGGTTATTTTAAAAACAAATGAAAAGGGTTACGAATATGTACACTATTTTGATCAGGCTTTTGAGAATGCTAGAAAGTAAAACTAGCTGGTTGCAATTGCTGGTTTCTGCTAATCATAACTCTTTATCCTATTTTATATTTAACTTACAGAGGGTTTAGGCGTTGAAATGTTAGCTATTTTTTATAATTGTAAAAACAACTTACTACGACAAACGATAATGTTAGCTTTGTTATAATATAGAAAAAACAATATCAAGAAGATTATGTTAGGAAATAAAATTATTGGATTTTGTAGATTTATTAGTAAAGTTGTTTTATTAGTAGTTACTCTTTTTTTAGCTGTTTTTTATGTCATTGCTTTATCAGCAAAAATTGGAAGACCAAATTTTAAAAACTTACCCGTTAGCGAACTTATAGTTTTCGGAGTAATAATACTTATTTTAATTTTTATAAACTTAATTGTTTTTGGCGTTTTTAAAAGTCAAAGAAAATCTAGTAAATTTTAATATATTTTAAGGTCAATGCATCAAAGCTTTGTTTAAAGAGCTGCACAATTGACTAAGTTATAATTCTACAACTATTGTCAAACTGAAATATAATATTTATTTCAAACGCCATCTTTAATTATTTCTCAATCTCCCGTAAATTTTCCATTTTCTTTAATGCGAGGAAGCCCTTAATATCTTCAAAATGTTCCTTAACACGTTTGTTGCCAAATTCGAACACTTTGGTTGCCAGTCCGTCCAGGAAATCACGATCGTGGGAAACTAAGATTAATGTACCATCAAAATCACGTAACGCATCTTTAATAATATCTTTCGTTTTCATATCCAGGTGGTTTGAAGGCTCATCCAGGATCAAAAGGTTTACCGGTTCCAGTAATAATTTAATCATGGCAAGCCGTGTTTTCTCTCCACCCGAAAGTACTTTGACTTTTTTGGTAATGTCATCGCCATGAAACATAAAGGCACCCAATATATTTTTGATTTGTGTCCTGACTTCACCCACAGCAATGTTATCAATAGTTTCAAAAATGGTAGCATTTTCATCTAATAATGACGCCTGGTTTTGTGCAAAGTACCCGATTTGAGCGTTATGGCCAATCTCTACACTTCCGCTGTTAATTTCAATTTCTTTCATGATCGCTTTGATCATGGTCGATTTTCCTTCGCCGTTTTTGCCTACAAAAGCGACTTTGTCTCCCCGTTCAATAACAATATTGGCATCCTTAAAAATAAGGTGGTCGCCATACGATTTTGATAAATCTTTGACCACCACCGGATATTGCCCTGAACGTACCGCAGGAGGGAATTTTAGTTTTAATGCCGATGTATCTACCTCATCTACCTGTACAAGGACTAACTTTTCTAACATCTTAACGCGGGATTGAACGGCATCCGTTTTAGAAAAAGTACCTTTAAACCGGTCAATAAAAGTCTGGTTATCGGCAATCATTCTTTGCTGCTCGTCATACGCTTTTTGCTGGTGTACCCGGCGGTCTTTCCGCAACTCCAGGTAGTGGGAATATTTGGCCTTGTAATCATAAATCCTTCCCATGGTTACTTCAATAGTACGATTGGTGATGTTGTCCACAAAAGCCCGGTCATGGGAAATGACCACCACTGCTTTCGCGGAATTGATCAGGAAATCTTCCAGCCACTGGATACTTTCGATATCCATATGGTTCGTTGGCTCATCGAGCAGGATCAGGTCCGGCTTTTGCAAAAGGATTTTTGCCAGTTCGATCCGCATTCTCCAGCCTCCCGAAAATTCCGAAGTCTGTCGTGTAAAATCGGTTCTTTCAAAACCGAGGCCCACTAATATCTTTTCTACTTCCGCTTCATAATTCACTTCTTCAATCGCATAAAATTTCTCGCTTAGGTCAGAAACCCGTTCGATTAATTTCATATACTCATCACTTTCATAATCCGTGCGGATAGTCAGTTGTTCGTTAATCTTATCTATTTCGGCTTTCATTTTAAAAATCTGGCCAAAAGCTTTTGAGGCTTCTTCCATCACTGTAGCATCATCAGTAGTAAGTAAATGCTGTGGCAAATATGCAATAACGGCTTCTTTTGGGGCCGAAATTGCTCCCGTGGAAGGTTTCGCCTCACCCGCAATTATTTTTAAAAATGTCGATTTTCCTGCACCATTTTTGCCCATTAAGGCAATTTTATCATTTTCATTGATAGCAAAAGAAACATCGCTAAATAAAGTAGTCCCGCCAAACTGAACGGAAATATCATTTACTGTAATCATAAGTATATTAGTTAAAGTATCGGTTTGTCCACTACAAAGGCATCGATTTTTTGAAGCTGCAAAGATAGGGGAATTAGAAGATGGACAATAGGATTAGAACAAATTGTAGATTGATTACAGCATCCATAGTGTAAAACAGCTAATTAAATGCATTACTTATTTCTAAAATAGGCATCCAGCAACAACGTAGCAGCGGCAAAAGGGGATAGTTCATTATTTTGAACCGCTTTTTTATTTGCCTCCAGCAACTGCATGATCTCCGGATGGTTAAAAAAACTGTTTTTGAGCTGTTCATGAATCGTCTCCAGCATCCAGTATTGATTTTGCTCCGCACGCTTCTCATTAAAATAATGGTTGCTTTTTGTAAGCTCGACAAAAGAGGTTATAGTTTCCCATACTTCTGCAATGCCTTCGGTAGTAATGGCACTACAGGTAGTGGCTTTGGGTATCCATCCTGATTTTTTTGAAGGAAAGAGATGCAACGCCCGGTTAAATTCGGATTTTGCCATTTTGGCTTTCTTGATATTATCGCCATCGGCTTTATTAATGACAACGGCATCGGCCATTTCCATAATACCGCGTTTAATGCCCTGTAGTTCATCACCCGCACCGGAAATTTTCAGTAACAGGAAAAAATCAACCATGCTATGTACAGCCGTTTCACTTTGGCCAACACCCACGGTTTCAATAATTATAGTATCAAAACCACAAGCTTCGCAAAGGGTAATGGTTTCTCGGGTTTTTCGTGCCACGCCACCCAGGGTTTCACCAGAAGCGCTCGGTCGGATATACGCATTTTTATCTTTGACCAGTTCTTCCATTCGGGTTTTGTCCCCGAGGATACTGCCATGCGAAATGGTACTACTGGGATCGACTGCCAGGACCGCCA
Source organism: Flavobacterium sp. (assembly GCA_036386975.1). Taxonomy (GTDB): domain Bacteria; phylum Bacteroidota; class Bacteroidia; order Flavobacteriales; family Flavobacteriaceae; genus Flavobacterium. The sequence continues at coordinate 2,896 of DASVUQ010000329.1, read as the reverse complement.
CCTTTTTACCCAGGCCCGTAAGATATTTGCCAAAAGCTTCAATAAAGGTGCTTTTCCCAACACCGGGAACCCCCGTAATACCTATTCGGACCGATAGATTGGCATGGGACAAGCAGGCATTAATAACCGTATTGGCTTTTTCTAAATGTGAAGGCTGCGTACTTTCCACCAGCGTAATAGCGCGGCTTAGGGCAGTAATATTACCCGATAAAATCCCATCAACCAGTTCCTCGGCCGAAGGCTGTACTTTTCTGAAACGCTGAATAGTTTTAACAACATGGGCACTAACAATTTCCGGAGGGGCAATGCCTTCCTTCTCCTGTAACGCTGTTATTTTTTTATCGGCCTTTTTCACAGGGGATCATTTAGAAATTATCTCAGAAAATTGTAAAGCAAGACAAGGAATTATTCCAGATTTATCTAAAACTTTACAGTAATAAAATACGGTACAAATATAATCGCTTTCCATTTAAAAGATAGCCCATTAAAATTTAAACTCAATTTATAATACTATTTTTGCAGTCTATTTTTACTTATGGAAAATATTATTCTTATTTTCATTTGTCTGCTCATCGGTTTCCTGCTGCAGAAAACAAAAAGTTTTCCAGAGGATAGTCACAAAGTGCTCAATCAATTTGTCATTTATATTTCACTGCCTGCACTGGCGCTTTATTATATCCCGAAAATTGAAATCAGTACCGAATTACTTTTCCCTATTGCTGTAGCCTGGCTGGGGTTTGTATTTTCTTTTGCCTTCTTTTTTGTCCTGGGCAATAAATTAGGCTGGTCCAGAAAACTTACCGGATGCCTCATTATTACAGCAGGTTTGGGCAATACCTCATTTGTGGGTTTTCCCGTTATTCAGGCACTGTACGGAGAAGAAGGGCTTAAAACAGCCATTATTGTAGATCAGCCGGGTTCGTTTGTCGTCATGGCTACGTTGGGTATTACGACCGCTATTTTATTTTCAAGAGGTGTTATAAGAACAAAAGCAATTGTAACTAAGATATTATTTTTCCCGCCTTTTATGGCTTTTACCATCGCCTGCATTTTTGCTTTTATGCAACTTGATTTTGTGTTACCCTTACAATTAGTTTTTCAGAAATTAGGCGCTACAGTAACACCTGTTGCTTTAATTGCAGTGGGACTTCAGCTCAAAATCGATCGCCAGAGCCAGTACTGGCGGTTTTTAGGATTAGGCCTGTTGTTTAAGCTCATTATAACACCGGCATTTTTTTATCTCTTGTACAAAATAATCCTCAACGGCAAAGGTATGACCATAGAAGTAGCCGTGCTTGAATCGGCCATGGCGCCAATGATAACCGGTGCCATAATTGCTTCCAGTTATGGGCTCAAACCGAGGCTAAGCAGCATGATGATAGGAGTGGGGATACCGCTTTCTTTTATTACACTGGCATTTTGGTATTTTATTTTAAAAACATTTTAAGTTATTATGGAAACTTCAGAAACTACTACAATACAGAAAGACATTATTGTTCAAAAAACAGTCTATCCCATACTTTTTTCTATTGCATTTGCGCATTTGCTTAACGATTTGCTACAGGCAGTAATTCCTGCATCATATCCTATACTAAAAGATAATTTCCAGCTCTCATTTACACAAATTGGATTAATCACCTTATCGTACCAGCTGGCAGCTTCCATATTACAGCCGCTAGTAGGGTTTTATACCGATAAATACCCCAAACCTTTTTCGCAGATTTTCGGCATGTGTTTCACACTTATCGGCATAATATTACTATCATTTGCTGACAATTACCTTGTTATTATCGTATCCGTTGTTTTAGTGGGTATTGGCTCCTCCATTTTCCATCCCGAAGCTTCCCGTATCTCTTTTCTTGCTTCAGGCGGAAAACGCGGCCTGGCACAATCCATCTTTCAGCTTGGCGGAAATGCAGGAACAGCAATGGGCCCTTTATTAGTAGCATTAATAGTCGTGCCCAACACGCAGCATTACATTATATGGTTTGCCGTAGTCGCCATCATAGCACTTATAGTATTAAGCAGGATTGCTTTTTGGTATCAGGAACACTTGCGGTTTAAATCAAAAAAGAAAGTCGAAATCCAGCTGCCCGATTTATCCTCAACACAAGTCACTGTTTCAGTGGCTATTTTAATGGTACTGATTTTCTCCAAGTTCTTTTACACGGCCAGTATGTCCAGCTATTTTACATTTTATTTAATGGAGAAATTCAATTTATCCGTTCAGGATGCTCAGTTCCACTTGGTGTTGTTTCTGGCATCCTCCGCCATAGGCACATTAATTGGTGGACCATTAGGCGATAAGTTTGGGCGCAAATACGTCATCTGGTTCTCTGTTCTCGGCGCAGCACCGTTTACCTTATTATTACCGTTTGTCGATTTGTTCTGGACCGGGGTTTTGTCCGTAATTATCGGGATGATTATCTCCTCCGCGTTTCCGGCCATTTTAGTATATGCCCAGGAATTACTGCCTAAAAAACTCGGAATGGTTTCCGGGCTTTTCTACGGATTTGCCTTTGGTATGGGTGGGTTAGGTTCCGCTTTGCTAGGCAATCTGGCTGATCATACCAGTATCGAATACGTGTACCGCCTTTGCGCTTACCTGCCGTTAATCGGGATCATTGCGTTCTTTCTGCCGAACCTGAAGAAGAAAAAGTAGGAGCTTTTTCCCGCTCTCCACTATATCCGCGCGAAAAGCGCGGGATGCCGTTGCGATCCTACCGTGTGGACACATCTTTTTACTAATTTTATTTTAAAAACAAGATTAGCCATGCGAAGACATTTTACAGCTATTAAAGACGCGCGTTTATTAAGAAGAAGTAATTTAATTCTCGAGAAGTTTATTCCATACTTGTGTTCATTCCATTCGACAACTCACACAAAATGATTCGCA
>DASVUQ010000328.1:0-2738 GCA_036386975.1 Flavobacterium sp. | reverse complement strand
AATTCATTGTTTCCTCTGCTCAGGCTATTAATAGCATTAAGGTCATAAAGCTTTTCTTTTAGAAATGATTTTTCTAAAGAATGGTTGTTTTCCTTTTTATGTACTGTATGTTGTGCTATGAGTTCTAATAAAGTTATTTCATCAAAAGGTTTTGTAATATAATCGTCCATGCCGGCTGCACGGCACTCTTCTATTTCTGATTTAAAAGCATTAGCTGTAAGTGCTATGATAGGGGTTAAGAGTTTCAATTCTTTCCTGATACTATTTGTAACTTCAAGCCCGTCCAATTCAGGCATTTGTATGTCCATAAGAATAATATCAAACTTATGTACTTTTAAAATTTCCAGGGCTTTAATCCCATTTTCGGCCTCTGTTACATTACAATGAAAATTTTCTAATGAGGTTCGTGCCACCATTCTGTTCAATTCATTATCCTCTACCAGTAAAACAGTAATCCCTTCGATATTAATATCTGATACAGGAGGAACACTTTTTAGTTCTTGCTGGCTTCCTTTAGGTAAGCTGATAATAACATGGAATGTGGTTCCCTCCCCTTTTTCACTTTCGATTTGGATTTTTCCTCTCATTAATTGAATTAATTCCTTTGTAATGGTCATTCCGAGACCAGTACCTCCAAATTTGCGTGCTATGTCCCTGTTCTCCTGAGAAAATTTCCTAAAAATATTTTTAATATATTCCTTATCCATACCAATACCGGTGTCCGCTATTGAAATATGCAATTTCTGATATCCTTTACTATCTTTAATTACTTCACATCGGATTATTATTTTACCCTTATCAGTAAATTTTATTGCATTTCCGACAAGATTAAAAAATATTTGCTCAAGGCGTAACGCATCTCCTAAAAAGACTGGTGCAATCCGGGTTGAAATTGAAGTGGATAATTTTAATCCTTTTTGTTTTGCTGTGGGTTTTAATACTTTGATTACATTATTTAGCGTGTTTTCAAAAATAAAATTTTCTTTTTCAAGACTTATTTCACCTGATTCTATTTTAGAAATATCTAAAATGTTATTGATGATTGCCAGTAAATGTTTTGATGCAATAGAACTATTTTTTATATATTTTCTTTGTAAATCTGTCAATTCCTGTTTGCTTAATTCTCTTAGGAAACCAATAATCGCATTTAGGGGTGTCCTTATTTCATGACTCATTGTGGCTAAGAAAACTTCTTTTGCCTTAGATGCTTGTTGTGCTTTTATTTTTTCTTTTTCCAGATCACTTTCAAGTTGTTTTTGATCGGTTATATCGAGATGAATCCCTATTGATCCAACTAAAAACCCTCTATCGTCATAATTTGGCGCACCACTGACTGCCCACCATTTGAGTTCGCCATTTTTATTCTTAACAGCTAATTGATATACGTCAGATATCCCCAGCTTTCTCAGGTTCATTTTCTCTTTGGTAATTTTGACATTTTCTCCTGATATGAACAGTTCGGACGGCATTTTTCCAATAAGTTCATCTGTCTCATACCCTGACATGAATGCAAAACTTTGATTGGCGAATTTAATTACTTCATCATTATCTACTTCAATGACGCCCAGGTTCATATTACTAAGGATGTTCCTGTATTTTTCTTCCTGTATTTTTAAATTAAATTCTGCTTTTTTTCGTTTAGAAATATCTTGTATAGAAGCACAAAAGGACACTTCACTATTAAGTTGTAATTCAATGACCGACAATTCAACAGGAAATTCTACCCCTTCTTTATTTATGGCATAAAGTTCTATTTGTTTATCTAATTTAGAGCTTGTGGGAACATTAAAATATTTTTTAATATAATCTTCATATTCTTTTATTTGTTCTTCACTAATAATTACCTCTGTTAGCATTTTCCCTAAAACTTCTTCTTTTTTCCATCCGAAAAGGACTTCGGCCTTATGGTTCCAAAAAGTTATTTTCATTTCAGTATCAGCGGTAATAATAGCATTCATAGAAGCATTCATAATAAAGCGGCTTCTTTCTTCACTCTGCTGTAATAAATTCTGGTTTTGTATCCTTTCTGTAACGTCTGCATATTTCCAAAGATGCCCTTTATACTCTCCTTCTATAAAAATAGGAATGAAATCCCGTTCCAGACACCTTCCTTCTATTGTTTCAAGAAGTTCATTAAATACCATTTCTTTACGTGCCAGTATCTCGTTTATCCTGAGACTGAAAGATTCAGGGTCTTTAAATAGATGCTTAGTTTGTTCTGCAGAATTGCTACAGTCATTACCAGCCATAGCTTCCGGTGAAACGGAAATATGAAACATGTCACAAAACATTTTGTTGGTAAACAATATTTTCCGGGTTTCGTCTTCAAACAAAACACCAAACTGAAGATTGACAAGAAGCGTTTTTAATAATTCTACATTGCGCGAAAGGTTTTTTTCTGTTAGTTTTCGCTTTTCAATTTGCTGATTTAAGTATTTAGAAATAAATAATAAGTCATCAACATTATCAGATGGGCCTATTCCCTCAAAACTATCTTCTGTAGCTTCAATGTTGTCGTATAAATTAGCAATTAATTGCTTTTTAAGCTCATATTCTTCTTTTAAACTTTCGTTTATCTGATGGCATTTTTTTTTGCTTTCCTTAAAAGAGCGTTCTGTTAAATTTTTATCCCTTTCGAAAGCGATATAAGAATCGTTAACAGATTGTATAAAGGTTTTGAAATGAGGATTATTCCAACAGTCATCAGTCAAATTTGTTGTAATTTGCTTCTGCAAAAG
>DASVUQ010000327.1:0-5032 GCA_036386975.1 Flavobacterium sp. | reverse complement strand
TTATGCCAAATATACGAACCTCGTACAGCTTACCATTTTTGGTGGTGTGTCACAGATACCACAGGTCGATGCTTTACGAAAAGGGATTGATATTTTAATCGCTACGCCGGGAAGGCTGCTCGACCTCCACAAACAGGGATTTATAGACCTGGACCACTTACACCATTTGGTATTGGACGAAGCAGATCAAATGCTGGATATGGGCTTTGTTAACGATGTCAAAAAGATTGTAAAACTTACCCCGCAGAACCGTCAGACACTGCTATTCTCAGCGACGATGCCTATTGCCATCAGGGAACTGGCAGAAATGTTCCTGAAAAACCCGGCAACTGTTTCCGTTTCACCCGTTTCCTCTACCGCAGAAAATGTAGAACAAAGGGTGTATTTTGTGGATAAAACAGAAAAAAGAAATTTACTATACCATTTAATAAAAAATGAAAACCTTTCGGATGTACTCGTTTTTTCGCGTACCAAACACGGTGCCGACAACGTCGTAAAAGCATTACGAAAAAATAATATTGCTGCCGAAGCCATTCATGGCGATAAATCACAAAATGCAAGGCAACGCGTATTAGATGCTTTCAAGAATAAAGAAGTAGGCGTCCTTGTAGCCACCGATATTGCGGCAAGGGGTATTGATATCGACCAGCTTCCTTTTGTGATTAATTTTGATTTACCTAATATCCCGGAAACTTATGTACACCGGATCGGGCGTACGGGCCGTGCAGGAAACGGCGGTATTGCGATTTCTTTTTGTAGTAAGGACGAACATGCGTACTGGAAAGACATCCAGAAATTGATAAAAGTAGACGTAAAAACCATTACGGATCATCCTTATCCCTGGCATGCCGGAGCACCGGAAGCGGCCGCTGCCCCAAAGAAAAATTCCAACCGAAGTGGCGGGGCACATAAATCCAGAAAATCAGATGCTTCCAAACAAAACAAAAAGCGCTGGTATTAATGTACTCGTAAATAGTTTGAAATAGCGCAAAGCCGGAAACAGTTGCGTAGCGTTGGGAATAACTATTTTAGAACGCGGGGGTTTTTTTTGGGCGCGCCCTCGCCACCACTTCCCTGCTCCATTGTATATCCCATACAGCTCGGTCGGGCTGTGCGTTACAATCTTTTCGGGCAGAAAAAGCCCAAAAAGGATTTCCACTTCCATCCCTCGCGTAAATCCCGTTAACAAGAAAATTATTGTTTTAAAATAATTACTGTTTTACAGGAAACCGTAAAATAAGTAGCTGGCAATCCGCTATATTTGAATGAGGTAAAATGGCTAAATAGCTTAAAGCGAATTGGAAAAATAGGATGATAATTTCTAAGAAAGAAATAGTATATTTGGTTTAACCATCGAAATAAACTTCGCTAATCTCTCGAATTAGAGTTGTATATACGAAAGTTTGTTACACTTTTATACAAGTTATGCGTCACTCCATGGCCGTGCTTGCATCAAACGAACAGACAAACACACATAATTGTAAATGAATAATAAAAACGATGAAAAAAAAATTACTTATCCTATCTTTCATTCTAGTGACTGTATGTCAACTTGCCCACTCTCAAACTATAATTGGCATTCCTAAAACCAATTCTGTGACCGTAAAGAAAATAGCAGGTTCAGATTTAGTGATTCCGATTGAAATTGGATTCTTTAATAATGGAACAGCTGTTGCAACACCGACAGTATCAATAAATATCAACAACACCAACATGAATTTTATTAATCAATTTAGTGCTGCTGACTTAGAGAATATCAGAATACTTAACAACAACCAAACATTAAGTATTAATCAAGGTGTGACTGCAAATGCAACCAATATATTTTACTTATTTATTGATAGAAACGTTATTGTTAATTGTGATAAAATAATTAACCTTAATATTAATGAGGGTACTAATATTTTAAGCACAATAAAAATAACCATTCAACCTGAAGATGTAGTCATCTCACTTGATGGCTATTTAGAAAAGGATAAAAAACCAAAAGATAAAATTAATAAGCTTGATTATGTTACAAAAGTAGAATCAACTACAAGTAATAATATATTAGTAATTTATGGTTACAAAACGAACGATTGTTCAAAGCAAGATGTATTCTCAAAAAGAAGTGTCGAACTTAAAAAGGGAAAAGTGTTCACTATAACTGAATGGAGTGCCGCTTTAAAATGGAATTGGAGAAATCATTGGATACCAGTTCCAATTTCACTAATAACAGTTCCTTTCAAAATTAGACCAAGTGTTAATTTTAATGAAAATAATTATAGTACCTCTGCAACTTCCGGGCTATCAAATATTGGTTTTAACTTAGATTTAGGAAAGGTTCAAATGGACAGGTATTTTACAACAGGTAAGAAATCCACACACAAATTTTCAATTGGCTTTTTAGCATCTCCGTCAATTGAGGAATTAGATGCGACAAACACAAATAATTTTGCTAATTACACGACTGGTACAAAATCGAAACAACTTTTTATTTCTACTGGTTTAACAGTTTCCTATTCTTATAATGATATTTCATTTGTTTTTGTGCCTGCTGGCTGGGATATTTCGACATCAACTTTGGGAAAAGAATGGATGTATGGTGGGGAAAGATGGTGGGGATTTGGAATAGCCATTAGTCCAAAATTTTTTTCTACTGTATTGAATAAATAACTAGGTGACTATGAAAGAAGGCCGAACGCATAACAGCACCTACTCAAAAGTGGCGGTTCAGTGGTTAAAGCATTGTGCTTCTATCAAAGTTTCTGCTTGGTTGACAGTGAAGTGCTCCGAAATCTCCACCTTCGTGTAGCTGCAAAACGTTATAGCTAATGCTAAGTGACGACATCAATAAATAGAAAAATAACTAAAATGGGAGCTTGGGGAACAGGAATAAGTTCAAACGACACATATGCTGATATTTACGAGCAATTTATTGACTTGTATAATGAAGGACTAAGTGTACCCGAAATCACGAAAAGGTTAACTTCTGAAAATAAAGAAACACTTGACATACCCGAAGATGCAAATAACTTTTGGTTTGCGGTAGCTAACGGACAATGTGAATGCAAAGCTTTAGATAATGAAATCTTTTTAAAGGTTGAGCAAATTATCCAAAGTGGTTACGACTTGCAAGTGTGGAACGAATTAGAAGCCTCACCAGCAGATCTAAAAGCCAGAGAAAAAGCACTAAATAACTTCCTGACAAAACTTCAAACAGAAAAAGAAAAGCGAGAAAACGAACCAAAAAGAAATTATATAATTCAATTTTCGAAAAGGGAGATTGTCTAATCTATTTAATGGATAACGGTAACTATGGTGGAGCATTTGTTCTGACTGATGAGCAAGAAACAGAAGCAGGAACAAACTATATTGCTATAACGACAATTGACAAACCTGACAAACCAACAATTGAAGATTTCAAAACTGCAGAAGTCTATGTAAAAAGGGTTAACGAAATTAGCTTTAAGGGAACAGAAATAATTAAAGAGTGGATTGACCAACCTCAAATAGGAGGCTTTTTAGCCATATTATATAAAAATCAAAATGTTGACATCGATGTTATCGGAAAACTTTCAATACGTAATGAATATAAAATTAACAGACAAATAGGTTTTGGATGGATTGCTCTAAAGTCGACATTACTATTTAAAGAGGAATACGTAGAAATCAATGGTAAACCAACTAAGATATTGAAATTATCAGAGCTGGCAGAAAGCACAGGTTATAACAGTAGCTTAGCAAAATCGGGGCGAAAGTGGTGGCAGAAACTTTTCGGCTCCTAATGAAATTTAATCGTAGCTTGACAGGCTGGCGCTCCGAAAACTTCGCCTTCGGCAAGCACCAAACCATTGGGTGCAATATCAACAGAAATTCCGTAATATTGAACTATGGAATCCGAACACGAAATTGTCGAAAGAATTGAAAGTTTATTAGAAGCTTTAGATTTTAATATAGGAATTTTAAATGGTGGTCCAGGTCAAAGACCTGGCGATATTACAGCCGTCAAGCAATTAAAAAACGATAAAACTTACGGAATCACTGTAGAGGTAAAAACAAACAAAGACATAAAAAGTGCTATCAAAAACGGTATTGCAACGTTAGAGCATATTGATACATTTACTTGGTTTGACAAACTTTTGTTAGTGATTTTAGATGGCAACGAAACTAAGGAGAAAGCCTCTCAAATCATCAAAGAATACTCGCGCCTGAATCCTACAAAAATTGAAATAATTACTTTTGAGAAAATTGAAAATTGGGTTATTAACTTAAAAAAGATTTTTAAAGAGGGAGAAGGAAATGAGGTAATTATTCTAATAAGAAACTTAAGCAAACAACTAATTGAGCTTATAGCGAAAAATCCAAGAAATTTAATGAATTTAGATTGGAGAGATTTGGAAAGAACAATTTATGAATTATTTGAGGGATTCGGGTTTTATGCTACCTTAACACCGCCTAGCAAAGATGGCGGAAAAGATATTATCTTAGAATGTCAAATAAAAAATCAATCTAAATCTTTCATTATTGAAATTAAGCATTGGAGATCTCAACAAAAAGTAGGTAAAAAATCAGTTAAAGAATTTACTAAGGTAATAATTAATGAAGGCAGAGACAAAGGACTATTTTTATCAACCTATGGCTATACACAAGATTATTACGAATTTTTAACTTCAACAGAAAGAAGCATGATTGGTTTTGGAGAACAAGAAAAAATTGTTGAACTCTGTCAAACATTTGAAAAAATAAAAAACGGTATATATTTACCAGTTGATTCCCTTGAAGATTTACTATTTAAAAATACGAAATAAAGATACTGCACCCAACAGCCGCTAACCACAATTGCTGATTTTCGTTGAAATTTGCTTTTCACGTAGAAAGTTTTATCTTAGCATAGAAAACTCCGTTTGCTTTGATCCGCGACTACAGTTACAGGCAAAACGTTAGCAATATTTAAAACCAACATTATGGCAAATATTGTATTTGGAGATTATAAACCAACTGAAATGGAAGAATTAGATTTTTCTGACCCAAACATTATAGATGTTGAATG
>DASVUQ010000326.1:0-1579 GCA_036386975.1 Flavobacterium sp. | reverse complement strand
TAAAATCAACATTACAAATTATAACCTGATTCTTTACAAATTCAAAATTTCTAAACCATTCAAATAAATCAATTATTTGCTCATGGCAACATCCAGTACTTAAATATAAAGAAACAAAATACTATGCTCTTTCATTTTTTTAGAAAGCAGTACATCACAATATTATCATTAAAAAATTGCTAATTTTGCAAAAAAACTATATGAAGATTTGTTTGATCATTACTACATACAATTGGCCAGATGCACTGCGATTGTGCTTAAAAAGTGTTGCCAGGCAAACCAGACAACCTGATGAAGTTATAATAGCTGACGACGGTTCAAGAAAAGAAACCAAAGATCTGATTGATTCTTTTAGGGCGATAATTAAAAACCTTAAACATGTATGGCATGAAGATAATGGATACCAAAGAGCCAAAATTATTAATAAATCTATTGAAGCATCTGATTCTGATTTTATTATAACCACTGACCAGGATTGTATCCTCCACAAAAATTTTATCTTAGATTATACCCTGCATATGGAAGAAGGCTTTTATATTTCAGGTTACAGGATTGAATTAAGAGAAAATATTACAAAAAAATTGATTGCGAAGAAAAGGCCTAACAATCTTTTTGATACTATAATTGGAGCAAAATGGAACTTTAAATATCAGGTCCGGGCGCCATTCCTATGGAAACGCAAAAACCTATATAATTTTGACTATGCAGACGGGACTTATGGGTGTAACATGGGTTTTTATAAAAAAGATGTACTTGCCGTTAATGGATATAATGAAGATTTTACAGGTTGGGGGCCAGAAGATTCCGAAATGACCCAAAGATTAATGAATAATGGGATTGGATGGAAAAAAGTATTTTATTCAGCAATATTATATCATATGTACCATCCTATAATTTCTCGTGCAAATTTAAGGTCTAACGTAGAACTAGTAGATAAAGCCATAAGCGAAAAAAGAACAGTTATAAAAAATGGTATTCAAAAATTAAACTAATTTAAATCATCAGCTGTTAATTTTAGAGTAAATGGTATCAACATAAATTACAATGAGCGCACCAGATATAAATACAGAAGTCCACAATGCCTTTGAAACCATCAAAAACGGAGGAATTATATTATATCCAACTGATACTGTCTGGGGAATTGGCTGCGACGCTACTAATCCGGAAGCCATAACTAAAATATACAAACTAAAACAGCGTGTAGAAACACAAAGTATGATTTGCCTTATGAACGGAGAAAAAATGATGTACTCTGTTTTTAAGGATATCCCTGAAGTAGCCTGGCAACTTATTGACTTATCTGAGAAGCCAACCACATTAATTCTGGATAATCCAAGAAATGTGGCGCCAAACTTAATAGCCCCGGATAAAACACTAGGAATCAGAATAATTAAAGAGCCTTTCGCTTTTAAATTATTAGAAAGAATGAAAAAACCTTTGGTCGCTACATCTGCTAATATATCCGGCCACGCTACACCAAAAAGTTTTAAAGAAATTAGTGCTGAGATTATAAAAGGCGTAGACTATGTTGTAAATTTGCAACACGATAAAATTACCGGAAAGCCATCTACGATAATAA
>DASVUQ010000325.1:0-4981 GCA_036386975.1 Flavobacterium sp. | reverse complement strand
CATTCGATACATCCATATATACGGTTATACATCCCAATTTCTTAAGGTCGTTCATTTTCTCCAAACTTCTTGCAGCGGCAATTACTTTAAAACCTTTATTAAATAAAAATAAGGCGGTATTTTTCCCTATCCCTGAAGAAGCTCCTGTGATTAGTACTGTTTTCATATTGTTGTCTATCATTTTTTTGGATTCTTTGTTAATGATACAAAATTCCAAAAGCAGGCTTTTATAAAATTATACAAATTCAGGAAGCTCGTATATTTTTTATCGATTTGCTATAAATGGCTAAATCAATAACTAAAAGTAACTTATAACGTTGCGGAGGCGGATAATTACCTCTCTATTATAACTTATGATTTGGCCCCCTATCCCTAATCCTGAATAAAATATTTAATTATTTAGGTAACAGTGACTATTTAAGAAAGCTATATAATGTAAAATACGCTTGTTTAAAATTTTGTATTCTTTACAGTTGAGGCTGTAGAATATATCTGTTACAGTAGATTCTTTTTCACGGGCCTTACTTTCACTACAAAGTGGCAGAAGTATTTGTAACATAAACAACAATAATGAGTCTTAAATTTATAAAGCAAAATGAAATTGTAGGATTACACAAAAATATAAGTTTTAAAATAGAATTAGATATTGACTGATTTTTCCGTTTAAATGGCATTGGGACACCTAACTATAGCAAAAGCAAAATTTATAAAGGGTTAACGGTAATTTTATTAATATTTATAATGCTACCCTTGTTAAACATATTTATAACAGATCTACTTTTAAATCAATTAATTAAGCACTAGATAATTTTCAATGTTAACAAAGTATTATGTTTTTTTTATGCAAATTTTTTCTATATATTTGGCTGCTGTATTACATCTTTTATGAAAAAAATAGTGTTTAAGAAAGTCCCTTCTTTCAACTTACAGGAAACTTTAATAGTACTTGCTATTATTGGTATTTTATTACTGGTAGCCCTGCCTAACCTTATGCCTTTGATTACCAAAGCAAAAACGGTTGAAGCACAAACACAGCTGAAAGCTATTTTTAATTCACAGAAACAATATTTTTTTATGTATTCAAAATACAGCAATGACTTTAACGAAATGGATTTTGAAATTCCGGCTACAGTAAAGGCAGGTGGGTCAGCTAATTATACGTATGAAATTATTAGTGTTGGTAATAGTGAATTTAGGGCCCGTGCCACAGCAGTAACCGATTTTAACGGAAATGGAATTTTTAATGTATGGGAAATAGATCAAAATGGCAATCCTGTGCAAATTACAAAAGATTAAATTAAACCGGTATTTACATTATAATCCTAAACGAACAATAGTAATTTGTTACTTCCTCTAAAAATATTATTGATACTTGTTCTTTTATTTATTTGCTATCAGGATTACAAAGACAGATTAGTATATTGGTTATTGTATCCTATAGTTGGGGTGCTGGGCTTTGGTATACAAATAGCATATTTGGATTATAAGATAATTATTTTGAACTCACTTATAAATTTGATTTTTATTACAATACTTCTTTTTATTACTTATATATATACCACTTTTATTTTAAAGAAGCAATGGTTGAACCAAAGCATAGGATCAGGGGATATCTTGCTTTTTATCTTTTTAAGTTTTACATTTTCATTTATTTCGTTTATTATACTCCTCACATTTTCATTGGTTTTCTCATTGCTCCTGCATACACTTAGTCCAATTCTTAGATCTTATAATAAAGCCTGTATTACTGTGCCGCTTGCAGGTTATATAGCATTGTTTTTTTCTGTTGTTTATATGGCATCCCTTTTTTTTAACAGTAATTATTTGTTTGCGTACTAATTATGAAACAATCATTTGAGATACCGGTTGAATTGAAACAACTTATAAGTACGGAACATGCTTACAGTTACCGTATTGTGCCAGTGGCTAAGGAAAATGGAAAACTTTATCTGAAAACCGATGCAAAAGATCCCCAACTACTGGTATCGGAGCTTATGGTATTATTGGGAATGGCTATTGACCTGCGCAGTGAACCTACAGAAAACATAAACCTTTATCTGAGTACGAATTACAGGAAAAATACGAATGCAAAGGTATCTAATTTACAGTATACCAATGATTTTTTGGAAAGGCTGTTACTTTCTGCTAAAGAAATCGGTAGTAGTGATATCCATTTTGAACCATACGAGCATAAAGCACGGGTGCGTTTTCGCTTAGATGGAAAACTCAAAGAACAATTTCATTTGTCCCCCGAAGAATATCCTGTTATTATTAACAAAATAAAAATACGGGCCCAGCTGGATATATCAGAGAAAAGGCTTCCGCAGGACGGACGTATTTCTGTGATAACCGAATCGGAAGATTTTGATATCCGGGTATCTGCCTTGCCCACACTGCACGGAGAAAAAGTGGTTTTAAGGATCCTGTCTAAAGATACGAGCCATATCGACCTGAACCATCTGGGCTTTACAGAAGAAGAATTAAAAATATACCTTAACGGCATAAAAAAAACCAATGGTATTGTATTAATTTCCGGCCCTACAGGTTCAGGAAAAACGACTACGTTATATGCTACATTAAAGCAACTCAATCAATCCAATACCAATATCCTTACTGTAGAAGATCCTATTGAATATACGCTGGAAGGTATCAACCAGGTGCAGCTAAAGGAAAATATAGGGCTGGATTTTGCTACTACTCTAAAGACATTTTTACGACAGGACCCGGATATTATTATGGTAGGCGAAATAAGGGATGTGGCTACCGCTAATATGGCTATACGGGCTGCACTTACCGGGCATCTTGTTTTGTCAACCATACATACCAATTCTGCATGGGCAACGATTTCCAGACTGATTGATATGGGAGTGCCTTCTTTTTTAATTGCCAGCACCCTTAATGTAAGTGTGGCCCAACGGCTGGTAAGGAAACTTTGTAATTCCTGCAAGTCCGAGACTGCTGTAACGAGTGAAATTTTTCCGGTTGGGTTTTCTATCCCGCAGCATATATCCCATCATTATGAAGCAAAAGGGTGTGAACAGTGTTTTCAGACTGGGTATTCAGGAAGAAAAGCCATTTATGAAATTTTACCTATTGGTAGCGAACTAGTAGGACATATTAAAAACAATCTCTTATCTATAGATTCTTATATTGAAGAACATAACATCCAGACTTTAAAGAAAAATGCTTTAGATTTAATAGCAAACGGAACAACTTCTGTAGATGAAGTTTTTTCTTTGTTAATGGACTAAATTATTTAGAAGTTTAAAACCAACACTTATGAAATATAAATTATTAATTATAGGGTTTTTATTTTTTAATTTACTTTGTGCCCAAAATAATAGAGTTGAGCAGATTAAGAATAATATAGAACGATTACTGACTGATGTGCCCGGCCTCTCTCAAAAAGTAAATGTAAATATTAAAGAAGCTACGTTGCCCAGTTTTTTATTGGCGGTTTCAGAAGTTCATAAAGTAAATATTAGTGTAGACCCTTCATTAAATAAAATTTTACTGGTCAATAATTTTACTAATGTTACCGTGGGAGATCTTATTGTATTTCTGTGTAAAGAATACAATTTAAACGTTGACTTTACCGGTAGCATTTTAGCCATCAAAAAATATGATGAGCCTGTAGCGATACCGGAGAAAAAAAGAATTGATGTTGGATTTCAACCCAATGGAAATCTACTCTCTTTAAATCTAAAAGACGATAAGCTTTATGAAGCATTTAAGGAAATTACGGATAAAAGCGGTAGAAATATTGTGTTTGCGCCTGGCCTTGAAAATAAATTATTGACCGTTTATATAAAGAGTATGCCTTTTGATGACGCTTTGGATAAATTGGCTTTGGCTAATAATCTTGTGGTATCAAAAACGAAAGATAATTTTTATTTATTTGAATCGTCTGATGATAATGCAACAGTTACGGGCACAAATACAAACGGAAACAATACACAAAGACCTTCAAAACCATTACGTTCCAGAAAATCTAATTTTTTCTTTGCCATACTGGACGCTGACAGGAAGTTATTGGAGGTAGATTTTGAGAATACACCTATATCAAACATTATATATGATATTGGGAATGAATTAAATATTGATATGTTTATTTCGACGCCTCTGGAAAGTGCAGGAACTGCTACTGTAAAAGCAAAAAACATTACTTTTGATGAACTGCTGGTCAAAATATTTGAATCTAGTAATTCAGGGCCTTCCGGGGGCCAATCTACCCAAAGTGCATCCAGTCAAAATCAAACCATCGCATCAGGTAGTGAAGAATTTACCTATTTTAAGAAAAACAATATCTACTTTTTTGGATTAAAAAATCAATTGGTGGTCAGGAATATCAAGCGTATCGCAATGATGCACCGTTCTATTGAGTTATTGAGCGATCCGAGTAAAGAGGGGGGAAGAAGCGCAGGAAGGGTTAATAATCAAAATAATTTTACAAGTTTCAATAATCAAAACGCAAACCCATTAGATAACAATAGTATTTCTAATAATAGAAATTCCAGTTATACCCAACCCGTAAGAGAGGATACCAGTAGAAGTCAGGGTGATATTATGAGCATCATACCCGATGAAATCAAGAATGGATTAGATATTAAAATTGATACGGAACTCAATAGCTTTATCGTAAGCGGGCCTGCAGAAAATATAGTACGGTTTGAATCTTTTATTGATTATATAGATAAAGAAGTTCCTGTTGTACTTATTGAGGTTATGATTATTGAAGTAAGTCGTTCGGCTACAGTGGAAACAGGAATCAATGCAGGAATAGGGGATAAGCCTGCTACTACAAAAGGGACTGTTTTTCCGACATCAGATATAACATTAGGTGCACAAACAATTAATAACATTATTAATCATTTTGATGGTTTTGGTTCATTAAATATAGGTAAAGTGGTGCCCAATTTTTATGTAAGCCTTAAAGCTTTAGAAACCAATGGTAATATTAATATCCGGTCAACACCAAGAT
>DASVUQ010000324.1:0-13442 GCA_036386975.1 Flavobacterium sp. | reverse complement strand
CCTGTTCGATATGTGATGGAAGCTACAGGGGTTTATCATCAAAAGTTTGCTTACTATTTGGTGGATAACGGATATGAAATAAGTATTGTATTACCAAATAAAATAAGTAATTACATACGGACATTAGAATTAAAAACCGTTACAGATAAAAGTTGTTCTCAAGGGATCGCACAATTTGGATTAGAACGAAAATTAGATAAATGGTCCAAACCTAAAAGTATTTACAGAGAGTTACAACAACTGACGCGTGAAAGAGATCAAATAGTGCAGGAAAGGAGTATAATTAAAAACCAACTGCATGCTGAAAATGTTGAAGCCCATCCTAATCAAAGAAGCTTGGAGAGAATGCGGTCAAGAATAGTGTTTTTAAATTCCCAGGAGAAAGAAATTAAACAAGATATAGCTGGTTTGGTTAAAACAAACCCGGATATTAAGAGTACAATAGAGAGAGTAAAATCAATACCGGGAGTTGGAGAACTCACCGCTGTCATTGTATTGGCCGAGACAAATGGGTTTGAACTAATACGAAGTAAAAAGCAGCTGACAAGTTATGCGGGACTTGATGTAAAAGAAAAACAATCTGGAACTTCTGTAAAAGGCAAGCCAAGAATATCAAAAAAGGGAAATCGAAATCTTAGAAAAGCGGTACACTTACCAGCATTAACAGCAGTAAAATGGGATGATAACTTTCGTACTATTTATGCAAGATTAGTCGCCAAACATGGAATAAAAATGAAAGCTTTAGTGGCAATTCAAAGAAAAATACTTGAACTGATTTATATTTTATTCAAAAATGAAACAGTCTATGATAAAGAATATATAACAAAAAATAGCGTGCAAACACAAAGGGTTTAAACACGCTATAGAGACTAGCTCAATGACTGTCTTGAAAAACAAAATTAATAAAAATTAAGATTTTAGTTGGAAATCAACACAGAATCTTAGCACCTTTGCGAAAAATTAAAAACACAAAATGAATTATTACTTATAAAATATTCTTTAGCAATTGTATCTTTTTTCTGCGAAACGGGAAAGTTTGTCTCAAAGGGAGACCTTTTTTTCCCGGTTTTCAAAGACACACAAAAATCTAAAGAATACCTCATAACCAGGATTATGATATTTTACTTTAATTCAGCTATAGTTAATGCATGGCATTTGCAGGGTTGATTTTGTTTTTGCCTCTTTTAATAAAAAATACAACAGGGATACATAATAAAAATAGGATACCGAGGTAAAGAAAAATATCAATATAGGCCAGAACAGTGCTTTGCTTCATTATGATATACTCGAATGCCTGATAGGCCTTGTTCATTGCTTCATTGGCAGAAAATCCTTTTGACATAAACCCTTTTTGAAGTAACCCTAGCCTTTCCTGTACTTCATAGCTGCTTCCATTAAGGTGTGAAATCAGATTAACCCGGTGTTCCTGACTAGACCGTGTTATATAAGTAGTGATAATAGCAATGCCAAAAGAACCGCCCAATTGTCGCATCATTCCCGTAAAAGCAGCACCTTCGCCTATATTTTTTCCTTTTAAAGTAGACAGTGACAATGTGGTTATGGGAACAAACAATAACCCTAAACCAACACCTCTTAAAATAAGCGGCCAGAACATATGTTCTACTCCTGTATCGGGAGTGATAATATTGTGCATTATAAAAGTAAATAAAAAGAAAATCAGGAACCCGGCAGCTATCATATATCCCTGATGAACGCCTCTCTGGATCAATTTCCCTACGATAGGCATCATAAAAGCGGTTGTAATTGAACCGGGTATGAGCACTAATCCGGCATCTGTAGCGGTCCAGCCTAAAATGGATTGGGTGTAAATAGGCAGGATTAATGTAGAACTATATAAACCAAAACCAAGGATAAATCCCATTACCACACCAATCCTCAAATTCCCGTCTTTAAGGACACTTAAATTAATAATTGGATATTGATACGTTTTTTGCCGCCATATAAATAGCAGTAATCCTACTACTGATACGATACTTAATATAACGATTGAACGGTTGTTGAACCAGTCATCCTGCTGCCCGTGTTCTAATACAAACTGAAGAGAACCAATAAACGAGGCTAATAAGAATATCCCCCACCAATCAACCTGATTGGTTTTTAGTTTTTCACCGAATTTGGGGCTTTTTATAAAAGTAATAGTCAGGATTGTGGCTACAATCCCAATAGGAATGTTAATATAAAAAATATAAGGCCATGAATAGTTTTCAACGATGTAACCTCCTAATGGCGGCCCCAAAGTAGGGCCTACTATAACACCTAATCCGTAAATAGCCTGGGCCATACCTCTTTTTGCAACCGGATAACTTTCAGTAATAATGGTTTGTGCCGTTACTAATAAAGCCCCACCACCAAGGCCCTGAATGAACCGGAAAGCGACCAGTTCCCAAATGTTCGAGGCATTGCCACATAAAAAAGAAGAGACCGTAAATATAACAATCGACACTGCAAAATAATTCCTTCGGCCAAACTGTTGAGAAAGCCAGCTGGTCATCGGGATCACAATCACATTGGCAATAGCATAAGCGGTGATTACCCAGGCCACATCGGTCAGGGTGGCGCCAAGGCTACCCCGCATATTGGTTAATGCTACATTTACAATAGTAGTATCCACAATTTCCAGCAGCGCACAAAGTACTGCTGTTATGGTAATGATGATCCTTCTAAACCCGTATTCTACTAAATCGTCTCCTGATTGTACCATACCTTATTATAGCTAGCTAAAAAATTAAATTTTACGTCAACCGGATATTATTTGATATGTACATCCACATCTACATTCATTCCCGGACGCAGTAATTTTAGCTTGTTCGCATCATTGCTGTTATCGATGGTTATTTTTACAGGTAGCCGCTGGATAGTTTTTACAAAATTCCCGGTGGCATTATCCGGGGGAAGGATAGAAAAACGGGCACCGGTCGCAGGAGAAAAAGAAGCTATGGTACCTGAAAATTCGGTATCTGGAAATGCATCAACGTGAATAGTCACTTTTTGTCCGGTAACCATTCTATTGAGTTGTGTTTCTTTAAAATTAGCAATAACCCAAGCTTCCTGACTGTTGATGATATAGAATAGCGACTGTCCCGGTTGTAAAAATTGCCCGGGCTGAATGCTGACTTTAGATACCTGGCCATCAATAGAAGCCGTAACCGTGGTGTAATTTAAATTGAGTTTTGCAGCATCCAAAACAGCCTGCGCGCGTTTTATATTGGCTTTTGCTACATCGGCCTGTTTATTGGAAACCGTAGTCCGGGCCGATGCTACCGCTTTTTGAAAAGCACTTGCTTTTTGTTGTTCCTGTAAAATACGCAACTGGCTTTCTGCTTCCAGTTTTGCTGCTTCTGCCTGTTCGAATTGCTGCTTGGTTATTGAACGGTTGTTGTATAAGTTACGGTACCTTTCATAATCATTGGTTACGCGTGTCAGCCTGATCCTGGCAGTTTCAATAGTACCACCGGCAGATTGTACATTGGCATTAGAAACGGACACGTTGGCAACAGATGTACCGATATCTGCCGTTGAAACAGCGAAACTACCTTCGGCAGCAGCCAGAGCGGCTTTAGCCTCTTCTACTTTTACTAAATAGTCACTATTGTCAATGGTAAAAAGCGTATCGCCTTTTTTTACAAAATCGTTATCTTTTATATATACTTTTGTCACATAACCGGCTATTCTGGGAATAATAGGGTTCATGTTTCTTTCAATTTGTGCATCATCTGTAGTCTCATGGGATAGGGAATGAACATATTTATACCCTCCGTAAGTACCTATCAAAACAATTAGGACCGTGAATATCAGTATAAACTTCTTATTGGTTTTTTTCTTTTCCATTATGTTTTAGTTGTTAGAAAGTTTGAATGATTCAGTTAACGTGCCGGAAGCTTCGAGTAATTCGTAGAATTTTAATGCTTTATTGGCTTGTGCATACGCTACATTTATTTTAGCAGATAAAGCTTCTACATCGGCTTCCAGCAAATCATTAGTATTACATAAGCCGTTGTCGTATTTGTCTTTTACAATCCTGTAATTTTCAGCTGCCTGTCCTATAGCTTCATTATAAACAGTATTTTGCTTAATGGATAATTCATAATTTTCTCTGGCTTGCATTACCTGCGATTCTATAGCATCGGTAAGTATGGCCTCTTGTTGACGGATTTCTTTAGCTTTACTTTCTGCTACTTTCACATCAGTACCATTTTTAAATAAAGAACTTAAATTATAAGAAAAGCCCAATCCAATATTTAATGCATTAGTTACCGTAACCACATTTTGAAGGTTAAGTGCCGTATAACCACCCACTAAAGCTATTAACGGAAAGTAATTCCCTTTTACAAATTTAATATTTGATTCTGTTGCCTTTACATTGAAACGAAGTGCCTCTAAATCTTTTCTTTTTTTTAAAGCATCTTGTGCTGTGCCTACAGGTTGAGAAAACAAATCGGCTCCTATATTATCTGGCAATACCTGGATTTGTGTAGCGGCCGGAAGCTGTAATAATGTAATTAAATTGTAATTAAGAAGACGTTCATTCTTTTCGGCTTCATCAACAGAAAGTTGTACCCTGGATACCTGTAATTGTGCCTTTAGCAAATCATTCCGGGCAATGATCCCGTTTTGTTCCAGAGCAGTAAAATCGATTACCCGCTGCTGGTTGCTTTTCAGGCTTTCCTTTAGTAATGCTATTGATTGCTGAACTTTATATAGTTCGGCATAATAACGGATCACCCTCATTATAATTTGTTCTGAGGAATGAACAGCATTGGCCTGTTCTGCTTTATATAAATTTTCTGTTGCGGCAATACTGTTTTTTAGCCTTAATCCTGAAAACAGTGGCAAAGTCATATTGGCTTGTCCAAGTAATAACCGATTGGTTTCTGGTGATGCGTTTGTGATGGCATCGTCAGGGCCTGTTTGAGGTTGGTTTCTAATTTTTAGATTTACATTGGCACTGGTTAACTGTAAGTATTGGCCGGAAAGTTTAAAATCAGGGTATTGGTTATTTTTAACCGATTGCAGTTCGTGTTTTTTCGTGTTGACTTTTGAATTGGCCAAACCGATTTCATTGCTTTTGGTTAGTGCGAGATGGACAGCATCTTTTAAGGGCAGGCTGGTTTTTTGTTGTGCTGTTGCAGCTACCATCCCAAAAAGGGAAATAGCAAAAAACAAAGATATTTTACTTTTCATACATTAAAAGAGCTTTGATCGTTTGTTGAATATGTGTTGTTAATTCATTTTTAATATAGTGCTCGTATTCTTCCTGATTTTTTAAACCAAGTACATTTTCATAAAAAGGTTTATTGTTATAAAATTGAAAATAAGTGCCTAAAATAGTAGGTGTTATCAGTGGAATAGTAATGTCTTTTCTGAATAGATTTTGTTCCTGGCCCTCAGTGATGATATTGGTCAAAGATTGTAGATTTCCTTTTTTTACTTCCTGAAAACCTTTCAGGTCCATTACTCTTTTCTTTGATGCGGTTTCAAAGTGAAGGATCTGGTACATGTGCCGGTTATCATTGAGTTTCTGAATATATAATTCAATAAACTTCTCCATCTTCTGAATGGGTGTCATTAGTTCTTTAGAAAGGTTTTCCAATTGTACCTTAAGGTCGTTGATACGAAAAAGGATAAGCCGTTCGAGTAATTTTTCTTTTGAGCCAAAGTAATAAGAGACCATGGCAATATTAATCCTGGCTTCTTTGGATATGTTTCTGATGGATGTCCCGTCAAAGCCCCTTTCTGCAAAAAGCTTTTCAGCCACCTGAAGAATCCTAACCTGCTTATCGTTGAAATCGGCCATAACATAATTTACAAAAACAATACGAAATTAAACGTTTGTTTAATTCAAACGTTTGTTTAAGCCCATTTTAACATTTGGTATAAGGGGCTAAACCAAATATATACTATAAATAAAGGCATTAGATATAAAAAAGGTTTAAAAAGGTTTAATTCTAACTTAATAAAAAAGGTCGGAAATTAAGCTTAGATAAAAAAAGGTTTAATTTTTACTATTAATAATTGATTTAATATGTTCTATTTCGGCCTCTAAATCAATTACACGATCATATACATGATCAGTTGGATCAGGGAATTCAAACGAAAGCTGCATTTTAACCGCCCACACTTCTATTACTTGACTTAGTTCAAGTGATTCATTTGGATATTCCTTACTGTTATCTGATTTTAAATATAAATTATTGTATTTATTTATACGATTTAAAACACGTTTAACTACAATACCATTCTCACTGACAATTACATAAATATGATTGTCCTTAATATCAATTAAGTTCTCTACCCATTCGCCAACTACAAAACAACCATTAGTTAAAGTTGGAAACATAGAATTTCCGCTTACTGGAAACATTCTAAAGGTACCATTGCTTAGATTAGGTAAATTATAACTTGGAAGTGATTGTAAAAATTCCGGGTCTCCATAACCTACTAAATAACCAGCCGATGCTTTGGCTGGTACCAGCACAATATTATCTTTTCCACTTTTATCTACAGTGACAACTTTGGGCATCCTATTATATAGGCTTGCCTCTTTTTTTGATAAAAGGGTTACATCTTTTGCATTTTTCGATTCTTCTGAAAATGTAACCCTTTTTGTAACCCTTTCTAAGGGTTGTAAATTTTGCACATTTGGTTTTTCTTCAATTCCATCAATAAGCCACGAGTAACTAATATTAAAAATACGTATAATATTAGATATAGTTTCGATAGATGGCTGTATTTTACCACTCTCCATTTGAGACAAAGGAGACTGTTTAATGCCTAATTGATTAGCAAAATCTATTTGGTTCATGCCCAATTTGCTTCTTAACTCTCTAATTCTTAATCCTATTGACATAATTATTAAAAATTCTAATATTTTATTTTTATAATATTAAAAATACGTATATATTTGTGTTGCTAATAAATAACAAAAGTAATCAAATATATAACATATATAACATATACCACTTATGAGCGATCTAGTAGAAAATGCACGAAAAAACAAAATTTGGTACCTGCTCTCCTCTTCCACAGGATACAGTAGAAGCTATTGTAAAATGGTATTAAAAGGTGACCGTAACCCAGATACTAAAGGAGGGAAAAAAATTATAGAAAAGTATAATGAATTAAAAAAATTATTAAGCCATGATTAGAAGTAAACATTGTCAACTAGTTAAATACCTTTTAAATATTTCAACAACCCACACATATTATTTCTTAAGTAAATAATAACATGCAAAACCCGCCACGGCAAGCTTGGTTTCGACACCAAGGCGGGGACTAAATTTTTCAGATACTGACTGCTTGGAAAGACAGGCTATATATAAAAAATATGCAATTCTTACACAACGACATTATACTACGCGATTACAAAGACGGGAAAACCATTTGGTTAAGCCAGCGACTTGTAATGCAGGTGTGCGGTGTAAAAGAGGAATATTTAAGAAATAAAGTTCGTGCGAAATTCAAAAAATCAATTCAAAAAGGCTACAAATATGGAGACTTTTTACCTAATACTGGTAGTGCCTGGCGCTGGGGCAAAGCAAACGGGACTTTCTATTATGATTACGATTGTTTGCCTGACCGTAAGCCTACACATTACCGCTCAAAATTTGGTACAAAACACGAGCTTCTACAGGCGTATGAGGCTCTGTTAAGTACCGACAAAAACAACAAACAAAATCAGTTAAAAAAATTAATTCAGGCACAAGTTAACACGTTCATTGACAATACTGATATTACGTATTATATGTACAATGCAATTGTAGGGTTCAATCAAAACCAAGCCTTACAAATGGCTACGGGCCGTGCGTGGTGCATGTTTATATACAAGCAACTGGTTAATGACAATTTTAAGGCATTGGGCATCAATAAAAAACAAGATTTTTTACAAGTATGTGCCGATATGATTGCGCCCCTACAACTGGAAGGCTTCAAAGTAAATTCTGCAGCTTATTTGCGTAATAAAATCAGTGAATTCCCTATCCAAGCCAGTACAATCGAACAAAGAAACTTCTTTGTTTCAGGAAAATACGGAAACGACAATGCTCAAATAGTTGGTAAATACCCTTTAGTTGACGAAAGTACAGGGCAAATTTACCAGTTTGACATTCATCAAGCAAT
The DNA here is from genome assembly GCA_036386975.1 of Flavobacterium sp. Classification (GTDB taxonomy): domain Bacteria; phylum Bacteroidota; class Bacteroidia; order Flavobacteriales; family Flavobacteriaceae; genus Flavobacterium. Next base: position 5,306 of record DASVUQ010000324.1, on the reverse strand, counting down.
GATGTTCAATTTATACATGAACCCGGGCGGTTCTACAAAAGAGTACATACATACACTTTGGGAGCGGGACTATTTTGAAGATGTAAAAGAATTCGATTTACAACCTGTAGCTTACCGTACATTTTGCCATCATTTGACACGATTTAACAGGCAAATACAAACTTCACGTGCAAGACATGGTGAAGATTACTATAAAAAACATGTACAGACTTACGTAACAACCGAACGTTTACAATTTGCCCACTCCCTATTTGCAGGTGATGGTTCAGGAACCATCAACTATAAGTATGTGAAACCTAACGGCAAATGGGCCACAATGAAGCTCTATGTAATTCTTATTACTGACGTTTCAAGTCGATTTATTGCAGGATGGTCAGCTGCTCCAATAGGATCGCACAAAGAGACCGAACAAATGACCAGGGATGCTGTTAAAATGGCAATCCAAAACGGGGGCAATCAAACCATGTTTGAATTCGTATCCGATAACCACGGAGCATTTACATCAGCCGTAAGTAAAAGCTTTTTGAACCTGGCCTTTAACAAGGTCAGAACCATCGAAGCAGGTAACTCGCAAGCAAATCCGGCAGAAACTCAATTCCGTTTGTTTAAACGTAGTTTAAAAGACATTAAAAACTTCCTTTCTACTTCGTGGGGAACGGGAATTGAGGGACAAGCTAATCCTGATCACATCAATATTGACGAAATGCCAAACTATCAGGATGCTTTGATTCAAATGCACCAGTTAATCACTCGTTGGAATACAACCAAGTTGCGTGACGGTGTAGCACCTTCTGAAAGGTTTGCAATCAAACATCCAAAATGCGAACCATTGGAGCCGGTTGTAATGCGCTATTTGTTCGGAAAACATACAAAAGTAGATGTAAGCTACATGCGTGGCTATGTGAATGTGTCCCGCTCCAAAGGCTACGAAAGCGAATTGTTCCAGTTCGAAATACCACAGTTTGGTGGTGCAGGAACCGAACTAATTGCAAAAGCTACAGGATATACTACAGGTGCTGAAGTAAAAGTAGTCTGGGACGATGAAACAGCAGATTTATACACCCTGGACGAAAAGTTTATAATGAGCTGTCCCCGTGTAGTAGGTGCTTCACAATCGCACGCAGAAACAGATAATAGTAAAACCAATGCACTTGGACACTTAAAGGGCAGAAAAGCCAAGCAAACCGAAATTATAGACGAATTCGAAGCTTCATTAAATGAAGTAATGGAAGGTTTGGGCTATGAGCACGCTATGGTTTTAGGAGGCAACAAAGAAACTTATAATGCAAACCAAATAAACAACGAAAATACTAACCTTAAAAACACGACCAAAAAGAGAGTAAACAGAGACTTTAACAGCTCAAATTGGTCGGCTTAATAAATATCTATGGCAAAGTTAACACAAATTCAGAAACTAGAATTAATACCGCAGGCAATTGATAGGTATTTGAACGAAAATGCCACTACACAAGTAGCATTGGCTCAATTGGCAGGCATAGACAAAGCCTATGTAAACCAAATTATTAAAAGAAACGAGGTGATTGGCAAAACTAAAATAGCTGATAAATATTATGAAGCCCTTACTCTGGCCATTGGCCTAAAACTAGAAAAGTCATACTGGAACCATTTTAACACCTTCAATTTCAAACAGGCAATTATCACTTTTGAAAATGCACGTGAAAAGAAAATCCGTTTAGGGCTGGATGGTGATACAGGATTAGGGAAAACCTATGCTGCAACCTTGTTTAAACGCAAATATCCGACTTCGGTATTTTTGGTTAAATGCTCCAGCATCGAAAACTCCAAAGAATTTGCCATTAATCTGGCTGAGGAAGTAGGTGTAGCTACTACAGGAACCAAAGGCGCTATAATTAAAAGAGTGTGCCAAAAAATCAAAACTTTAGGCAATAACCCAATGATTATTATTGATGAGTTCGAAAACTCAAAAGCAGGTAACATTCCAACGGTAAAAACAATTGCCGATGAGTTACAAGGATATGCTGCTGTAGTAGTAATTGGTATCGATGTACAAAAGATGCTTTCTAAAGGGGCAGAAAGGCGTAAAAACGGCTTTATCCAGACCAATCGCCGCTGGTCTTTTGGTTGGACGTACTTAGACCCCTCCATAGGCGAAGATATTGAAAGTATTTGTATTGAGTTAGGGATTACAAATAAACCCGCTCAAAACTGGCTAAAAGCACGTGTTAAAGACTTTGACAGTTTGAAAAACATTATTTCAAACAGCTTAGAAGAAGCCGAAATATCAGGCGAAGAAGTAACGATTTCACTACTAAACGAATTATACCCATCATGCTAACAATTTATAACCCTACCCAGCAAATCCTTATTGTAAAAAACAAAAAAGGAAAGATAGTAAAAGCTTTTGGCGGTGCAATAGCAACCGAGATATGGCATAAAAAGTTAAATAAATGGGCTACTAAATCTAAAAATTAAGGCTATGACAGTAACAAAACAATGGTTAGAAAACAAGATTAAACAACTTAACGACTGGTTAAGGGAAAATGAAAAAGGGATTCATTTTGAGTATGTAAAAAACAAAAGAAGCCGGGACTATTATGTAGGCAAACTAATAGAATTAGAGGAAGATCAATTATCAACTATAAAAGTATAATACATGAGACAAAGCTTTGTAAAAAAATCATCAAATGCCTTTTTCGAAAACAAAAAAGCTACTGTTTTGATTGATATACAGAACATAGGGGGCGATATAATAATAAAAGGTTCACAAGTAATTATTACTGGTAAAAACAGCAGAAATAAAGAATGGTTAAATGTAAAATTAGGCTCTATAGAAGTAAACGGGGTTGATCCTGAAAGCTTAGAACTAATCAAAGAACCTGAAACCTGGCCAATCGAAAACGACACTTTAGACATTAAAGAACACGAATTTAAATTATAAAATAAAAAATGGAAGCAATTACAAAACCAATTACAGAAATGTCTGCAGCAGAAATTAAGGAATTTCTACAAAAAAAAGAGGCAGCAGAATTACACGAGCAAGAAGCCAAAAAAGAAGCGTGCAATAAAGACAAAGAAGATTTTTTAAATGATGTCTCAAACTGCTTTAAAACAGCCCGGGAAAGATTAATAGGAATTAAAACCTCTACGATAGAACGTGCTGAAAACTTCAATTCTTTAAAGTATGAAATTGAAGGAAAAACACCTAAAGATACCAAAAGCTTCGAGCTAAAAAACGATACCGTTAAAGTGGTCGTAGAAACTCAGGATCGTTTCGATTTTAATGATGAGGCAATAGTCCATATCAATGCAATCAAAGATATATTCAGGGAAAAGTTTGAGAATCGAAACAAAGGTTTTTACAACCTGCTCGATAGCATTTTGATGAAAAACACCAAAGGCGAATATGATGCAAAGCTCTTGACAAAAGCCAGGAGACAGGTCAAAGAAATCGGCGACGAAAACCTGATCCGTGAATTTGACAAACTTAACGATTGCCTGATCGTTGTAGGTTCTGCAAAGTATGTCCGGGTTTATACTAAAGATGAAAAGAACCGATGGAAAGATATATCACTTAATTTTTCCAGTCTATGAAAACGCCAATAACAATTAAGCCAATAATTGACCACGAACAGTATTATTTAAATGGTCATGTAGTTTACAGGGACACCCAAAACGAGTGGGTTTGTAAAACGGATTTATCTACTAAGGAACTGGCTGCCTTTAAGCGGTACGAAAAGCTGGTAATCAAAAATCCGGCATTTAAAAAACATACAAAAGCAACATACATAATATAGCTTTTATCCCGAATGGTTCATACGGATTGGTTCGATTCCAGTCCCGGGAGCGAAAAATGAAAAATTAGTAAAAATGAGAGCAATTGGAATCACAGATTTTTTAAACAAAACATTCGATGTCTATGAGATAGAAGGCGAATGGTTAGACAGTTTCGGCTTAATTGAAAAAAACTTCAAAATGTCGGTTACTGGTGAGTCAGGCGGTGGGAAAACAGAACTTACAGTTAAGTTTATCAAGAACCTTTGCCTAAAGTTTAACGTAAAGGCAGACTATTTCTCTTATGAACAAGGTCATTCAAAATCCTTGCAGGCTGCTATCCAACGTAACAATATGGAAGAAGTAAAAGGTAAAGTGATGTTTATCACTGGCGGAACCTTTGACGAACTTTTAATCAGGTTAAAACGTAAGGCTTCGGCACGCATTGTTGTTATTGATAGTCAGGATTATTCCGAATTGTCAACCAAACAATATAAAAGTCTTGTCAAAAGCTTTCCTAAAAAATCATTTATAGTAATTAGCTGGGCAAAGAACGAGAAACCAAAGAACCAGGCTGCAAAAGACATTGAGTATATGTCGTGCATCAAGGTATTTGTAAAAGAAGGAAAGGCTTTTCCAAGAAGCCGTTTTGGTGGCAATAAGCCTTTTGTTATTTGGGATAAAAAAGAAAACAAACCCGTTCAGGGACAACTATTTTAATTATGGCATCAATCAAAAAAATAATGACGCTGCTTGGGAAAGCAGGCATTACAGGTGATTTGAAAAAAGAGATGGTGTACAACTTTACTAATGGCAGGACTGAGTCAATCCGTGAATTATCGGACAAAGAATTACAAGGGTTCTGCACTGAATTGACCAACAAAGTACAATTGGCAGGTTTAGAAATTCTGATGCGTAGAAAACGTAGCGTTGCATTAACACTGGCTACCATAACAGGCATTAAAGAACCGGACAGTTGGAAAAAATTTAACGGTTGGATGCTCAAGAGTTCCGTTTATAAAAAAGAACTGCACGCTTACGATTATACAGAACTGGACGACTTAATAAAACAGTTTAGGGCCTTAGAGACCAATAATAAACATAGTGCTGAAAAGGTGGGTACTAAAGCCTGGCATCATGCAACAGGAATACCAAAACCATCCAGCAACTAACAAAAAAAAGAGCCTGAAATATATTACTATCTCAAGCCCCCTCATCTTGGCGGATGTTGGCTTCAAAGATAGTAATATATGGCTTATACCCGGGAAAATTTTTTAACAAAAGTTTTGGAAATCCAAACCATTGTTTTGCACCATCGCAAACAAGGGCTGTTTTTCAAAGAAATTTTCCATAAGTATATTGAAAAGCAATACCATATCAGTAAAAGAACTTTCGACTCATACCTAGGGATTAATGCTAAAAAAGAATTACGGGAACTAAAGGAAAGGAAGGAAAACATTAACCAATTAGAACTTTTTTAAAATGAATCATGAACTTAAAATACACCCTGAACATTACCGAAATGTATCGTTAGGATTAAAGAAAGTGGAAAT
>DASVUQ010000323.1:0-23629 GCA_036386975.1 Flavobacterium sp. | reverse complement strand
GTTATTAATTTCAGCATCCTCCATTGAGATAACAAAGCAATTATTTGGACTTAGTTTAGAAATTATCTGTGGCGAATGGGTGGCAATAATAAAGTGACATTGTCGAAATTTTTTAAATGTGTTTATTAGTATTTGTATGTACTTTTCTTGCCATTCTGGATGTAGGCAAACTTCGGGTTCATCAATACATATTATTGAGTTGTTCGTTATCTTACTGGCAATACCCAAAATACTTAGAATCACACTTTGCTCTCCTGAACTAGAATCTTTAATAGAAAATGTTGAGCCTCTATTTTTTTTAACTAAACCAATATCTCTAAGCTTGAGAATTCCCGAATTAATTAAGAATACAATTTGTTCGCTATACAATCTAACTTCATTTGATTCAATACTTATTCCACTATGTGTGATGTTCAGATGAATTAGTCTATTTGAACGAAATTCATAATCATCTTGAATAATTGATATTAAAATGCCTCTTAAAAAATCAAGCTTTGGAATGTCAATTTCTCCAAATTCATTTTGAAAAAATCTACGATTTAAAGTTCTTGTGTAAGTTCTTGTGTTATGAAAGAATTCTTCAGGACTTATGTTGTTGTTTATGAATTCTTCAAGTGTTGATTTGTTAATGTTAAAGCTAAACTTTGCAGATATTTCGTCCCTATACCCTAAATAATCAAGAACCTCTGCGATGTTATTCCAATGTGAATGGTTTTTATAAAGACTCTCAATTAATGATGAAATTATTTTCGACATATATGACAGCCCAAAATTTATGCTCGATAAATCTCTAAGTCCTAAATATGTATAACTTTCAATATCATTAAATTTTCTAGTAAGTGGAAATTTGTCAAAAGGACTTGATGAGACAGCTATAATATTATCAGGTTTGATATCAATAACTAAGCCGTTGTTACTGCTTCTTCTAAACCCTAGTTCATTTTCATTATAAAATCTGTCTGTGTAGTTTTCTAATAACTCTGAAACTATTGAACTTAATAACGTACTTTTTCCTGTCCCGTTCTTTCCAACGATTATAGTGAATATATTTTCTCCATAGTTATAATCACTATGCCTTACAAACTCAAATCGTCTATTATGAAAATTTATTCTTTCAATCATTTTTAGTTCTTATAAGGTTTATTTCTTGATTCGGAGCTTATTTTCAATATATATACAACTTGTTTATACGTCTAACGCCATCAGACATATCCACCCTCAATGCGTTGTATATGTCTGATAAAATCACTTTTTTATTTGTGATAAATATAAAAAAAACTGATTACAAATCATCAAACGGATTTTTTATTTGCTAGATAGTTTTTCTACTAATATGGTATAAATTTGGGTTGTTTCGTTGCTGGTGTCCTAAAAACTCTTGTATGTACTTAAGCCACTGCCATTTTCTTACGATTCATCTAGGGCACTGCTTCTTCGAAAGTAATTACCATGAATGATAGAATCAATCTTAACCCAAAACATTCTACCTTAGAACCTCTACAAAAGTTAATTTTTTACAAAGTATAACACCGCTCCTGATCCAAATTGTAAATTTATAACTTAAGATAACCTCTATGCGAAACCCACTTTTAGTGTTTAATGATAAAGGTATTTACTGCGAACAGGCCAATGTCTATCTTGATCCCTGGCGTCCTGTAGACAATGCGATAATTACACACGGCCATGCAGACCACTCCCGGTGGGGACATAAAAGCTATATTACACATCATACGAATGTGCCCATAATACGGCACCGCTTAGGCGAAATTAACGTTACCGGAAAAGACTGGAATGAAAGGTTTACCATCAATGGTGTTACATTTTCACTTCATCCAGCCGGGCATATTATCGGAAGTGCCCAGATACGTGTCGAATACAAAGGAGAAGTCTGGGTTTTTACCGGTGATTATAAAACCGAAGATGATGGTATTTCCGTACCTTATGAACCTGTAAAATGTCACACCTTCATCACCGAATGCACTTTTGGGCTGCCCGCTTTTAAATGGACGCCACAGGCTGAAGTCATGCAGAACATTAACCAATGGTGGGCAGAAAATAAAGCCGAAGGAAAAACATCCATTCTTTTCGGGTATTCTTTAGGCAAGGCACAGCGGCTGTTAAAATACCTGGACACCGATATCGGCAAAATTTATACACATGGTGCCATTGAAAACATGACCGAAATATTACGGCCCCTTGTCGATTTTCCGCCGACTACCAGAATTACGAGGGAAACCAAAAAAGAGGAAATTGCAGGCAATATCGTATTGGCACCGCCCAGTGCGCACGGCAGCATCTGGATCCGTAAAATGACCCCTTTTGTAACGGGTGCCGCAAGCGGCTGGATGGCTTTCCGGGGGGCAAGGCGCCGCCGTGCGATCGATAAAGGATTTGTCCTCAGCGATCACTGTGACTGGTATGCGCTGCTCAATTCTATTAAAGAAACGGGTGCCGAAAAAGTAATTTGTACCCATGGCTATACCGACATTTTTTCAAAATATTTACGCGAACTGGGGTATGATGCACGTACCGAAAAAACCCAATACGAAGGCGAATCGGCAGAAATGGAAGCCGCTTCAAAACTGGAAGAAGAAGTATGAAGAATTTTGCCGAACTCATAAAGACATTAGATACTTCTAATAAAACCAATGTTAAAGTCGATGCACTAACCACCTATTTCAAAAATGCATCCGATGATGACAGGGTGTGGACGATCGCCATGTTGTCCCACCGCCGTCCGCCCCGGCCTGTCAATACTACCTTATTGCGGATCTGGGCCAATGAACTGGCGAATATTCCACTGTGGTTGTTTGAAGAAAGTTATCATATTGTGGGCGACCTCGCGGAAACTATCGCCTTGGTAATACCCGCTTCAGTAACGAATTCCGACAAAAGCCTGACCGAGTACCTTCAGGAGATTCTGGCTTTAAAAAAGAAGACCGATGAGGAAAAGCGCGAGTACTTGCACCGGAACTGGCTGGTATTGAATTATTATGAACGCTTTGTTTTTACCAAATTAATTACCGGTAACTTCCGAATTGGTGTAAGCCAGAAATTAATGACACGCGCCTTGTCCAAAGCTTTTGATGCTGACGAGGATATCCTGGCCTGCAAGTTAATGGGCAACTGGGACCCGAATACGATTTCATTTCAGGAATTAATCATGGATGAAAAAAGCCAGGACTTTCTCTCCAAACCGTTTCCGTTTTATCTGGCTTATCCTATTGAAGGCGATGTGGCCGGTCTGGGAAATCCGTCTGATTGGGTGGTGGAGCATAAATGGGACGGGATCCGTTCGCAAACCATTATCCGTGAAAACGACCTGCATATCTGGAGTAGGGGAGAAGAGCTTGTTACCGATAAATATCCCGAGTTTCATTCATTTATTGGTGTCATTCCCGACGGCACCGTGATTGATGGTGAGATCCTCCCTTTTCTTGACGGTGAAGTAGGGACCTTCAATGATTTGCAGACTAGGATAGGCCGGAAAACTGTTTCTGCCGCAGTGCTAAAAAAATCACCTGTAATTATCAAAGCGTATGATCTACTGGAATGGGGTGGAAAAGATATTCGCGACCAGCCTCTGGAAGAGCGACGAAAGCTGTTAGAACAATTGTTTGAAACCATAAAAGATAAGGACATACCATTACAATTATCAGAGCGCTATTCCTTTACCACCTGGGAAGAAGTTACTGCCGAAAGGTTCCGTTCCCGCGAAATGCGAAGTGAAGGGCTGATGCTGAAACGAAAAAGTTCTGCGTACCAGGTAGGGCGGAAAAAAGGGGACTGGTGGAAATGGAAAGTGGAGCCATTAGTTATTGATGCCGTTCTAACCTATGCGATGCGGGGCCACGGCAGGCGTTCTAATTTATTTACCGATTATACGTTTGCGTTATGGCAGGACAATGAAAACGGCGAGCGGGAGCTGGTCACTTTCGCGAAAGCCTATTCCGGTTTGACAGATGCTGAATTTAGGCAGGTAGATGATTTTATAAAGAAGAATACGCTCGAACGATTTGGCCCGGTCCGAAGTGTTGTACCGCAATTGGTTTTTGAAATCGGGTTTGAAGGGATTGCATTTTCCAACAGGCATAAAAGTGGCGTGGCTACTCGTTTTCCCAGGATTTTAAGATGGCGGCATGATAAGAAAATTGATGAAGCGAATTCTATTGAAGATTTGAAGGGTCTGATTGTGTAGAGAAAATAGAATAAAGAGTCAAGAATATAGAATATAGAGTGAATAGTAAAGAACTTTGTGTTTTTGCGTCTTTGCGAGGATATGGAACGCGGATGACACAGATGACGCGGATTTACGCATTTACGCAGGTTTCTTCTAGATTTGATTGATTGAAAATCTAGCATACTACGTTTAAATAAAAATGAACAAAGAACAACTTTTTAACCTGGCAAGCGACTGGTTCGGCCAGCAGGGATGGAAACCGTTTCCGTTCCAGACCCAAACCTGGACTGCTTTTTTACAAGGAAAAAACGGTCTGCTGAACGCTCCGACAGGTAGCGGAAAAACCTATGCATTATGGCTACCGATTGTTCTTGACTACATCAAAAAGAACCCGGGTTATAAAGAGAAACACAGACCAGGGTTAAAAGCCATCTGGATTACGCCGTTAAGAGCGCTTTCGGTAGAAATCAAGCAATCTGCAGAACGTGTTGCCACAGATCTGGGCACAAAAATGACTGTTGGGATCCGTTCCGGAGATACATCTGCAGGCGAAAGAACCAGGCAGAAAGAAAAAATGCCTGACCTGCTGGTCACAACCCCCGAAAGCCTTCAGCTGCTTCTTGCTTCAAAAGGATACGAAAAAGTGTTTAAAGATTGTGCTGCCATTGTCATTGACGAATGGCACGAGTTGTTAGGGACCAAACGCGGTGTCCAGACTGAACTGGCTTTGTCCCGGTTAAAGAAAATAGCTCCGGATATGCGTATCTGGGGAATTTCGGCCACCATCGGGAACCTGCAACAGGCACAAGAAGTATTGCTGGGAATTGATTCAGAAGCGTATAGGAATTCGGTTTTGATTAAGGCAGTTATCAATAAAAAAATAAATGTCATCTCCATAATTCCAGATAAGATGGAAACCTATCCCTGGCGCGGACACATGGGACTGCTCCTGATTGACGAAGCGGCAAACATTATTAAGCAAAGCAGGACGACATTGCTTTTTACGAACGTCCGTTCGGCTTGTGAAATCTGGTTTCAGAGATTGTTAGAGAAATATCCGGAATTTGCCGGAGAAATGGCCATGCACCACGGCAGCATTAATCGGGAGACGCGGCTTTGGGTAGAGCAGGCAATTCGTGATGAAGAATTGAAAGTAGTGGTCTGCACATCAAGCCTGGATCTGGGAGTTGATTTTGCTCCCGTAGAAACCATCATTCAGGTTGGTAGTCCTAAAGGGGTGGCAAGGTTTTTACAACGTGCCGGAAGAAGCGGCCACCAGCCCGGAAAAGAAAGCGTGATTTATTTTCTGGCAACGCATTCTATCGAATTGATTGAAGCTTCGGCTTTGAAGAAAGCAGTTGAAAATTCGGTTGTTGAAGACCGGGTTCCTTATTTGAATAGTTGGGATGTCCTGGTGCAGTACCTGAATACATTGGCGGTATCTGACGGATTTTTTCCTGATGAAATTTACGAAGAAGTGAAAGGGACTTTTTGCTACCAGACGATAACAAGGGAAAACTGGAACTGGATTTTGAATTTTATTACTAACGGAAGCCAGAGCCTGCAAGCTTATGACGAATATAAGAAAGTTGAAATTGAAGAAGACGGCCTTTTTAAAATCAACAGCAGGATGATTGCGATGCACCACAGAATGCAGATTGGTACTATTGTCAGTGATGCGGTCATGAACGTAAAATTTCTCGGTGGCGGCTTTATCGGAACTATTGAAGAAGGGTTTATTTCCAAATTAAAACCGGGAGATGCTTTTACCTTTGGCGGAAAACGGCTGGAGTTATACCGCATTAAGAACATGCAGGTTTTGGTAAAAAAGGCCGACCCTGCAAAGAAATCAAAATTAGTAAGCTGGATGGGAGGCCGGATGGCACTTTCGGCACAGATGAGCGAACTGCTCCGCCAGGAATTGTATCGGGCAAACACAACTGATTTATCGCCAGAATTGAAAGCATTGCAGCCCATGTTCAAACGTCAGAGAAAGGAATCGATTGTTCCGGGTGCTGCTGAGTTTTTGATAGAAACTTTTAAGACCAGAGAAGGATTCCATGCTATTTTTTATCCGTTTGAGGGGCGTTTTGTACACGAGGCACTGGCAAGCCTGCTGGCTTATCGGATTAGCCTGCTTTCTCCGATAAGCTTTTCCCTGGCGTATAATGATTATGGGTTTGAACTGCTTTCTGACCAGGAAATCAATATGCAGGAAGTGCTGGACAACAATCTTTTTTCGGCAGCATACGTTCATTCTGATTTGCAGAAGAGCCTGAATGCAACTGAAATGGCAAGAAGGAAGTTTAGGGATATTGCGGTAATTGCAGGCCTGGTCTTTACGGGTTTCCCCGGGAAGATGGTCAAGACAAAACACCTGCAGAGTGGTTCGCAATTGTTGTTTGAAGTTTTTAGGGATTATGAGCCGGAGAATTTATTGTTTGAGCAGGCGTATCGCGAAACTTTTGAACACCAGCTGGAAGAAGGCCGGCTGCTGTTGGTTTTAGAAAGGATCCAAAATCAGGAGATTGTATGGAAAAAATGTGAAAAGCCGACGCCTTTTAGCTTCCCGATAATTACAGACAGGCTTCGTGAAAAACTGTCGAGCGAATCCCTGGCAGAGCGTATCAAAAAGATGACAGCATCTTATATGAAGTGATTTACTGGCCTTCAAGGATTTAAAACCTTTAAGTCTTTTGAAAATAGTATACCTACAAGGTTTTGAAAACCTTGCAGGAAATGAAAGGCTTATTTTGAATGTATAGAATATATACCTACAAGGTTTTAAAAACCTTGCAGGACTGCAAATTTTAATCAGCAATTATAAATGACAATTAATATAGAAATAAAATCCCAGACTTTTATACTGCATCCTAGTGGCGCTGTGTTTTGGAAGGATAGAAAAACACTTTTGATTTCAGATGTACATCTAGGAAAAGTTTCGCATTTTAGGAAACATGGTGTTGCCATTCCGAACAATGCGGTATCAAAGAATTTTCAAAGGCTGACAGGTGTTGTGGAGCATTTTGATCCGGAAAGTGTGGTGTTTTTGGGCGATTTATTCCATAGTTCAAAAAACAGCGAGTGGGACTTGTTTGTGGAATGGGCAGATTGTTGTGTGGCTGAAATTATTCTGATTGCAGGAAACCATGATGTTATTGCAGAAGAAAATTATGATACAATTGATGTGAAAATTTTTCAGTCATTAGAAATTGATGGTTTTCTTTTGACACACCATCCGACGGAAAGTGGGCTTCTTTTTAATTTTTCAGGGCATATTCACCCGGGGGTTGAACTGCGGGGCTTGGGAGGGCAGTCGTTACGATTGCCTTGTTTTTTTCAGAGGAAAAGCCAATTGATCCTGCCTGCTTTTGGAGAATTTACGGGAAAATATCTTATGGTCCCTGAAGAAGATGATCTGGTTTATGCGGTGACAAAAGAGGAAGTTTTTCTGGTAAGGAAGGGGATAAGTAAAAACAGAAAATAGAGAATAGAAAAAAGAATAGAAAAAAGAGAATAAAAAACAGATTGTTTTACTAGCCCGGATTTTAGCGGAAAGCTTTTTGAAATTGCTGCCTATTTTTTTGTTAGCATAAAAAAGCGACCGGAGGAAGCTCTTTTTATGCTTAGAAAATAAAGGGAGGAATGAAAAAACTTGTAGCGGAAAGCCGGAATAGCTTCTGACTAATTTAACGCAAATGGGGCACTCAAACGAAATGTGGGGACTATGACCTTGAAGCTTCGGGTTGTGGTAAAATTAATCATGTTAAAGTGGCCTTTCATGGCACCGAATGGCGATGATAGCAGGCAGCCTGAACTATAGGTGTGCAATTCGCCTGGTTTTAGGACCGGCTTTTTTCCGATTACGCCTTCACCGTCTACAATCTCAAGGTCATTGAGCGAATCAAAAATTTCCCAATGGCGCGAGATCAGCTGTACAGAATCCTTGCTATGGTTTTCTATTGTTATTTGATAACTAAAAGCAAAATTGATTTTATAATTCTTAAAGTACGTACCTTCAAAGGTAGTCAATACTGAAATTTTTATCCCTCTCGTTATTTGCGTAACCATCACTTTATGATTTTGTAATTCAAATTTACAAAAAAAATGACTAAATAAATTTCATTTACATTATTTAATTGATAATGTTTACTGATGTAGCAACGCCTTTACCAATTATGCGATCGTACCGCTGGCCATTTTCACGGTAATATATTATAGCAAAATAATTATTTTCTGTTTGATAAAAATTGCCGTCTATTGCATTTTCATTATCAATTTTGCCGTTTTTATCTGCAATGACGTATTGGTAATTTGTAAATCCTTGTTTGATAATTAATGCTTTTTCATAATTGCCTTTATCTTTATTGTAATCCATTTTAAACTCTGGGGCAAGGGCATAATTATTAAACATTCCGTTAATGTAGATATCGTTTTTTCCGAAATAGGAAGGTGCGGATAGGCTAAAAAACACCCAGGCATAATCGGCTTCAATTTCGCTATTCTCAGCATCTATATTATTGACTAAAAAATTTCCATTAATGTCCGGGAAAAAAGTGTAGCCATTGCTGGCACGGGCATTGTTGGTGTAGAGGTGGGTATTGTAAATCCCCTTGGAACTTATACGGGCCACACTATTATTGGCAGACCTGATATTTTTATTTTCAAAAAACAAAAATTCATTCCCGCCCCAGAATTGCGTTTCTTTATCGTATTTGTAAATCAGGTCGTTTCCTATAGTGTACATGGGTTTGATATTCGTTATCGCACTGTTGAACTGCCCATTTTGCAATAACATTACTTTTACGTTCTGGATCGGGTTTTGAAAAGCGATGGCTTTTGAAGTGATCGTAAAATCAATATTTTGTTTAAAATTGACATCTCTTACATCCCGTGCCCTCTTTACCTGCATCGGAACGGAAACAAAATCCTCGGTCAAAATAAATTTTCGGGCAAATACGACTTCTTTATTTTCGTTTACAATCTTTAGCATATAATTGCCGCTGACGCGAAAGGCTGTGAATTTATTGGGAAAAGATAATCTGTAATGGGAATAGTTTTGTAATGTATTAAAAGAGTTGAAATATTCCTGAATACGCTGATCATCAAAACCTTCTATATATTCATTTTTTGAAAGTTGTGAAGGTTTCCAGTCGTAATCGCAATGTACAATCTGATAATAATAGTTGACCTCGTCACCATAAAGGTCATCAAAAATAAGCTGAAAACTATCATTGAGCGCAAATATGGGGATCACATTTTGATTGTTCTGTAGAAAGCTAATGGTCTTAATATTATAAGGAGGTGTGATTTCTTTTTCTATTTGTGGATACAAATGCAGCTGTAGCAGCAGAAACAGTACTAAAAAAAAATATTTACATCTCATTTGCATTATAAAAGGTTTTAAATAATGGAATGTAAATATACAAATTGGAATTAAGATTGGTTAATTGTACTGCTTTTTATTGCTACTATACCGGTTTATAACAAATGGGTAGAATTTCTCCGTTTGCCAGACAAAATTTTTCTACCAATCCCTGGCTTATTTTTGTTGTGTAATCTTCTTCAACAACGGTAAAGCCAATAGCTCTTAGCGTATCAAAATAATCCCTGCCATAAATGCGGACATGATCGTACTGGCCAAATATCCTGGCACGTTCTTTTTTATTTGTAATGGAATCATCAGAAAAAGTACTGGCCCTGTTTAAGTCCTGCGGGATCTGAAAAATACCCATTCCACCTGGTTTTAAGACCCGGTACAATTCCCGCATTGCTTTTTTATCATCGGGAATATGCTCCAGTACGTGATTGCATAATATGACATCATATGTATTATCCTGGAAAGGGAGGTTACATATATCGGCTTTTACATCTGCTAAAGGCGAGCGTAAATCTGTAGTGGTGTAGTCTAAATTTTTCTGATTACGGAAAATTTTATAAAATACCTGTTCCGGGGCAAAATGCAATACTTTTTTTGGGGCAGTAAAAAAATCGGTTTCTCTTTTCAGGTAGATCCAGAGTAACCGGTGCCTTTCTAATGTAAGTGTACTTGGTGAAAGGGCATTGTTACGCTGCGTGCCGTAACCGTATGGGAGGAATGTCTTAAAAGTGTTACCATCAATAGGATCCATAAAGCGGTCTCCTTTTAAAAGTAATACTAAGATAGGGCGTGCCAGGTAACTTAATCGGATAAGTAAAGGACGTGGGATGGTATTGAGGATAAATTTAAACATAATTTCACAGATTAAATTAGGGGATAGGATGAATTAAACACAAATTTAGCAGGTTATTTAAAGGATTACACGACTGTATGAGAGGCTGTCTTCTTTGAAAGTAAGTAACCTAATTTTATTTTTTGAAGCATCGGTATGATTAAGGGTTTGTTTTATCTCACTGTTGGTGAGCTGTTGAATAGCTTTTATTTTTAAAATGATTTCATCATAAACAGTAAAGTCGGAAGAGTAATAACGTGGTAAAATTATTTCTTTATATTCGATATCATATTTTCTTTCATAAACACTGTTGCTTTTGAATTCATATTGTAACACATTCCCATATCCATTCTCACTATGGCCTTTACCTGAGATTTTATGAACTTGCATACATAAACCAATAATTTTACAGGCCTCCTTTTTTAGATAAAATACTTCCATAATAATCCTAATTATTTGTAAAAATTTGTGGA
This sequence comes from Flavobacterium sp., assembly GCA_036386975.1. Lineage (GTDB taxonomy): Bacteria > Bacteroidota > Bacteroidia > Flavobacteriales > Flavobacteriaceae > Flavobacterium. The sequence continues at coordinate 12,764 of DASVUQ010000323.1, read as the reverse complement.
ATCTGTATTAGACTTTATTACACCAGCGGTTTACTTCTAAACTCATCTTCCTCATTACTAACAATGCCTAATGCTTCATATACATATTTAAATGTGGAGAGCAATTCTGGTTTCCCGTTAATTAAAGCCACATTATGTTCAAAATGGGCACTTGGTTTACCGTCAGCCGTGAGGATGGTCCAACCGTCTTTAAGTTGTTTGATGTTACGGGTCCCCATATTGATCATAGGTTCTATAGCAACAACCATTCCTTCTACAAATAATTTTCCTCTTCCGCGTTTTCCATAATTGGGCATTTCCGGCTCTTCGTGCATTTTTTGGCCTAAGCCATGGCCTACCAGTTCACGAACTACTCCATAACCATGGGATTCTGTATATTTTTGTATGGCATTCCCCACATCTTCTACACGGTTGCCTGATCTGAATTCGCGGATGCCTACATATAAAGATTCTTTAGTTACCTGAAGTAATTTTTTAACTTCCGGTGCCACTTCCCCAATCTCGAAAGAGTAGGCGTGATCGCCATGGTAACCATTTTTAAAAGCACCACAATCTACAGAAATTACATCGCCATTTTCCAGAGGTTTGTCATTAGGAATACCGTGTACTACCTGGGCATTTGGGCTCATACAAAGGGAATTCGGAAAACCGTACAACCCTAAAAAACTGGGAACCGCACCATGGTCCCTAATAAATTCTTCGGCCAGTTTGTCTAAATATAAAGTAGTGACGCCAGGCTTGATGATGCCGGCAACCATACCTAGAGTTTTAGATACAATTAAGGCACTTTGGCGCATTAATTCTATTTCTTCACGTGTTTTCTGGATAATCATAACGCTAATTTCAATTTACAAAAGTAACGATTATTACGAAATAAGCAGTCACTTTATTAAGGCAGTCTGTTTTATTAGCATTTAATCCGGGTTTGCCATAATCCTAAACAATTCGGAATTGGATATAAAATAGCGGTTCTCAAGGCTAATTTGTGTTAGTTGCGCACTCACTAAATTATTTTCCCTGGAATTGATCAGGAAAATAGAACTTTCGCCAAAAGAGAACAAACGTTCTTCGGAGTTCAGCATAGTACTATAATCAGCTGCCAGGTCTTTGACAATTTTTTTTTGCTTTTCCAGTGAAGCTATTTCTGTTTTTTGTGCATTGATTTTGTTGCTTAATTGTACTTTTTCGAATTCTAAAGAAAGTTGGGTGTCCTGAATTTTATATTTTGCTATTTTCAGGCTGCCGCGTTCTTTTCGTAAAAATAATGGGAAATAGAAATTAAGCCCGATTTTATAATCCTTAAATTGGTAATTGTCGAAGTACCGTGGTTCGGAAAGGTAGGAATATCCTAGATCTACTCTTGGTAAAAGCATGTTGGCTTTGAGCCTCCTGTCGACTTCAAGAATGTCCAGCTTGCTTTGTAGTGCATTGATTTTCGGGTGATTGGTTACAGAAAAATCCTGATTGACCAGATCGTTCGTTCTTAAAGTTTCCTGAATGGTAAATTCCAGTCTTTTCTCAGGAATAATATTATCTGCCAACTCCAATGGAATATTATTTTCCAGCCACAAAAAATTAGATAATTCTAATCTCGCCTTTTGTAATTTTAGTTTTGCATCTTCTAAATTCAGCAATCGCGTTTTTACAGTTATTCCGGCTTCCGTACTATCAATAGCAGGTTTATCGCCTTGTTGTATCAGGGATTGTACGGCACTATATCTTATCGTGGCATTTTTATAATAATTTTCATAAAGCATGACTTCATCAAAACTTCTTTTCCAGTTAAAGTACGCAACAGAAGCATCATATAAAACAGCAATAGCTTCCAGTCTTCTTTCCGACTCGCTTAGCTGTATCTGCATTTTTGCTTTGCGAAGGTCGGCCATTCTTTGATTAATAAAGAGGCCCTGCGCAATAGGGACTGTAATGCCAAGAGAGGTTAAACCCTGATTTGGAGCGGTATTTTCCGGATTTAAATATACACCTTCGTTATTATCAAAACCTGCTTTTATTTCAATGCCGTACCAGGTCGGGATTTTAAAACTGCTGTTCAGGATCGAATAATATTCTGTATTCTTAAATTGTTTTTTGCTAAAATCGATTTCAATTTTAGGATCAAATGCTCCGCGTGCCATCATTAAACCGGCCTGTGCCTGATTAACCAGAAGGTTAGCACTTTTTACCATAGGATGGTATTTTTTTACATATCCGAGAAATTCATTATAACTTAATTCCTGAAGGTTTTTTTCCTGCGAAAAAACATGTAATCCTGATAGGAGCAACAGTAAAAGGAAAATACTTTTTTTCATGGCTTACTTTTTCTCTTTAGTGTCCTTAGTTGCCGGTTTATAATAATTAGGCGGGAAGCCATTGAGTGTCCGCCAGATTTCATACCATACCGGAACATTATCGAGTAATGCTATAGTTTGTGCACCGGCCCCTATACTCAGTTGTTTTGGCCATGAATCTTCTTCATTGTCAGGGGCAATCAAAACCCTGTACTTTCCGTTTTCACTGATGAAATTTTCGATAGCTACAATTTTCCCGCCAAAGGTGCCGTATGACATATCCGGCCATCCGGAGAATACAATGGTAGGCCATCCGTCGAACCAGACACGCACTTTTTCTCCTTTGGCAACTAATGGCAAATCTATCGGGTTTACATACGTTTCTACGGCAATATCGTATTTTAAAGGCATAATACTTACTATAGGTGTGCCTTCTTTGATCGTTTCTCCTAAACCGGACTGTAATGCTCGGTTTACGTAACCGCTTTGTGGTGCTTTAATATAGTACATGCCGTTACGGATAGAATAATTGACATACTGGTTTTCGAGTTTATTTACCTGAGCTTCTGTATCATACTGGCTACTTAAAGCGGTGTACTGGTCGCTTCTGGCTTTGGAATCTTTTTCGGCATATTCTGCAGTGATCCGGTTAATTTCTACTTTAGCATTAATAAATTCATTTTTGCTGGTAAGTAATTTGTTTTCCTGCGTAATAATTTTAGCTTCGGATTCCTGAAGTTTCAGTCGCTTTTCTTCGACATCCGTTAACGGTTTCAATCCTTCTTTGTTGAGCTGGACCGCCCGGTTGTATTGTGTTGTCGCAATTTTTATCTGTGTCTTTACTGCCTCAAGGTCTATACTATCACTTTTAATTTTTAGAAGGGATTGTTTTATTTTATTTTTTGCCTGTTCTAGCTTTAGATTTTTTTCTGAGGCAATGGCATTGATCTGTGCAGAAAGAGAGGCTACTTTTGAACCATAGGACTGCTCTGCCATTTTTTTTGCATTGACCTGGCTTTTGGTATTTTTAACCAGGTTAGGATCAAAATAATCTTCTTTTGTTTCAGAAATAAATAAGATCGTATCGCCTTTATTAACAAAATCCCCTTCCTGAACATACCATTTTTCTATTCTTCCTGCAATGGCGGTATGGATAGTTTGCGGCCTTTGGTCCGGCTTTAGCGTAGTAACCGCACCTGTTCCGGATATATTTTGCGTCCAGGGTAAAAACAGGATGATAAGTGCTAAAACGGAAACTGCAAAAATAATCCTGTTGAGGATTTTATAATGAGGCCTGTTCTCTAAATTTTTTACAGTTTCGTATTGTTGTATGGTTTTTATGACAGCTTTGTTTTTTTCTGAAAGATTGAGCATAGCTTTTATTTTTTGTAATCCTGAATTAAAAATCCTTTTTGCATTTCTATTTTACGTGTGGCTTTGGTTTCCCAATACTTATTTTTAGAAGCCACGATAACGGTCCATTTATTATTTGGGGACATGATAAAATCGATAATTTCCCTGGCTACATCAATATCCATACGGTCTGTAGGATCTTCATAAAATAAGATTTTTGGCTTGTTTATGATACTTCTTGCGAGTAAAATTTTCTGCGCGTTAGAAGAAGTAAGTTGTTTTCCTTCGGGATAGATTTTTGTTTGCAGGCCATCCGGTAATGTCTTGATATAAGAGGTCAGCTGTACCGCATCGAGTGCCCATTTAAGGTTTTCGTTACTTATTTCTTTATCATTAAAAGTAATGTTTTCTAAAATTGTGCCTTCAAAAGGAGTTTCTCCCTGATGTACTGTACCGATCTGAGAGCGGTATTGTGGCAGGTTTATTTTCTGAAATGTATCATCATTAATGAAAAAAGCACCGGAAGTGTGTTGCAGCATTCCTGAAAGTATGCGTATTAATGTGGTTTTTCCGGAACCATTTTCGCCTTCAAGGAAAATTTTCTCTCCTTGTTCCACTTTTAGTGAAATTGAACTCAGCACATCATCTTTTGAATCCGGAAAACGGAATTTCAGGTTTTCTGTTTCCAGTGAAATATTAGTGTAACAAATAAGTTGTTTCTGGTCATTATCGTTTTCAATCTGCATATCGGTAACCTGTCCTATTTTTTCAACAGACGTTAATACGTCATAAAAAGTTTCAAGTCCCAGGATTATTTTTTCAACAGAATTAATAACGAGTAAAATTATGATTTCGGCTGCTACGAACTGCCCTATATTCATTTGCTGGCTTAGCACCAGAAACCCGCCTATGATTAACAAACTGGCCGTGATAATTATTTTAAAAATAATTAACTGATTGAATTGCCTCTGGATAACTTTAAAATGTTTTTCGCGATAGCTCAGGTAATCGGTCACAATCTTATCATTCTTTTTAAGTGCATAATGAAAATTAAAATCTTTGCGGAAGCTGTAATTGTTACGTCCGATTTCCTGTAACCAGCCTGCTACTTTATATTTGAATTTAGATTCTTTAAGGCTGGTCTCCAAACCGGATTTGAATGAAAACCGGAAGATGAAATACAGCAGCAACATTAATAATATCCCAAATATTATAAAAAAAGGATGGTATAAAGAAAGCAAAATGATTCCGAAAGTGATCTGTAACAGGGCCGCGGAAAAATCGATAAGCAGTTTTGAGGTTCCTTTCTGAATGGTTAATGTATCAAAAAAACGATTGGCCAGCTCCGGGGGATACACATTATACATCTCTTCAAAATTTATTTTTGGCAACCTGTAAGCAAATTCAAACGATGACCTTACAAATATTTTTTGTTGCAGGTTTTCGGTTATCCTAATTTGCATTAATGATAATATCCCTACCAGTGCCACACCTATAACTACTATAAATACTAGTACAATCCATGAAACGCTTACTCTTCCTGCCTGTATAAAATTAATAATAGCCTGTATGCCAAGAGGAAGGGAAAGGCTTATTAAACCGGCAAATATGGCATAAAAGAAAATTTGGTAAATGTCTTTTTTATCTAATCGTAGTAAATTGAAAAAACGTTTTAACGGAGGTGTGCTCATAATTAAGGTTTCAAAGTATTTTCTGCTAAATTAATATAAAACTGAGCAGGTGAGTTGTTATCATTACAATCTGTTATTGTTTTTAAATGGTCTTTTAAGAAATGCTGGTGTAATGCACCTTCTACAATAGATGATGCTAAACTTTTGGCATATTTATATTGAGGGTTTACCTGGTTTATGATCTCAATAATTCTGTTGATGACGCTTTTATATACTTTGAAAAAGCCTTCTTTATTCTCATCATCGACTTCTTTTGTTAAGATTGTTTTAGTAAACTCTGATATTATAATCTGATTAAGGACTCCTTCATTAATATGTAGAGTAGCCGAATCATCTTGTATTTTCTCAGTGACTATCGTAATGGCTTTTTTTAATTTTTCGTTAGGATTATCAATATTTGCAATGGCTAATAATAATCTGTACTCGATCCACCCCCAATACCATGATGACAAATATACTAATAGCTTGTGCTTATTTTCGAAATAACGGTATATTGAGCTTTCATTTGATCCTATTCTTTCCCCTAATTTTTTAAAAGTAAAATTGTCAAAGCCGATCTCATCAATAAGCAGGATACTGTTCTGAATAATTTTTTTACCTAAATCGGATGTTTCAGGATCTTTTACATACAGCTTTTCATTGACTGCAATTTTTATATTCATTAAAATATTATCCATATTTTATTTTTTAGGTTGAACCGTTTTCATTTGGATTATATCTACTAAAAATGCAAACCCCATAGAAAAATAAATATACCCTTTAGGAATTTCAAAGTGAAGGCCTTCTGCTATTAGAGAAACCCCTATCATCATTAGAAAACAAAGGGCTAAAACTTTAAATGACGGGTGCTTGCTTATAAAGCCACTAATTGGTTTGGAAGCAAAAAGCATAATGGCCACAGTGACTACAACAGCGGTATACATGATCCATAATTCCTGAACCATTCCCACAGCTGTAATGATGGAATCTATAGAGAAAACAAGGTCTAAGATTATAATTTCGGTCAATAATACCCTGAAACTATTTTGCTTTGGTGTTTGCAATTCATTTTTTTCAGGCACTTCTGTTTTGTGATAAATTTCTTTTGTGCTTTTATAAATCAGGAACAGGCCTCCAATAATTAATATTAGGCCTTTGCCCGAAAAGTCAACTTCAAAAAGGCTAAAAAGGGTAGTGTCTAGTTTTAAGATCCAGGATATTAATGCTAATAAGCATAATCGCATAATCATGGCCAGGCCGATCCCCCAATAACGGAGTTTGTCTCTCTGGCTGTCAGGAAGCTTGTCTGCGAGGATCGAAATAAAAATAATGTTGTCTATCCCTAAAATAACTTCGAGTGCGATTAGCGATAATAAAGGTACTATAAAGTCTACCATTGTATAAAAATTAAAGGTTTATTTTAAATCCAAAATTAAGTCTCTGGGGTTCTACAGAGGTATTTTGTAATTTGTTGTTTTTAAGGTCAAGGTATTTAAGATGGTTCATCCCTTTGAGTTCCATCGGAATATTTTTAAAATTATTGTTATTAAGATATAATGATTCTAATTGTTTCATTTTGGTAATATTACCGGGTAAAGTATCGATGGCGTCATTTTCTAAATGCAAGGACTTTAATTTCGGTAATTTACTCAGGGACTCTATGGTTGAATTTAAATCGAGCTGCTTTTCGTTATTCAGGTAAAGTACTTCTAAATTTCGAAGCTGATAAAAATTTTCCGGAAGTACATTAAAATCATTCCCGCTTAGATCTAATACTTTTAATTTTTTTAAATTCATAATTTCTGACGGAACTGCCTGTAGATGATCATTTTTCAGACTTAGAAACTCTAAATTTTTGAATTTTGATAATGTACCTGAAGGCAAATCTATAGACTGGTCGCTTAGGTTTAACCGGTACACTTTTTCAGGGTCTTTTAGTGCTTCACTAATGCTGGAATATTCTTTTTCTTTTTGTGTCCTTTTTTTAACTTCCTGTGCTGTTAATAATGAAGTGTAAAGCAAAATGACCAGACTGAAAACAATAATTTTGAGTTTCATAATACATCTATCGGTTAGTGTTAATAATTTTTATTGCAAATATAATAACATTATACACATAATCAATAGTATTACTATCAATATTGTGAATTTAACTTTTAATTATAAAAACCATTCGATTGAGAATGGTTTTTTAAATGTTTTTATTTGATAAATTAAATTTGTATGAGAGAAAACCTGTCCATACTATCAGGTTTTTCTACTCCCATCAGATGTAAAATGGTGGGTGCAATATCGCTTAAAACCCCATCACGTATAAATTGCAACTCATGACCTACAAGGATAATAGGTACCGGATTGGTAGTGTGTGCCGTATTAGGAGTGCCATCAGGATTGATCATGGTTTCACAATTTCCATGGTCTGCAATAACAAGCGTTGTATAATTATTGGCTAGTGCTGTAGTAATTACTTTCTCTACACATTGGTCTACGGCTTCACAAGCTTTTATGGCAGCTTCCATTACACCGGTATGGCCTACCATATCTCCATTTGCAAAATTAAGGCACACAAAATCTACTTCTCCTTTTTGTAGTTCAGGAACCAGGGCGTCTGCAAGTTCAAAGGCACTCATCTCTGGTTGAAGGTCATACGTTGCTACTTTTGGAGAGTTTCTTAAAATCCGGCTCTCACCGATGAAAGGCAATTCACGACCACCGGAAAAAAAGAAAGTTACATGTGGGTATTTTTCTGTTTCTGCAATCCGGATTTGCTTTTTATGGTGTTTTGCCAGAACTTCACCAAGGGTTTCAGTAATATTATCTTTATTATAAACCACTTTTACATTAGTATAGGTTTCGTCATAATTGGTAAGTGTAACATAATATAAATTCAGTTTGTGCATGTTTTGTTCATGAAAATCCTGTTGTGTCAGCGCTTCTGTTAATTCCCTTCCTCTGTCTGTCCTGAAATTGAAAAATACGACAACATCCTCTTCTTTTATTGTTGCAATAGGATGATTAAAATCATCAACTATTACAATAGGGGCTATAAATTCATCGGTTACATCATTAAGATAACTTTCATTCATACTTTCCAGAACATTTTTAGAATGAAGACCGATAGCATTTACTAATAAATCATAGGCCCGTTTTATTCTTTCCCATCGATTGTCCCTGTCCATCGCATAGTAACGCCCAATGACTGAAGCCAATTTTACGGTAGTATTTTGAATATATTGCTCTAACTCATAGAGGTATCTTTTTCCTGATCTTGGATCGACATCCCGCCCGTCTGTAAAGGCATGGACAAATACCTGTTGCAAACCCCATTCCTGGGTAACATCTATTAATCCCCGCAAATGAGAGGTATGTGAATGTACACCACCATCAGAAAGAAGCCCCAGGAAATGAACGCTTTTATTATTGTTTTTTGCATATGAGAATGCATCGGTTAACACCTGCTCCTGCCGGAACGTCTTATTGGCAACTGCTAGGTTTATTTTGGCTAAATCCTGGTAAATAATCCTTCCGGCGCCTAAGTTCATGTGCCCGACCTCGGAGTTGCCCATCTGGCCTTCCGGTAAACCTACATTAAGGCCGTCGGTACGTAACTCGGCATTTGGATATTTTGTATACAGGCTGTCAATAAAAGGAGTATTGGCATTGTCGATTGCTGATACTGTAGGATTAGGAGATTTTCCCCATCCGTCAAGGATCATTAAAATTACTTTTTTATTCATATTTAATTATAATGATGAAGAACAGTTTTATATTAAGTTTATATTACTTAAACCACTTTTTAGCAGCATTATAATCAATAAAATACCTGCAACTGATAGAGAAAACAGTATTTAGGTTACCGTCAAAAAGGTTTTTAAAATTGGTGCTAATGTCCTTATTAATATTCACGTCACGATTCAAAGAATTATTTCTGTATAAAACTGACAATTGGCTTCCGGGGGCAAACCACCAAGAATAAGACAAATCAAAATTCCAGGTACTGAAATCGGAATCCCTATTATTGGTATAAGTAGGGTTTGGGCTTAATGTGCCATTATTTTCTAACGTTAAATAGGCATCGTTTTCAGCATACGACCAATAATATCTTGCCGCTAAGTTAAGTGTCATTTGAGGGTTAATTGCGTACTTGCCACTAATACCGTTAATGAGTGTTTTCCGGTTCCTATTGGCAAAGATAACAGTATTGGTATTAGAATCGAACGCTACCCGGCCTTTATAATTATCCTGATGCTCACTATAAAAGCTGTAGATTATAAGTAACCGGTCACTTGCCCGGTAGCGGGGATCAAATGAAAACCCATAGTTCATCCTTCCTTGTTGGTCAGAAATATTAACAAAAGGCTGGAAGTCAAAAGCCAAAGTACGGTTATAGTTGCTCGAGATATAAAATGAAGCATTAAAGTATTTAGGGATAACTACAAACCGGTTTTTTACTTGTGATTCATAAAAGTCATAGGTTGCTAATGGTGAAATGACAAATGACATTCCTACTGCATCATTTTTTCTCGTGGTGCTATTGATGTCAATATTAATTTGTCCTTGTTGTAAACGTCCGCTGGTATTATGAAATTCTCCGTAATAATTCGTATTAATCCTAAAGCTGTTAAAGATGCCTTGTGGGTTTAAAATTCTATAGCCAAGGTTTCCATAAATACCGTGATAATTATTTAGGAACGTAATGCCTAAATCATTAGCATCAAAACCGTCTGAAGTATAAAAACCACCGGCATTATAACGCCACTTATCGGCTCTTTCCCCTAGTTGTAACGAAGTACTAATCCCATCATAATTTTTTGCATTTCCGGTAGGATTGATATAATTGTATTTAACATCCCCGTTAATAAAATATTTGTTATCTTTTGTTTTGAGGTCATATACGAGTGCAGAAACATTAGCATCCCTAAACCCTGCATTTCGTGTTACATTGGTATTTACAAATGCTACTGATGAGTTTTGATTAAACCGCTGGTCCAGGACCATTACATTATAATTCGTTAACGGTTCCACCACTTCCTGAGTAGATTGCTCTGTTACAGTATTTGTTCTGGTACCATACGTTTTTTCGGTAATAGCATTTAAGACCCCAATACCTAAACCTTTCGAAGTCCTTCCGGAAACTTTTAATGCATTTAAAAGGTTGACGTTTGTAGGGTTGCTTACTTCTTCATCATCATTTCGGGGATCTAACGGTGAAGAAGGGGGGCCACCAATCCTTCGGGAATATAATAACCCTCCTTTATTAAAAAGGTCTGTCCCTTCTGTAAAAAACGGCCTATTTTCATTGAATTGCTGTTCAAAAGGGCCCAGGTTTAAGACCACATTATCAAATACGGTTTGCCCAAAATCAGGAACTAAAATAGCATCTAATGTAAAGGAGTCATTGATACCATATTTTATATCCATTCCGCCTTTGAGCGTATGTTTATACCCTGTTTTGTTTTTGTTATAATAATAAGAAGCGTAGGGGATAAAAAATAATCGGGTAGGGGGTTGTATATTTTCGATACCTTCTAATATGCCGGCCTGAGGAATAGTAGCCGCAATTTTAGCATCAATTAAACTCCAGGTATATTTCTGACGGTCCCTTTTTATTTCCCTAAAGATATTTAATCCCCAGGTTTGCTTCGGTTCCTTAGAAAAACGTAGTGCGGCATACGGAATTTTCATCTCTACAACCCAGCCGGCATCATTGATTTTAACAGCACTGGACCAAATGGCATCCCAACTGTAGTCTTCTCCGTTTTCATCGGCAATACAATCCATCTGAACCCCCGCAGCGCTCACAAAAAACCGAAAATCCTGCTGCCCGTCATTAAAGCCATTAATGAAAATACTAAAAAGATCTGCTGTGCCAAAATTGTCGCGTTGTGTAATCTCTTTCAGGATTTTATCAGGGTCTTCATCATATAATGTTGCTGCGACATAAATAGCTTCATTATCATATACAATCTTTACGTCTGTTTTTTTGTCTTTACTAATAGGTTTTCCGTTATCAGGTTCAAACATGAAAAAGTCGGTTGCAATAGCGGCTTCATCCCACACAGCTTCGGTAAACTTACCATCAATGGTAATTCTTTCGGAAGTAAATTTAGTCTGTAGCTTCTTTTTTTGTGCTACAGAAGATAAACTACAAAATAGGAATAAAACAGGTAAGATCTTAAAAATAGGGGCCATAGCATAGTAGTTGGATTGCAAAAATAAAAATTTAACTAACATTAACTTTAAATACTACAATATAATTCTACAAAAACTGTTTTTAGTTCTCACGAATGTTAATTATGACACTAAATTATCTAATTATCATTTCATTTTAGTAAGTTTGTAACCCCCTAACGTATTTAAACCAAAGACAAGCATGTTGTATAAACTATCCCTTGCCCTAATTTTATTGTGTGTACTTTTTATTTCCACTGGAAACAGGCCAGTTGAAAAAAAGCATTTTTTACTAGCTTCTAACGAAGGAAGTTTTGAAAAAAGAGCAGCATTTATTTACACTCATCTTGATGCCAACCATTTTGTACTACCCAAATCAGAGAGTTTCTTCAGTGCTCTTGAAGGCTTTTATGAACTCAAGGAAAGTGGCCTGATAAAAAAGAATATTTTGACTTTAATAGATTTTAGCCTTTCTTCTAATAGTAAAAGGTTATGGGTTATTGATCTTGATAATAATATTGTTTTATATCATACACTTGTCGCACATGGCAGGAATACCGGTGAAGAATTTGCTACTTCATTCTCTAATGACCAGTCTTCTTTTAAAAGCAGCTTAGGTTTTTATGCTACAGCAGAAACATATATTGGTAAACATGGGTTTTCATTACGTCTCGACGGTCTAGAAAAAGGAGTTAACAGCAGTGCCAGGGCACGTGCCGTTGTTATGCATGGAGCTGACTATGTCAATGAAGATTTTGCAAGAAGAAATAACAGATTGGGAAGAAGTTTAGGCTGCCCTGCAATACCTGAAGAACTGACAACAGAGATTATCAATATTATAAAAGAAAAATCTTGTTTGTACATTTACCATCCTTCGCGAAATAATAACTTGGGATTGCGTTTAGTTTCTTAACATATCATACAAGGTATTATCTAAACTATAAATGTCTTTCCTAAAGATAAGCTGATCACCTTCGCTCCAGGCAGTCCAGTATAATTGTTGCAGGTAATAGTTTTTCTTTATTTTAACGCTGGTAGTTTTCAGGCTTTCAATAAGTAAATTAATCTTTTCTTCCGGCCAGCTTTTCTGATCATCGATAAGGTATTCTGTCAGTTTTAAAACATTTTGTACCCTGACACATCCTGAACTCAGTGATCTATCTGCCTTTGTAAAATAATTTCTGTGATTGGTATCGTGAAGGTATACTGAAAAGCGGTTTGGAAATATGATTTTTACACAGCCAAGGGAATTATGGCTTCCCGGGCTTTGTACATAACGATA
>DASVUQ010000322.1:0-3409 GCA_036386975.1 Flavobacterium sp. | reverse complement strand
ATAACACTTAGAATGTTTCTATCAAAGAACTATGAAGTAAATCTAAATAAAAACACCAATCGCTATGACTGGTGTTTAAATCTATTCATAAGAAAATTCATTTTCAAAAAATTCCTTCGCAAATCATACCTAAAAGTTCGTAATGTTCCGCGAGTTCTCTCGCTTGCAAAAGAACCAGATTGTGAGCGGAACGTTACTCCTTATTACATTTCGGAAGGACACTCCTTTCTACAACACAATCGTATTTAGCATCCAAATACTTAATATGATGTAAAACCAAAAGAATATTGATTTAACGACTTTTATGGCTGAAGCATCTTTATCAAATCTCTTCTCAATTTTAATGTATGCTTGCTTGTGTATAAACAATAGATAATTCAAGAGATAGACGCCAAGCCCAAGAAATACTATCAGATATAAATTTAAATCTACAACTTTTCCAGTATAGTCGGTGTAGCAAAAAAGTATAGTAATAAAATTCAGAAACAAAAAAATAGATAAAATGAAAAGTGCTACCCAATGAGGCATTTCCAAATTTTTACTCCAGCTTTTTTCTGTTATTTTAACTATCTTATAAATTTTATAATATATATACTTAAACATTCCTTGAAACTTTTACTTAATGATTAACCTTTAACGCATCTGGAGGTGTTAGTGTGAATTGATAAATAGGTCCTGTTTCATTTAAGTCAGGTTTACTTAACAATAAATATCCCGCTGATAATCCCCAACCTACTGGTCCACATAATGAGCCAACACCCGTCATAAGTAAATTTAATTTAAATGTGCCTGGATTAACTTTATAAACCAAGTCATCATTTGGTTTTTTATGATAATTATATAACCCAATTCCATCAACGAATGTTTGCAATACTGACAATCCAATACCTGTACCCTTTACCCCCCAAGCAACTTTCCTATATTTGGACGCAGCATAGGGAGAATTATACTGGCCATTTGCTTTAAATATTTCAACATTCTTACCCGCAATATTCGTATAAGTAGTTGGATTTACGTGAATGAGTTCTTCATATGCTCCGTATCCCATCCCTACATATGCAAAGCCATTAGAGGCACTCTCCATAGTAAGATTTACTGGCCTTGTAGAGGACCGATATGAGGGCTGCTTTTCAGTCTTTACTTTTAAAATTTTATCTAAATTAACAGACGATGGTGGAAAAGCAATGTTTCCATCAGCAAAACTTCTTTCTGGTTTCGTTGGTTCAGTTGGATATTTTTTGGGTTTTCCGTCAAAACTAAGTTCGCTTTTGCCTGTTTTGTCTTTCATTTCCTTGTCATATTTATCTTTCTCATCCCAATACTCATGTAAGTCATCGCTATAACTTTGATAATTGCTCATTTTGTTTTCATAATTTTCGAAATCACGGTCAAAATGGTTTCCGTCAAAAGAATGATAAAATGCGGCATCTGCGGCATTGTCAAAGCCTTGGTCCCAAGCTTCTGCAGCTGACCAACCACCTGTCGGGTCAATCATACTTATCGGATTATTTCCCATTGCAAGATAAGGAGAATGATATTGTCCCATCGGGTCAGGATTGAACCATCTTCCTATTCTTGCATCGTATTGCCTTAGGTCAAAGTTAAGAAATCCTGTTTTAGCATCCTTCTCTTGACCTTGATAAGCATAATCATAAGCAGTTGCGGATATGTAATTACGGCCAGGTAGTGTAGAGCCGTGAGGGTAATGCTGTATAATGTTTTATTCAAAGAACTATGAAGCAAATCTAAATAAAAACACCAATCGCCATGATTGATGTTTAAATCTATTCATAAGAAAATTCATTTTCAAAAAAATCGTTTCCTTCGACTCCGCTCAGGATAAATCCCTTTCATACCCTTTTGTCCGCCTTAAAAGACAGACTTGTCTCTTGAACTTACATAGAAAAAGTAACCACTAATAATCCTATGCTTAAAACAATATATAACCAAAAAAATATTGTTTTTATTGTCTTTTGTTTAGGACTCTCATTATCAAACTTCTTAATAATTTTCTTATACCTGTCTTCCCTGATAAATAACAAATAATTCCCAATAAAAAATCCACACATAACAACTATAATATAAATTTTATCAAATTCAGGAACTTTATGTGTTAGAAGAATATAAGTGATTAAACCAAGCACCGAATTTAACATTAAGAATATTGAAATTATAAAAAGTGCTAGCCAATGAGGCATTGCCATCTCTTTACCCCAACTCTTTTCTGTAATACGAGCTATTTTATAAATCTTATAATATATATATTCATACGCTTTCTTCATAGAACTAGCTTTTAATGACTTACTCTTAAAGCATCAGCAGGCGTTAATGTATATTGAAAAACGGGACCACCATAATTCAAATCTGGCTTTCCAATTAAGAAATAAGCACTTGACAATCCCCAGCCAATAGGTCCTCCAAAAGTTCCAACTCCTGCCATTATAGTATTCACTCCAAAAGTACCTGGACTAACCTTGTATGCATTGGGGTTAGGATTAAATTTCCAATTGACTAAACCATATAAATCAGTGCCAACACCACGCGCTCCTAAACCCCATCCTGTACCTTTAACACCCCATGCAACCTTCCTATATTTTGAAGCAGCGTATGGAGAACTATATTGACCATTTGCTTTAAATATTTCAACATTCTTACCCACGATGTTCGTATAAGTGGTCGGATTAACATGAAGCAATTCTTCATATGCATCTATTCATAAGAAAATTCATTTTCAAAAAAATGTGTTGTACCTTCATACCTAAAAGTTCGTAATGTTCCGCGAGTTCCCTCACTTGGAAGAGAACCTGCTCACGAGCGGAACATTACTCCTTTTTGATTAAAGTACTTACCCTTATTTGCTGGTGATGCTCCCCACCTGATTGACGAAGTTGTTTGTATCCCTAAATTATGGCTATATGATGGCCCCACCCTAATCCATTGCTTCATGGGTCCCGTATCGCGAGCACCTTCACTTGCAAGAGAACCAGATTGCGAGCGGAACATTACTCATTTATATAAATTTATCCTCAAGATTAATCGAAGGGAAGTTAATGTTACCACTTTTCCCAATCCAAATAACTTCTTCTTGTAATCCTTTATAAAATAAAAATGAGTTAGACTTTTGGACAATGTCGTGCCAATACATATTTTTTATATCTAATTCAGCATATGCCTTTAAATCATTAGTAATCAGCAGTGAAGTTTGTTCAAAATAATACCAAAATGAATTAATTAAATCAAAAACATCCTCGTTTAAATCTTTTTCACCTATAACCCAAGCATACTCGCTAGTTACTTTATCAGAAAAATCGCCTAGCATATTCTCTTCAGGCAGCAACTCATTGGCCTTCTGAACTACTTTAATGTAACCATCAAGAGGTTTACAACTAGTACTTAAAATACAATCATA
>DASVUQ010000321.1:0-4128 GCA_036386975.1 Flavobacterium sp. | reverse complement strand
TACCCCCCGATTGCGTTTTACCCCCCAACACATTTGAAGCATTTTAAGCCCCTGTAAAGAACTTTACCTTCTTTTGGATATATGTATCATAAATTAAATAATAATCAATCCTGCATCATCTTATGCAGTCCATTTAAAGATTAATCAACTTTTCAATCTTATTTAAATTTAAATAAAAATATCGGCTGAAAAACCGATAAATAACAATATCGGTAAATGAACCGATACAACTTGACAAATGAATGTTTCTAGTTTATTTTTGTATTCGTAATACAGCAACATAGGAACCGTTGCTATTCCATATATAATAAATAATGATTTCAGGAAAGCACCACATTACATGGTGCTTTTTTCATTCCTACCATTTACTTCACTTCAATGTTCAATTATTTTTGAATATGTGAAATTAGAAGATTTAAAGAAACATATTATTGAAGGAATAGGTAAAGAACATATTGAAGGTGATTATATAATATTTGATGCTGATGCAGATTTAGAATTTCAGGTATTAAAGAACTTTAACCTACTTGAACTATTAACCAAAAACAAAAAGGTTAGCTACACCAAATTAAATTTAAACATCCTGCTTGAACTTCAAAGCTTAAGGGAAAAATGGGGTTCACCAATTGGAATTAATTCATCATACAGATCAAAAGATTATAACGATAAAATGGAAGGTGCTAAAGCAAGTCAGCACTTGATTTCAAACGCTCTCGATACATTTCCAATAAACGGGAAAATAAAAGAATACCAGAAATTTATTAAAGAAAATAAGAAAACCGGAGGTGTGGGTATGTACAAAACCTTTGTACATATTGATTGTGGAAGTACCAGAAGCTGGATAGGATAAAAGCTTTTTTTGTTTCATATAAGCCGTGAAGTTCTAACCCATCTTTACGGCTTTTTCATTTGACTTAATTTAAGGCGATATAAGACACTCTAAACAATTCCGGCACTAGTTATCGTTTTCAAGATAATAATTCAACCAGCGTCATCTAATGGCTAAATTTTCTTGTAAATTTATATAAAATCTTAGTGCAAATTCCCGCAGCACATCTATAAAAGTCATTTGTCAAATCAATGTCAACAAAAAATTTAGACCGAATCTTAAAACGGTTCAAAAACAGCGTTTACAGCCTGCAAACAGCGAAAAAGATTTGTAAATTTATATAAGTTTATTTGAACTTTTTGGTGTTTGATTATCAATAAAAAAAGGTACATTTTTGGTGTTATGGATAAAAACATAACGCAACTACAAGACAATTTTAATGCTGATACATTAGGTTTATTTATATCTAATATAGATGAATTACCCTCTGGTGAAATCGAAGCAGATATTACTACAGGTGGTATACAAGTAATCGGTCTACTAACGTACCGATTAGATAACCAATTTACAATTACCATCATTCACGGCAAACCATTTATAAAACTAGTAGATGCTGTTAAAGCACTTGATACTAGTAATGGTTATTATACCGCAACCTACAAGAATTATCAACTAACATTTACAGGATTAAGCGAAAAATAAATTGACACTTTCAATTTAGCAAAGTATTTATAGATATTAACAACAAGCTTAAACAAACCATTATGAATCCAGAACAAATTAATACACTTCTACAAATCCAATCACTTATTAAAACTCAATACGGATTTACTTTTAAATGTAAAAAAGACTACACTTTAAAATTCTACATAGAAGATTTACAGTTTGAAAAACTCATTGGAAAGGTAGACCTTAACCGCAAAACAATTGAAGTTGTAAATAATACTAGTTTATATGGTAGAAGATATGAAGATGATATTGCTGAGATAGCACAAGAAATAGGTTTTGAAATAAAATATATTGAAGCAGAAGTTTCTGTAATGATAGTATAATGATGTTCCATCATGGAACATCTTAAATCTATTGGCTTAAAATAAGCCCCTCTAAGACACTGTTTATATCCGGCATAGCATAACACCATTTTAAAAAGATAATTGAAGCTGCACAAAGTACATAGCGAACCAAACACATCAGAACTAATGTATCTGGTACTGGAAAAGCTATGTGCTTTAACTGAAACAGTAAATGAGCTTAAAGAAGAAAAGAAAGAGCTTGAAGAAAAGATTAATGTTATATATAATTTCTTTGCAGAAGAAAAAGAGCCTGTGACGAAAAAAAGGCTAACCAAAAAAGAACAGCTTGCGCTTGATGTTGAGAATAAAAACAAAGAAATTAAGAAGTTATCAATGCAGCGTCTTCAATCGAAAACAAAAGCATTATCTTCTTGATCTAGCATTATTCCTAATTCTTCGCTTATGTATTTTTGTGTCATACTTAAATCAGAATGCCTGTTTTGTTTTCTCAAAAAAGTCAAGATTTTCAATGCACTCATATTTTTTGTGTTAAAATTATTTTCAATGAAATAAGTGTTACCTGAATGTTTTAAGCCGTATCCGGTTTTATGTGGGGGAAAAAGATTAGGATGTATTTTTCTTAATCTAGTTAAATGGTCTTTAAGACACTCACTAAGACTAGTAATACTCCGTTCTTTGTTTCCTAAAATTCTAAAAGTGCCTGATGCAAAAGCCGGAAACACCAAATAGTCTGGATTCAAATCATCACCAAAAGTGAGATTAAGATACTTTTCAAGCTCTGTAGCTAAAACTGGTGGTACATATACCTCAAGTGTCTTCTTAACTTTTTTACCATTCTTAGCTATGTGTGGTGGTATAAGTATCTTATTGTTCTTAAGATCAAGCATCCATAACCTTAATCTAAGTATCTCTGATGGTCTAATAAAAGTGAAGTAAATCATTCTGGCAAAAGCATAATCATAATAATTACGGTTTTCCAAGTAATCCCACAGTAAATCTAATTCTTCTCTGGTGAAGATTTGAAACCTCTTTAGATTAGTACCTTTTACATCATCAACAAGTACATCATCTCGTTTGATATTGTGACACGGGTTAATTGCAAGTTTGCGTGAATCTACCAAAGCTTGAAAGTACATACCTAACCAGTCGATTCTATTGCTTGCAGTGTTGTAGCTCCAATCAGCTTTTACTAGTTGCTGCCCTGTTGCTTTATCAATTTTAATTTTTCCGTTTCTGTGAAATTGTGGTTGAGGGCTTGATTTCAGTTCTATCAATTTTTCAATATCATCTATGGTAACCTTTCTTACATCATTGGCTTTTCCAATATCTTCAAGAAAAGGTTTTAAGGTATTTGTCCAAAAACTTTCTAAATTACGTTTGGAATGTTTTTGATTAGGTAAGGGATTATCAAAGCCTTTTTTGCGTATTACAAATTTTAATACTTCATCAAAATTATAAGCTTGTGATTCCTCAATTTCTTCTATCCGCTTTTGTTCTTCTATCCGTTCTTTTTCCTCCGGTGATACACCAGCTTCTAAATCTTGCTTCACCAGTTCAAGTAAAATATCAAGTTCCTTATCTCTCTTTTTCAGGTCGGGAATTGCGTTTAATCGGATGTTATAACTCTTGCCATATTCTTTGATGTAGCTGGTGGTTCCATCTACTTTTTTGGTATACCTAACACACCATTTTTTGTTAGCTTGATCTTTGTAAATTGAAGGTTCTGAAAAAATTATAGCACTCATTTTATTTTCCCTTTATTTTCCCTTTTTTTAAATTTATGTACAATACTAGCAATAAACGCAGTTTAAAACAAACTTTCTAGTTTTTATTGCCATTATTTACGGGAATTTTGCGTTTTGTCAACTAAACGAAACGTTTAATGACGATGATTTTACAAGTTCGCCTGCGTGGACAGGGAGCAATTCTAACAACGACTTCCTTGTTTTTAATAAACAGTTGCGTTCAAACTCCACAACGGCCAACTCAAATTTCTATCTCAGCACGGCTAATACGCTAGCCACAAATTGTCAATGGGAGTTTTGGGTCAACCTGCAATTTAACCCCTCAAGCGCTAATTATGTGGATGTTTACCTAACTTCCGATCAGGCGAATTTACAATCGGCTAATATTAACGGATACTTCGTCAAAATCGGAAACACGAACGATGAAGTGGCTTTATACAAAAGATCGGGAGTAGCAGTTACCAAATTGATAGATGGTGGTGATGGCATTTTAAACACCTCGAACAATCGGATTAAGATA
>DASVUQ010000320.1:0-35873 GCA_036386975.1 Flavobacterium sp. | reverse complement strand
ATACGGTGGCATCAACAATAGCAAGCGGAACATCCAGCATTTTAGCAATTGTTTTTGCTACTAACGTTTTTCCTGTTCCCGTCTGGCCTACCATAATGATATTACTCTTTTCAATCTCTACCTCATCGTCTAATTGCTGTTGCATTAAACGCTTATAATGATTGTAAACCGCTACAGACATGACTTTTTTAGTCTGGTCCTGGCCAATAACATACTGGTCCAGGAAAGCCCTGATTTCTTTTGGTTTTTGTAGAATCAAATCGCCTGCTAATTTCGAGTTTCCGCTCGTTTTTAGTTCTTCTAACACAATTCCGTGTGCCTGCTCAATACACCGGTCACAGATGTGTGCATTGATACCTGCAATTAATAAATTGGTCTCTGGCTTTTTCCTTCCACAAAACGAACATTCTAATACTTCTTTTGCCATTATTTCCTCCCTAACCCTCCAAAGGAGGGAATATATTTAATTATTAAGTAAGCCTCCCTTTGGGAGGTTTGGTGGGATTATCCTCTTACAAGGACCTCATCTATCATTCCGTATTCTTTTGCTTCATCGGCTTTCATCCAGTAATCGCGTTCACTGTCTTTGTGTACACGATCGTACGACTGCCCTGAATGATTGGATATGATCTTGTATAACTCTTCTTTTAATTTGAGCATTTCACGCAAATTGATTTCCATATCTGTGGCAACGCCCTGTGCCCCGCCTGATGGCTGGTGGATCATTACCCTAGAGTGTGGCAATGCAGACCGTTTTCCTGCAGCTCCTGCACAAAGTAGTACTGCTCCCATTGAAGCGGCCATTCCTGTACAAATTGTAGCTACATCCGGTTTGATGTATTGCATCGTATCATAAATCCCAAGGCCTGCATAAACGCTTCCGCCTGGTGAGTTCAGGTAGATCTGGATGTCTTTTGATGCATCGGCGCTTTCTAAAAATAAAAGCTGTGCCTGTACAATGTTGGCAATCTGATCATCGATGCCTGTTCCTAAAAAAATGATCCTGTCCATCATTAACCTGGAGAAAACGTCAAGTTGGGATACATTTAACTGACGCTCTTCAATAATGTAAGGCGTCATGTTTGTTGGTGTCATTGCCCCTACAATTTTATCGTAGTACATGGCATTCACACCCTGATGTTTTGTTGCGAATTTTTTAAATTCTTTTCCGTAGTTCATCTTTAATACATTATAAGTTATAAGCCCTGAATTGTACATTTTATATGAAGTGCTTTATTTCAAAAATACAGGAGCCCGTTATATTATTTAAAAAATTAAGCGCCAGAAAATATTTTTTCTGACGCCCAAAGATACTGATTTTTTCTAAATTTATTCTCCGTACATTTCTTTTACAAATTCGTCATAAGTAACTTCTTTTACAGCCGGATTTGCTTTTTCTTTAAACAATTGCAGTATTTTTTCGGCCACTACCTGTTCTGAAAGTTTTTTTACTTCTTCCTGATTCGACAACACGCGGGCTACAATCCCTTCTACTTCTTCCGGTGTTGGATTGGCTTGTCCGTATTGTGCCATTTGCTGTCTGATGGCATGGGTTGTAAAGGCTTTCAGGTCTTCAAAGTTAATCTGGATATTGCTTTGAGCCAATGCTTTGCCTTCGATTAATTGAAAACGCAATCCTTTCTCTGAACGTGCATATTCTATAGCTGCCTCTTCTGGCGTCAACTTTTTTTCGCCAACCGTTTGCAACCATTTTTTTAAGAAAGCTTCCGGCAAATCGAATTTTGTATTTTCAATTAAAAATTCCTGTACATCTGTCATTAGTTTTTGCTCTGCCTGTTGCGCAAACTGGGCTTCTGCATCTTCTTTGATTTTGGCTTTTAATTCGTCTAAGGTGGCTATTTTTCCTTCACCAAATAATTTATCGAATAACTCCTGATTGAGTTCTGCCGGTTCTATAGCATTGATGTTCTCGATAGTAAAATCAACATTTACGTCTAATCCGTGCACCTCATCATGGCTCACTTTCATCACGTCCATTAACTGGTGGTCGTCTTCAAAAAGCCCTTTGGTATTTACAGTTACCACATCTCCTACTTTTTTACCAATAAAAAGGGCTGCTGTTTCTTTATCTTTAAAAATAGATAAGTTAAATGTAGCGGGTGCGTTGATCCCTTTTTCCTCATTTACAAAAGTTCCGGAAATATCGTGGTCTGCTTCTATTGTACTTTGGGGAATTTGTTTTCCGAATTGTTTACGGATACGCTCTACCTGGCCCTCTATTAATGTATCATCGGCTTTGATAACGTATTTTGTGATATTGTTTTTTGCTTCTAAATCGAGTTCGAATTCTGGGACTAGTCCGATTTCATATTCAAAAACCAGTTCTTCCTCTTCCCATGAAAAGTTTTCATTTACTTTTGGAATCGGTGTACCTAACAGGTTTAATCTTTCTGACTGGATGTAGCGGTTTAATGCCAGGTCTACTACTTTAGTAACTTCTTCTACTTTTATGGCAGCCCCGTATTGTTTTTCTACAAGCGCTTTTGGTACCTGGCCTTTTCTAAACCCTTTTACAGTTGCAAGTGGCATTTTTTCGTTAATTCTTTTTGCTACCTGACCTTTGTAATCCATATGCGGAACGGTCAACACTATTACTTCGTTTACTGCATCAATTGCAACTCTTTTTATATCCATTTCTTTGATGATTTTACATACTAAAATTGGGTTGCAAAATTATAACATTTTTGCAACCCAACCAAGTTTTTAGGATGTTGTATTTTAATGTATGAAATGGTAATTGTTATTTGTCATTACTAAAAGAGAAAATAACAGACTGAAAAACGGAAAGGATGACACTAAATATCAGGGCACCTAAAAAGCCGTCTACATGGAAGCCTGTAACCAACCGTGAACACAACAAAATGATTAGAGCATTGATGACTAAAAGGAATAATCCGAGTGTAAGGATAGTAACAGGTAAAGTAAAGAGCACTAAAATGGGTTTTACGATTAAGTTTAGTAACCCAAGCACTACTGCTACGATTATAGAAACTTTAAAACTGGTAACGTGTGCAATACTAGGGAAAAAGTGAGCGATGAGCATTACCAAAACGGCGGTTAATAAAATCCTGATTAATACATTCATGGTGTTTGTTTATTTGTTAGTGGATAAATGTAAGTTAATTTTCAACAGCACCTGTTGTACTTAAAAAGGAAATTGTTGCCTGATAAAAGTCTTTTGGATTTTCGGCATGGAGCCAGTGCCCTGCATTGGCAATCGTTACTATTGCTGAAACCGGAAAGTGGTGTTGTATGGCATGCGTATCTTCTTCCATAATATAATTAGAATTTTCCCCTTTTAGGAAAAGGACGGGCTTTTTGAAAATTGCCGACTCGGGAAGTGCTGTCCCGATAGATTCGGTATCTTTTAAAAAAACAGCAAGGTTAAACCGGAACGCCAGTTGTTCCGGTTGGGCCCAATACAGGCTTTTCATTAAAAACTGCCGTGTCCCGGGATCGGGAACATGTGCTTTAAGTATGTCTTCGACAGCGCTGCGGTCGGGTTTCTGAGAAAAATCGACGGCACTTAATCCGGCTAAAATATCCTGGTGGTGCGGAAGGTAATATTTTGGGGCAATGTCTGCGATAATCAATTTTTCGACTTTATAGGGATACGCAGTGGCAAAAAACATAGCTACTTTGCCGCCCATGGAATGGCCTAATAGTATGATCTGATCTAAATTATTGGCATTGCAATATTCGAGTATGTCCTGGACCATGACTTCATAGGTGAACTCGTCGGAATGAAAACTCCGGCCATGGTTACGCAGATCGAGCAGGTGTACCTGATAACCTGCGGCGGCAAACTGATTGCCTAAGGTTTTCCAATTGTCTGACATGCCCAGAAACCCGTGGAGTATTAAAAGTGGCTTCCCTTGTCCTTCTATTTTAGAGTATAACATATAGTTTATTTTAATTATCCAGAGTGCTACTTTATTAATATATAAAAAAAGCAAAAGTTAAAAATTTGCTTTAGGAAGCTACTCTTGTGTCTTATTTACTCATTAAATTCACCACTTACAATAAAAACATCAAACCCTAATTGTGAATCTTTAATTTTATTTGCCCTTAGGTTGGGCTGGTACGTATGTACAAAATCAGTTTTATGGGTCTTCGCCCACCATTTTTTCTTGTATTCATATTTTTTTGATATGTAGCTTGCCATAAAGTGAATGGTGTCATTTTTAATGTAGCCTGTTTTATTTTCGTTCCACTCCCTAAATGGGGTTTTATAATTTACATTCACTTTTAGAATATCATCGGTTAATTTAAAACCTGCATAAGTAGATAATCGTATCGGTTGTTTTAATTTTATTACCCCATTTTCCGGGGCAGTTAAATCCTCGCTATCTATAGTTGCAGCATATAATCGACCATTATCACAGAAAAACACTAAATGTGTAGGAAGTACCACTCGAGTAAGTATAAACTTTATTTATCCTTAAAAATGGGCTATTTATCAAGTTTTGTTTTTTGATAGAATCCTGATAAGCCAGAAAATCTTCAAAATATTTGAAAGGCCTTTTAACATCGGGATCCAGTCCCTTAGCGATCTTATAACTACGGTACTCATCATTTATATCTGGTTTTTTACTGCTACAATTAATAAACAATAATAACAATAAAAGTAAAGCTATTTTATTTTTCATCTTCAGGTTTACGTTGTTTATTGCTTAGTCAGCTACTTCATTAAATTCACCACTTACAATAAAAACATCAAACCCGGATTGTGAATCTTTAATTTTATTTGCTCTTAGGTTGGGCTGATAGGTATTTACAAAATCAGTTTTATGGATTTTTGCCCACCATTTTTTCTTGTATTCATATTTTTTTGATATATAGCTTCCTGTAAAGTGAATGGTGTCATTTTTAATATAACCTGTTTTATTTTCGTTCCATTCTCTAAATGCGGTTTTATAATTTACCCAAACTTTTAAAATATCATTGGTCAATTCAAAACCTGCAAAAATAGATAACCTTAAAGGTTCTTTTAATTTTATTACCCCATTTTCCGGGGCAGATAAATCTTCACTATCTATGGCTGCAACATATAATTCACCGTTATCACGGAAAACACTAAATGTATAAGAAGTACCACTTGAGTAAGTATACACTTTATTTACCCTTAAAAATGGGCTATTTATTAAGTTTTGTTTTTTTATAGAATCTTTATAAGCCAGAAAATCTTCAAAATATTTGAAAGGCCTCTTAACATCTGGGTCTAGCCCTTTAGCTATTTTATAACTACGGTACTCATCATTTATATCCGGTTTGTTACTGCTACAATTAATAAATAATAATAACAATAAAAGTAAAGCTATTTTATTTTTCATTTCCGAGTTTACGTTGTTTGTTGCTTAGTCAACTACTTCATTAAATTCACCAGTTATAATAAAAGCGTCAAACCCGGATTGTGAATCTTTAATTTTATTTGCCCGTAGGTTGGGCTGGTAGATATTTATAAAATCGGTTTTATGGGTCTTCGCCCACCATTTTTTCTTGTATTCATATTTTTTTGATATGTAGCTTGCAGTAAAGTGAAGAGTGTCATTTTTAATGTAGCCTGTTTTATTTTCGTCCCATCTCTTAAATGGGGTTTTATAATTTATACTCACTTTTAAAATATCATTGGTTAATTCAAAATCTGCAAAAGAAGATAAACGTATCGGTCGTTTTAATTTTATTATCCCATTTTCAGGGGTAGTCAAATACTCGCTATCTGTATCTATATTTGCAGTATATAATTCACCTTCATCGCAGAATACGCTAAATGTAAAGAAAGCACCACTTGAGTAAGTATAAACTTTATTTACCCTTAAAAATGGGCTCTTTATTAAGTTTTGTTTTTTGATAGAATCCTGATAAGCCAGAAAATCTTTAAAATGTTGAAAGGGTCTTTTTACACTTGGATCAAGTCCTTTAGCGATCTGATAACTACGGTACTCATCATTTATATCTGGTTTTTTACTGCTACAATTAATAAACAATAATACCAATAAAAGTAAAACTATTTTATTTTTCATCCTTTTTTTCGTTTTTAAGTTTGTCCTTATTTATTTTATCTAAGTTTATTTTATCTAATTCATAAAATTCCTGTAATAACGTTTTTGTTGGGGGCTTTGCATCCATATAAGTGTTTATCCTTTCCAGCTTAGGCTGTTTTGAATCTTCACCATACACAACAAATAAATGATGAAAAGTCGGGTTAGGTTTTAAACGTATACTTGCTTCATAGTCTTCTTTATTCCTTTTATAAAGTTTTAACTCTTTTTCATACTCGATTAAATCTTCTTTATATTTTTTATTGAGTTTTTCATTTGATTGGTCCAAAGGTTCAGTTGGCATTTTCGGTTCTTTTGGCACAGTTGGAAATTTAATGTTATTGTGCATTTTATTCGCTGGCCAGAATGTCCCATAACCAAATCTGGTTGATATATGTAAATTACCATTGGCATCTGTGAAAGAAAAAGTTTCCTGCCCGCGGTTTAACAACACATCATATAATCGCTGGTAGTCATAGTTTTGGCCGTTGATTATTTTATCCCTATTGTACGGGCCTTTATTATTTGATTTACCATAATACAAATCGAAAGCATAAGCCATACTTACTTTGTCATTTAACCGGGCTTGCATATTTACACCTGCCGACCAATATTGGTCGGAATCCATACCAAGAAATAAAGGAAGCTTATAAATATCGTTATATGAGGAAACCATAAAATTTCCTATTTTAATAGATGTACCACCAATAATTTGATTCCGGTTAGGGTTATCTTGGGAATTGTATTGGTCTTTTATCCTTTTTCCATCTTTGTCTACCATTATTTTTCCGTCTTTATCTACAGTACTTGTAACTTTTCCTGAACTTAAGACCCCTGTTGAACCCAAAGTAAAAGCATATTCATAAGGATTATTTACCCCGGAACCGGCAAAGCTTGTAAACAAGTTCATATTAAGTGCGTTCCCTGTTTTATATCCTAATGTTACGGCAGGCGTAAGCGTTGCATTTAATAAATGTCGGCTTAATGGCGAGGTGCCGGGGGTACCGTTACCATAATAAGTTAAAGCGCCGTTTAGACTTGACATTACATGTAAATCGCCTGCTCTTGCTATTTCTTTTGAAATCCCTGCATACAGGCTTGCTGAAAAACCACCTCCAAGGCTAAAACTAAATTTTAATCCTATATTTAAAGGCGGGTCGCCAGGCCCGGCACTGGCACTAGTACCTGAATCTTCATAATTATCAAAATCCCCAGGATTCGGGCCTCCCCGTGCATTTTTATTTTGCCTGTAGTACTCTGTCTCCTGTTTTTCGTTTTCTTCTTTAGGGAAACTAATTTCTAAATTCCCATTATAATCCGGCGATTCTAATTTTGCAATAGTTACAACAGTATCACCTAAAGCGTCAAACCTGAAAAGGTCATAGTCGTATGTTTCCAGATTCTCTTTGGGATTTATGTGGTCTTTTAGGATGGTGTCGATATATTTTCCATAAGATGTTGTGAGCCCCGCAGCTAATTTTATTTTTTTGTCGTTGTCTTTCTCTATATTTTTTAAATAATGTTCCCAAACAACAATTTTTTCATTTTGCTCGTCATAAAAAGCAATCTCATTCGTATACGGACGTTTAGAAACTATGATTGGCGGATTAACAACTTTTCCGTTTGCAATTTCTTTGTATAATGTGTAAACGATACCTGTATTGTCACTATCAAATTTTGTAACCATTTCAGCCGCTACGCTTTTAATATGGTCATGGATATAAGTACTCTCTAATTTGTACTCACTCTCATTGATTTCATTTTTTGGTGTTATAAATGTTGGCTCCCCAAATACAATACCTTCTTTTCCTTCAATTATGATCTTTTTATTTGAGGTTAATGTTAAATTCCCATTTGTTGCCGATATTGTTATTTTGTCTGCTATTTCGGTAATGGTCCCGGCTTTTATAGTATAGTTTCCTTTTACATAAATATTTATGTTCTTAGCACTTTTATTTATTCCCATGATTTATGATTTTTAATTACATATATATTTAAGGTTCCCATAACTTTTAAATTTGTCAATTTAACGGCTTAGAGTACGCTACTTCAAATTTACTGAAAAAATTCATACAAAATACGTTTCAATATTAATACGCCTTAGTTTGATTGTTTCTGCTTTTCACCATATAATGCTTTTCCATATTACTTATTTATTAAGCTTGGCTGTCATAGTGTAACAGGTAACATGCCTACCTAGTAAAGTTGATAATAAAATAAGTTAAGTTTTCTTTGCCAAAATAGCTTAAACGGAAGTAAAGTGGTTGGATATAATATCTCATCTACTTCATTATTATGAGTAGAAATATATAATTTGTAAATGCAACGGCGACCGCGTGAGTGATAGTAGCGGAAATCCTTTTTGTTCTTTCTTGTAAGAACAAAAAGATTGTAGCGGATAGCACGACCCTTGGGTCACGCCCAAATACTATTTCAATTTATTTAAATACATATTAACGACATTGTCAAGCCCTAGATAAATGGCTTCGGAAATGAGGGCATGGCCTATGGAAACTTCCAGTAAATTAGGAATGTTTTCTTTAAAAAACCGGATATTGTCCAAACTCAGGTCGTGCCCTGCATTGATGCCTAACCCTAGTTCATTGGCCAAAATAGCGGATGTGGTATAAGGTTCGATACCTTTTTTGTTACCTAAACTATATTGATGGGCAAAGGCTTCGGTATACAGTTCGATCCTGTCGGTGCCGATGGTTTTTGCGCCTTTGATCATTTCGGGTATGGGATCTACAAATATGGAAGTGCGTATGCCGTTGCGCTTAAATTCTGAAACGATATCAGTCAAAAAGTCTTTGTGTTTAATGGTATCCCATCCTGCATTGGAAGTGATGGCATCGACTGCATCGGGCACAAGGGTAACCTGTGTGGGTTGTATAGCTAAGACGAGGTCAATAAATTCTTTTTCGGGATTACCTTCAATATTGTATTCTGTATATACAATGGGTTTAAGGTCACGGGCATCCTGATAGCGGATGTGGCGCTCGTCCGGCCGTGGGTGAATAGTAATCCCATGTGCGCCAAATTGCTGAATGTCTCTGGCCACCTGTAACAGATCGGGGACATTTCCGCCTCGGGCATTCCGTAATGTGGCTATTTTATTGATGTTTACGCTTAATTTTGTCATTTAATTATTTTTGAAAATGCTTTTAACAATAGTTTACAACAAAAATACAAAGTTAAACAAGGTGTTATGTGCTATTTTTGATTATTTTGCATGAAATATTCCCGCTTGTTATGACAGAAATAAAGGACTACATCAATAATGATTTTAAGGCTATTGACAGTAATGAGTCGGTACTGGCTGTTCAGGATTTTTTTGCCGACCTTCATTATTCCCACTTCCCGGTTGTTGAGGAGAGCATTTACATTGGCTGCATTGCTTCTGATGATGTAGAAACTTTTGATACCGAAAAACTAATTAAAGATTACCGCTATACACTGGAAGGTTTTTATGCACGGTCCAATATGATCTGGCTGGATGTTATGGAAGTATTTGCCAGGAACCACAGCAACATTATCCCGGTGCTGGATGACGAAAATACTTATATAGGTTATTATGAAATGGCCGATATTGTAAAGTTTTTTAATGAAACTCCTTTCCTTAAAGAACCGGGAGGCATTATCATTGTCGAAAAGGATACGCTAAACTATTCCATGGGACAGATTGTCCAGATTGTTGAAAGTAATAATGGCCGGATTTTAGGTAGTTTTATTTCCGATGTTAGTGGTAACAGGATCCAGATTACCATTAAAATTGCCTTGGGCGGGATGAATGAGATTATACAGACTTTTAGACGCTATGATTATGAAATTATTTCCCAGCATCAGGAAGATAGTTATATTAATAGCTTAAAAGACCGCTCTGATTATTTGGACAAATACCTTAATATATAGTGTTTTGGATTTAAACCTCTTAAATAGCCTGAATAATTCATTAAATTGTAAAGCATGAAAGTTGCCATTTACGGACAGTATTACCAAAACAGTACAGAACCTATTATAAGGGATATTTTTGTCTTTTTTAATCAGAATAATGTAGAGATGGTTATTGAAGCGGATTTCCTGGCCATGCTTTACGACAAAAAATTGATAAAAAAGGACTATAAGACTTTTGCCTCCTATAAGGAATTGGATGCCAGTTTTGATATGATGATTAGTATTGGTGGCGATGGTACTATTTTGAGGGCAGCAACATTGGTGCGTAAATCAGGGATTCCGATATTAGGGATTAATGCCGGAAGACTAGGCTTTCTGGCATCGGTACAAAAAGAAAACATTGAAGCGTTTTTAAAATTTGTATTGGATAAAAATTATACGATATCTAAAAGAACATTATTAAGTGTAAAAAGCAGCCCGGCTACTGACGGTATTAAAGACCTGAATTTTGCCATGAACGAAATATCGGTAAGCCGGAAAGATTCTACTTCGATGATTACCATAGAAACATACCTAAATGGGGAATACCTTAATTCTTATTGGGCGGACGGGCTTATTATTGCTACACCAACAGGCTCTACCGGATACTCGATGAGTTGTGGCGGGCCTATCCTTACACCCGATGTAAAAAGTTTGGTCATAACTCCCATTGCGCCTCATAATCTTAATGCGCGGCCTTTGGTCATTCCTGATAATACGGAAATTAAACTTAAAGTTTCCGGACGCGAAGAGCAATATCTGGTATCATTAGATTCCCGTATTGCTTCCGTTAAAAACGAAACAATCCTGACTATAAAGAAAACTTCTTTTCAAATTAATATGGTAGAGATACCAGGAGAAACATTTTTGAAAAAAATACGAAAAAAATTACTCTGGGGCGAAGACAAAAGAAATTAATTACCCTTTTTTACTTCTCCTATACGAATGACGGTTTATTCCCGTTTTATAATTGTCTCACTAATTCCTAATCGCAGAAAACATCTTTGTATAAAAATATATACATTTAGTATAATATAAGCTGATTAGTTATCAGAATTATTATATTTGCACGCTATTTTTAAAATATGAATAGAGTTTCTTTAACAGTAATGCTTCTTTCTATATTTTCTTTTATGAACGCTCAGATTCATGAAGTAGGAGTGTTTGCCGGCGGAAGTAACTTTATTGGGGATGTTGGAAAAACGAATTACATTAACCCTAATGAATTTGCCTATGGATTATTGTACAAATGGAATAAAAGCCCTTATCATTCCTGGAGATTTTCGTATACACAATCTAAAATTACAGCACAGGACGCCAAATCAAAAGTGCCGGGCAGAAAGCAGCGGGGTTATGACTTTGAAAATTCAATAAAAGAAGTATCTTTAGGGCTTGAATTTAATTTTTTCAATTTCGACTTGCATGAATTCGGGCAAAGGATCACACCTTATGTTTTTGGTGGATTAACTTACTTTAGGTATGACTCGCAATATGTCACAGCTGGAGCAACAAAGATTGATAAAAAAAATAATGCTTTGGCAATCCCAATGGTGCTGGGGGTAAAAACAAATATCACCCCGCATTTTATTTTGGGGCTGGAAGCAGGAGTACGATACACATTCATTGACGACATAGACGGAAGTTTACCTGAAAATGATAAATTTGAGATGTATAAATTTGGAAATACAAACAGTAATGACTGGTATGCTTTTACAGGATTTACCTTAACCTATACTTTTGGCAGAAAGCCATGTTACTGCGCCGACTAAGAAATGAATTTACCAGACAGCATAAATAAAGATAACTTACCACGACATCTGGCCATTATTATGGATGGTAATGGCCGATGGGCAAAAAATCAGGGCCTGATGCGGGCTTATGGACATGAAAATGGAACCAAATCCGTAAAAACAGTAGTAGAAGCCTGTGCAAAGATGGGTATCGAAAACCTGACCCTGTATGCTTTTTCTACAGAGAACTGGAACAGGCCAAAGTTTGAAGTAAATACATTAATGAAGATCCTGATTAATACACTTAAAAAAGAGCTCCCCACATTAATTGATAATAATATACGGTTAAACAGTATAGGAACTATTGATAAATTACCTAAATCTGCCCAAAAAGAACTTTTAGAAGTAATTGACAAAACAAGAAACAACTCCAGGATGACCCTGACACTTGCCTTAAGCTATGGATCAAGGGAAGAACTTATTCACGCTATAAAGAATATAAGTAGTAAAGTTAAAAATAATATAATTTCAATAGACGCTATTGACGAATCAATTATTAATGAGCATCTTTACACGCAAAATTTACCAGATGTCGATTTACTGATAAGGACCAGCGGTGAGCACAGGATAAGTAATTTCCTTTTATGGCAGATCGCATACGCAGAACTTTACTTTACTAATGTACTATGGCCTGACTTTACAGCGCAAGATTTATATGAGGCTATTATCAGTTATCAAAAAAGAGAACGGAGATTCGGAAAAACAAGTGAACAAATTAAATAATTTTTTAGTGTTAAACAAAAGCATACAATTATTCCTTACGATACTATTTTTCGGAAGTATTTTTCAAGCAAAAGGCCAGGAAAAAGTTCCATTCGATCAGGGAAAAAAATATATTATAGCTGATATTCTTGTAACCGGTAAAGTAAGTTATAACCAGCAAACCATCATCACATTTGCCGGACTGGAAAAGGGACAGGAAATAACTGTTCCCGGAGAAGAAATAAGCAGCGCTATCAGAAAGCTGGGAAAGTTAGGACTCTTTAGTGATATTGATTTTTATACCAATAAAATTGAAGGAGATAGCATATTTTTAGAACTAAACATCAATGAGCTGCCCAAGCTAAGCGATGTAAAAATAGTTGGGGTTAAAAAATCTAAAGCGGAAGGTTTAATAAAAGATAATGACTTAAAGAAAGGAAAAATCGTTAATGAAAACCTGATTACGACCACAAGGAACTATATAGAAAACAAATATAAGAAAGACGGGTATTATAATACTAAGGTAAACATTAATACCATAGCCGATACTTCTGCAACTAATGAAGTAAAAATGGTCGTTACTATTGATAAAGGCAGTAAAGTCAAGGTCAAAGAAATTGTTTTTGAAGGCAACACAAAAATGTCTGATAAAAAACTTCATAAGACCATGAAGAATACAAAAGAGAAGAACCCTTTTCGTATTTTTAAAGCTTCAAAGTTTATAAAAGACAAGTATAAAGAGGATTTAGAATCCATTGTATCCAAATATAAAGAGAGAGGGTATCGTGATGCAAGGATTGTTTCTGATTCAGTTATCTATAATAAAGAAGCCAATACTATTGCCATAAAAATTAATCTTGAAGAAGGTAATAAATATTATTTCGGTGACATTAAATTCCTAGGGAATACTATTTATACTGACCAAGGCCTCGGACGTCTTTTAGGCGTTAAAAAAGGCGATGTATATAATGGGGTACTATTAGAAAAAAGAATTGCCGACAAAACCAAGCCTGATGGTGAAGACATTACTAATCTCTATCAAAATAACGGGTATCTGTTTTCTAATATAAATATTGTAGAAACAAGAACGGCAAATGACACCATCGATTTTGAAATCAGGATTATGGAAGGCCCACTCGCCTACTTTAATAAAATCTCTGTTGTGGGCAATGATAAAACCAACGACCATGTAGTATACCGGATTTTAAGGACAAGGCCGGGCCAGAAATACAGTAAAGAAGATGTAGTAAGGACGGTACGGGAGATAGGGGCATTAAACTTTTTTGATGCTGAAACCATCGACCCAAAATTTAAAAATGTAGATGCAGGCGCAGGAACAGTTGATATTGAATATAACGTTACCGAAAAAGGATCGAGCCAGATTGAATTACAAGGCGGTTATGGCGGTGGTGGTTTTATAGGTACTTTGGGATTATCATTTAATAATTTCTCCATGAGGAACTTATTTAATAAAGAGGCTTACAAGCCATTACCTATGGGCGATGGACAAAATGTGGCACTAAGGCTGCAGGCAAGTTCTTTTTTCCAGACGTACAGTTTATCTTTTTCAGAACCTTGGTTTGGCGGAAAAAAACCGGTAAGTTTTAATACATCGTTTTCATACAGCAAACAATTTCTAAATGATTTTAGGGGTGGTGTTGACAGGAGCAAAAGTTTTAATATCATCTCTCTATCTGTAGGTTTAACCAAACAGTTGAAAGTTCCAGATGATTTCTTCTATCTATCACAGGCATTAAGCTTTCAATATTATGATTTAAATAATTATAATACCGGGTTATTTACATTCGGAAACGGAGCATCTAGAAACTTTGCATATAATATTGGCCTGACCAGAAACAATAAAGGGGTAAACCCGATATTCCCGACTTACGGATCAGAATTTAGTATTTCTGCTAAAATCACACCGCCTTATTCTTTAATTAATGGGGTAGATTATGGGAAACTCGGAGAAAAAGAAGAAAATAAACTACGATATGCTGCATCATTAGGATTAAGCGTGGCACCGGAAAGCCCAAGGGTAGCTAATGAAGGGGATTTTATAAAAGTAAATGAAAACGGGCAATACACCGTTGTAAATAATTATGCTGATGCCTCAGCTGACCGGTCTAAAGTAGATCAGGAAAAATTTAAATTTTTAGAATATTATAAAATAAAACTTAAAGGAGATGTATATACTAAAATAGTTGGAAAACTCGTTTTACGTTCACTTGCTGAATTTGGATATTTAGGAAATTATAATGCTGAAAGAGGTAATGTACCTTTCGAAAGGTTCTTCCTGGGCGGCGATGGCCTGGCCAATTTTGCCCTTGACGGAAGAGAAGTAATACAATTAAGAGGATATCCAAATCAATCATTAACGACACAAGATGGGGCCCTTATTTATAATAAATTTTCACTAGAATTGCGTTATCCGATAACCCTTAAACAATCAGCATCCATATATGCGTTAACCTTTATTGAAGCAGGTGCCGGTTATAATAGTTTTAGAAATTATAACCCCTTTGCGGTGCAACGTTCGGCTGGTTTAGGATTAAGAGTATTTATGCCGGCATTTGGATTACTGGGAATTGACTTTGGGCATGGTTTTGATGCGATTCCTGGCCAGACTCAGAAAAACGGATGGGAAACCCATTTTATTATCGGGCAACAGTTTTAATCTGGCATGATATTTTCTAATCAAATAAAGTATATATGAAAAAACATTTTTTAATAGTATTTTTGATTTCTTTTATACATCTTAATGTAGTGGCACAGGCTGGAAAATCAGTGCGCATTGGCTACATCGATATGGAATATATTTTACAAAACGTTCCTGATTATGCTGAAGCACAAAACCAATTAGAAGCAAAAGCACAAAAATGGAAGCAGGAAATAGAATTAAAAAAAGGGGAAATTAATAAAGCAAAAGAGGCGTTAAAAACAGAAAGGGCTTTGTTAACAAAAGAGCTTATTGAAGAAAGACAAGACGCTATTACCTTGTCAGAAACAGAATTGCTGGATTATCAGCAAAAAAGGTTTGGTCCGGCAGGAGATTTGGCCATACAAAAATCAATACTGGTAAAACCGGTACAAGACCAGGTTTTTACAGCGGTACAGGATTTAGCTGATATACGGAAATATGATTTTATATTTGATAAATCTTCGGATTTAACTATATTGTTTGCTGCTAAAAGATATGATATCAGTGATCAGGTCATCCGCAGGATTACTTCTTCTGCAAAAAGGGAACAACTTTCTAAAAAGCAGTTAGAACAACAGGAGAAGAAAGAATATAATGACGATCTTGCAGATGAAAACCCGGTTTTGAATGATAGGAGAAAGCAACTCGAAGAAAAAAGAGCGGCCAGGGCTAAATTACTTGAAGACAGGAAAAATGAAGCAACGGCAAGAAGAGAAAGATTAGAAGAAGAAAGGAAATCGAAACAGCAGGGAACGAAGCCAACAAAAACAGCTACTGAACCGTCAACTACTACCGGAGCACCTCCAGCTCCAAAAGACAATGTTAATGCTGGAGAAAATGAAAATGCTCAAACAGATAAAGAATTAGCGAGACAAGCTGCTAAAGAAGCAAATGCGGCCAAATTAGCGGAACGCAGAAAAGCATTAGAAGAAAAAAAGGCAAGGATTGCTGCAGAAAGAGAAGCTGCCAGAAAAGCCAGAGAAGAGAAAACAAAAACAGAATAAAAACAATAATTAATTACTTAACACTTAACTTAAAAATGATGAAAAATCTTAAAACATTATTAATTGCAGCCATTCTATTCTTAGGAGTAAATGAAGTTGCTATGGCCCAATCTAAAATTGCGCATATAGATATAAATGAAATAATGACTAAAATGCCTGCTATGCTTGAAGCACAAAAACAACTTCAAAAAATAGGAGAAAATTACCAGTCAGAATACAAAGTAATGGGCGACGAATATCAGGCAAAAATTAAAAAATATGCCGCTGAAGCTGAAACTGCTACTCCAAAGGTAAATGAAGAGCGTCAAAAAGAAGTTCAGGACCTGGAGAGAAGGATTCAGGAATTCGGACAGTCTGCACAAAAAGACCTTGCTACAAAAGAAGCTGATTTACTAAAACCAATTCAGGTAAAATTAAAAGCAGCTATTCAAAAAGTAGGAAAAGCAAAAGGTTTCCAATATGTTTATGATTCAGCCGCTTTACTTTTAGCAGAAGGTCCTAACTTAACTGCTGACGTAAGAAAAGAATTAGGATTCTAATTCACAATCTCATAATGTAATTTATCAAAACTGTTCTATGTAATAATAGAGCAGTTTTTTTTTATATTTGTTTTTATGAATAATAATCCTATCGGCCTGTTCGATTCCGGTATTGGTGGCACATCAATATGGCAGGCCATACATGAATTGCTTCCTAATGAAAATACCATTTATTTAGCAGATAGTAGAAACGCACCGTACGGCCAGAGATCAAAAGAGGAAATAATAGCATTAAGCATAAAAAATACGGAACTATTATTAGAGTTTAATGCCAAAATAATAGTTGTTGCCTGCAACACCGCCACTACAAATGCAATAAAGGAATTAAGACAAAAATATGCAGTGCCTTTTATAGGGATTGAACCTGCTATTAAACCTGCCGCCACTCATTCTGCAACACAGGTAATAGGTGTTTTAGCTACTCAGGGTACTCTTACGAGTGAATTATTTTATAATGCAGTATTACAGTATAAAAATGTAAAAATTATTGAACAAGTGGGCCATGGTTTGGTACCGTTAATAGAAAACGGTGACCTTAACTCAAAAGAAATGGAAGAGCTATTGCTTACTTATCTTACTCCGATGATTGAAGCCAATATGGATTATCTCGTATTGGGATGTAGCCATTACCCCTATCTTATACCTATGATCCAGAAAATACTTCCCGAATCGATAAAAATTATTGATTCAGGGAATGCTGTAGCACAACAAACGGAATATATTTTAAAAGAAAAGGTAGGATTAAGCAATTCCATACTACCTAAAAATATTTTTTATAGCAATTCCGATACCAGAGTATTAAATGAAATTTTAAAGCATCAGTTTGATGTATTTTACAAAGATTTTTAGCTGTTCATTAAAAAATCTTTTAAATAATAGGGTTCAAATTGGGCAACATCTACAGTAGTACCGGATATATAATATAAATAACTGGCCGCACACATTTCTTTAGCAGAAGGAAATAGTACATCATCAAGATATATAAAGTTGTCTTTTTCTAGTAATGTACTAACTTTATGATTGGCATCTCCCACAAAATAAACGGGTGATGAAATAAATTCAGAAAAAGAGTTTTCATTAATAATCTCTGCTTTTACTTCCCTGATTATATTAAAATGATGGTCATAAACCGCACTATAAACTTCCATCCTTCTGGCATCCAGCATAGGAACGATTATGCCGGCATCTGTTTTTACCTGTTTTGCCAGGGATTGTAAAGTATCTACAGCAATTAATGGTATATCTAAGGCGAAACACAAACCTTTGGCCGCTGAAACCCCGATTCGTAAACCCGTATAGGAACCGGGCCCTTTGCTAACAGCAATAGCAGACAGGTCTTTAAAATGTATTCCGGCAACAGCCAGTGTGTCTTCTATATAAACATGTAATAATTCTGCATGAGAATATCCTGCGCCTGCTTTTTCTCTAAAAGATATTACCTCTCCATTCTTTGCCAGGGCAACGGAGCAGTTTTTAGTAGCTGTTTCAATATTTAGTATATAAGACGACAATAGCGATGTATTAAATTGTTATTTCAACAGCACTATTTCTTCTTCTTTTCATCTTCCGGTACAAATACAGGGTCTCCCGGATTTAGATCCTTAGTTACAGTAGCATAAGGCCCTACAATGACAACATCTCCTTTTTTAAGGCCGGAAGTCACTTCAATATTAGTATCATCCTGTATGCCTGTTGTTATAACCCTGATTTTTGCCACATCCCCTACTTTTACAAAAACACATTCGAATTTTTTATCATTTTTTGCTACAGCTTTATTGTCATTGTTGTTCTCCTTGTCCTCTTTATCTTTAGATGGATCAGGTTTTTTAACAGATGAAGTATCCGATTTCACAACAACGGCACTAATAGGGACTGCTAATACATTTTCCTTTCTCTTCGTCATAATATCGACTGTTGCAGTCATTCCAGGCCTGAACGGAGAGAAGCTGGATGGCTTACCTTCTATTAAATCTTTATAAGATTCTTTTAGAATATGAACTTTAACTTTAAAATTGGTTACCTGGTCTGCTGTTAATGCGGTATTGGCAGAATTGGAAATACTCGTAACTATACCTTTAAATTGCTTTTTTAAATAGGCATCTACTTCTATATTGGCAGAATCACCTACATTTATCTTTACAATATCATTTTCATTAACATCTACTTCTACTTCCATATTATCGAGATTAGCTACACGTAAAATCTCGGTCCCGGTCATTTGCTGTGTCCCTAAAACCCTTTCTCCAAGTTCTACCGCCAATGACGAAATAGTTCCTGATGCAGGAGCATAAATGGTGGTACGCCCCAAATTATCTTTTGCTTCAACAACAGTTGCAGAAGCACTCTGAACGTTATAATAAGCAGATTCTTTAGCCGCTTTAGCTACTTCAAAAGCAGATACACTTCTATCCCATTCAGATCTCGAAATAATCCCTTTTTCAAATAATGTTTTACTTCTTTCATAACTCGCTTTTGCTTCTTTAAACTGGGCATCAGCCTGGCCCAGTCCTGCTTTGGTCTGAGATAAACCTGCTACTGTTCTCCTATAACCGGAGGTATATAAATCGGGGTTTATTTTTACCAGTAAATCCCCTTTTTTAACTACCTGGCCCTCTTTTACCGGTAAGGCAATAATTTCTCCTGAAACTTCAGAAGATATCTTCACTTCAACTTCGGGTTGTACTTTACCTGTAGCCGAAACGGTCTCTACAATTGTAATTTGCTTTACACTAGCAATTTCTACTTCTTTGCCTTTATTCTTCTTGCCGATAACACCTGATTTTGATAAAACCAATAATGTTATAATTACTACAGTTGCTATTCCTAAAAATATATAAATCGATTTTTTTGACATGGTTTTTAATTTTGAATGATTGGTATTCCGGAATAAAAATTTACTACTTTAACCCTAAAGATATATTCGTATTTTGTCCTGATGACGTCAGATTGCGAGTTAACGTAAAGTGTCTGCGCCTGGCTTAAATCAAAAGCATTCATCAATCCTACCGCAAATCTTTCTCTGGCATAATTAAAGGCTTCCGTTCTTGCTTCTGCTGCAGCAACTGCCGCTTCATAGGCATTCAGGGCACCTCTGGCATCAGTAATTGCGGTATACACATTACGTTCCAAATCCAGCTCGGCTTGTTGTGAAGCAATTCTGGATCGTTCATAGCTTACTTTAGATCGTTCTACTGCGTTCCTTACTGAAAACCCATTAAGTATGGGAATAGTTAACTGTACCCCAAAGCTTTGGCCTTTATTGTCGCTAAACTGGTCAAAAAATGACGCAGGGTTTCGTAATACTGGAGAAAGATTTGGGCCTATTACACTTTCTCCTGTACCTTGTACCTGGCCTATCACAGAGAATGGATTGTTAGCATCCGGTGCAACTCCAATAATCCTGTCAGAATAGGCCACCCTTGAGCTAAAGCTATAAAAACCCTGTAGGCTTGGCTGGTATCCCCCTTTTGCTATTTTTATATCTCTTTCCGCTATTTCTAAATTTATTTTTGCTATTTTAAGCTCTACCCTTTGTTGCCTTGCTTTTTCTAAAATGGAGGAAGGCGGTTCTAACATCGTAGTATCTTCAACATTATATCCCTGATCATCAATATCAAA
This sequence comes from Flavobacterium sp., assembly GCA_036386975.1. Classification (GTDB taxonomy): domain Bacteria; phylum Bacteroidota; class Bacteroidia; order Flavobacteriales; family Flavobacteriaceae; genus Flavobacterium. The sequence goes on along the minus strand of DASVUQ010000320.1, from coordinate 15,524 downwards.
GGTTTCAAAATCTTTTAATTGTAGCAGTTGTGCTAAACTTAATTTTGAAATGAGCAATGTGTTTTCTGCTGTAACTACTGCCTGTCTACTGCCTGCTACTGTAGCCTGAATATCTAACAAATCCCCTCTTGGTACTGAGCCGGCCTCCACTAATTGCCTGGTACGTTCCATTTGTTTCTGGTTATTTATTTCCTGCTCTTGTTGTACTTTTAAGTTCTCTTTGTTAAAAAGGATCTGCAAAAAAGCATTCGCTACATTAAGTGATATATCATCTCTTATCTTTGTTGACCGGTATTGAGCCGCAATCATAGAAAGTTTTGACCTGCGTAAACGGTTTTGGTTCTGAAGCCCGTTATAGATGGTAATATTTACATTTAAACTTCCTGAAGTAAACTGCGAAGTCTGGTTTTCAAGTAGTCCTGTAGTGATGTTTTGGTTTAAACCTATGTTCCAGGAATGAGAAGCATTTGCATTTACAGTGGGTAGGAAATTCCCGATAGCCGCCCTTTTATCAATATTTACATCCTGAATATCTAAATCTGCCTGCTTAACTGAAATATTATTGGCAATTGCATAACCTACACATTCTTTAAGAGTCCATTTTTTAGTTTGGCCCTGAACAGCTGTATAACTAAAAAACAGAAGTAACAACCTTAATAAATAGATGTTTTTGTTCTTCATATTTGTTGTTGGTATTTGGACCTATTTAGGTTGCACAAATTTATTCTTTTTAATTAATATTATTTATAAAAAAGATTTAATACTTTAGACGCTCATAAGATATTTCTGTTACAGAAACACTATAAAAAACACATACTATTATTTTTACGGCAGCTAAATCCTATCTCATATGCTAAAAAATTATTTCTTTCTGTTTGTACTTTTCCTTATAAGTTGTGGTTGTTCTACAACTACTAAAATAGCAGCTTTACAACCTGAACCGGATAATGCGGTACCCTTACAGTATGAGCCAACAACCTCTTTTATTAACCTGCCGGTAACAATTAAATTAAAAGATATAGAAAATCTGGTCAATAAGAACCTTAATGGCTTAATTTATGAAGACAATAAAATTGAAGATGACGATTATATGGTCAAGGTTTGGAAACTGGCTCCTATTACACTTGTAAACGAGAATAATAAAATACAAACTGTTCTGCCTTTAAAAGCACAAATTATGTACAGGTATGGTATTGAAAAACTCGGCGTTGCATTATATGATACCCGTGAGATAAATTTAAACGGAAAAATATACCTCACCAGTGAAGTAGGATTAACTAACTGGAAATTAAAAACAGTAACTTCTTTAGCATCGCTTGAGTGGAATGAAAGCCCAAGTATTGTTATAGCAGGAAAAAGTGTTCCGGTTACGTATTTGGTCAAACCTGCTATTAGCCTTTTTAAATCAAAAATTGAAAAAAAGATTGATGAAAACGTCGAGAAATCTATGGATTTTAAGCCTAATGTTCTAGAAGCTTTAGAAAAGATATGCAACCCGATCCTATTAAACCCTGAATATGAAACCTGGCTCAGAATAGTTCCTATGGAATTATATACTACTGATGCACAACTTAAAAAAGAAACCATATCATTTCAGATGGGTTTAAAGTGCATCATGGAAACATTAATTGGTTCGGAACCTAAAAAAGTGTTTGACAGCAGTAAAATTACTTTAAAAGCAGTTACTAAAATGCCTGATGAAATTATGGCCAACATCATTGCTGTCTCTACTTATGAAGATGCTTCGAGGATAATGACAAAAAATTTTTTAAACAAAGAGTTTGGGTCCGGCACTAAAAAAGTAACCGTTAAAAATGTAAACTTATGGCATAAAAAAGGAAAAATGGTTATAGCGCTTGATTTAATGGGAAGCCTTAATGGTACTATTTATTTATATGGTATGCCACAATATAACGATAGCACAAAAGAAATCTATTTTGACCAACTGGATTATGCCATCGATACTAAAAACAAACTCATTAAAACAGCCAGCTGGCTCGCTTCCGGATATATACTTAAAAAATTACAGGAAACCTGTCGCTATTCTATAAAGCCTAATCTTGATGAAGGAAAACAGAATATCCTAAAGTATGTGACCAATTATTCTCCTATGCCCGGTGTAGTTACTAATGGACGTGTGGCAGATATTGAGTTCCAGAAGATACAATTGACCAATAAAGCCATTGTCGCTTTTTTATTGATTAATGCCAAAATGAATATTACTATAGACGGATTGAAGTAATGTTGATACTATTATATAGCTGAATTAAAATAAATATCATAATTCTGGTTATGCGTTAGTCTTTAGATTTTTGTTGTCTTTGAAACCCGGGAAAAGAAGGTCTCACTTTCAAGCAAACTTTACCCGTTTCGCAGAAAAAATGATATCATTAATCACTGTTATTACAGCATATTTTATACTGATTTATTCATTGTGTTTTAATTTCTCGCAAAGGCGTTAAGACGCAAAGCCATAGGGGAATGTATTAAGTGCCTGCCTGTTTTTTTAAAGTTATACCGGCACACCACTGTTCCCGTGTTCCTTAAAAAACGAATTTTTTTTTGGTAGCCCCGATTGTAGCGGCATCCTGCGCTTTTTTGCGCAGATAGAGCGTAAAGCGGGACAAAAGCTGTGGAAATAATAGATTTTGTGCTCCTGATAATTCATTGAATTAAAAAAACTGTGCATTTTCGGGATCCTTATCCACTTTTTAGCTATACCTTTTTCTTATTGTAAACCCTATAAATAATATAGCCTAAAATTCCGACCAGCAAGTAGGGAAAAGCCATCAGATAGACTATGCCATCGTTTATGGCTTCCGCTTTTACACCGCCTTCTTCTGTTTCAAGAACAGCGCGGCACATGGCACATTGGGCATGTGATAGAAAATGGAATAAAAGAAGACAAACAACAAAAACACCTTTTTTCATTTTTTTATTCTTAATTTAAGCGTAGTAAGGTGATATCATTAAATAGACTACAACTCCGGTAACGGCTACATAAAGCCAGATTGGAAATGTTATCCGTGCTATTTTTTTATGCCGGTAAAATTGTTCTGCTAATGCACGGACATAGGTAATTAAAACGAGAGGGATAATAACTACAGAAAGCGCAATATGGCTTAACAAAATAATTATATATAGTAATCGTAACGATCCAGCTTTTGTCTTTTCTATGTCTTCCAGAATACCGTTATGGTTACTATCCCCAAAAGTAGTAGGGGAAGAAGTCATATGATATGCTACGTACATTGTCAGAAATAAAACGGAACATATGATAGCCGATTTCATAAGGTTTTCATGAAGCCTACGCCTTCCGTTTTTTATGGCTATAACAGCACTAATCAATACAACTGCAGTGATACCATTTATTGTTGCATAAATAGGCGGCAGAAACTGTAATGGCTCCACATCATATCCTAAATCTTTAAGCTGGACATTAAATAACAGTACTACTACCAAAGGAATGGCAACAGATAAAATCACAATCCATATATTATATTTTTTATGTACTGATGCACTATCTTTCATAATTATTCTTCGAGTAAAAGTTTAATATCATTTTTAAGCATAGCAATGCCTTCTTCCTGTATTCCATCATAATATACGATCACATTGCCAAAATTATCTTTACGTGCCCGGACATTCCCTTTTTTATCTATTAAAGCAAAGAGCCCAGAATGTTCAAACCCTCCCTGAATCTTTGGGTTTTGAGCAGCATATAAATTAAACCCTTTATTGGAAAGGTCCATAATATAATTTTTATCCCCTGTTAAAAAATGCCAGTTTGAAGAAGTAACCTGTAATGCTTTTGCATGTTCTTTTAAAACTTCGGGAGTATCGTGTTCCGGGTCTATCGTAATGGAAACAATTCCGAAGTTTGGATTATTGCCAAATTCACTTTGGATTTTTACCATGTTTCGGTTCATTATAGGGCATATAGTGGGACATTTCGTAAAGAAAAATTCTACTACATATACTTTGCCTAACAAATAAGTATTAGTAATTTTTAAACTATTCTGGTTTATCAGGCTAAAATCCTTTACCGGGCCTACTATAACCAAATCTGCTTTTGATTTAGGCCCACTAAGATTAGGATTGTCTAATCGGTCATTATTTACTACAGTACCGTTATTTATCCTCTTAATAATTTTAGGAACGGCATAAATACCAAAAATTAAAACGATGAATGAGATCCAGATATACGATTTGTTTTTTTTCATTTTTTAAAATTAAATTCTTTTTTCAGCATTATTATTTTTCTTTAATGCAGCACGGTATTCATACAAGACAATTTTAAAATCATCAAGCATCTCATTGCTTAATTCCGATACGTGAAAAGTACTATAACCTTCTTTATACTCTTTTTCGTTATCTATTTTTCGCCCTCTTAAGTTTCTGTCTTTATCTACGATATAAACATTTGCGGTCCCAAAATCAGGACCAAGTTTATCGCGCTTTAATTGAAGGTTATTATAAAATTCTTCAATTTCGTTTACAGGTGCAAAAACAAAATTCCATTGCGAAACATCAGTAGTCCTGGAAAAAGAATCTATAATATGCCGGGCGTCATTTTCTGTTCCCAAAGGGCAAATAATTACAAATTGAAGATCTTTGAATTCGTGGTAACGCTGGTAAATTTTTTCATTTAAATTAAAATAATTCCCTCTGTTCTTTAATAATGCCGTGCCTCCAAAACCTAAAACCGTAATTTTTTTATCAAGCTTTACAGTGTCGTTACGTAATGATTTCCATTTACCCAGATCGGGAATTTTAGGAGTAAGGGTAGGTAATGTAGTAAAACTATTTACTCCGGATGCAAAAAAAAGATAAGCAACGATAGGAAGAACAAAAAGAACAAAAAGAACAAAGTTTTTTTTCATTTTAGATTATTTAACCTGAAGTGATTTAAACTTTTTTGATTGAAGCGAAAAATGAAGATTTTTGTTCTAAATTTTAGTTTTTTTGCACTGCATAGCTGGGCTACGGAGTAAAAAAAAGATGAAATTTAGGGCAGAAAGACCATTTTGCAGCCAATCGGAAAAAGTTTAAATCATTTCTCTATTACAAAAATAAAAAAAAGGTACGCTAAGCGCACCTTTTATAAATTAATATGCTGTTAAAAATTCCATTTTATCGTAGAATCCTTAAAAATACGAAAGATGTAAATCCCTTCCACTAAAAGAATAAGTAACATATAAGCGACAAGGAATATTACTGAACTCACTACTGCCCACCTAAGGCTGCTTTTCTCGCCCTCCATATGCATAAATGCCCATACAATATAATACGCTTTAACAATAGTAAGAGCATAAAATATCCAGTTTAATAAGTTCATGCCAAAGAATTGGTTCATAAACAAAAAGTCTGGTTTAATAATACCCAGAAATACTTCGACTATAGTTATAACGGAAAGGATTATAAAAACCTTCCAGATTCTGCTTGTGTTAGATACATGGTCGTGCGACATGATTGTAATTTTTGAAAGATTAAACAAGATAAAAAACTGTAAATACGAAAACCCATACCAAATCGACAAAGTGCCAGTACAACCCTACTTTTTCGACCATTTCATAACTTCTTCTTTTTTCATATGTCCCTAAAAGAACATTAAAAAAGATAATAATGTTAATAATCACCCCAGAGAATACGTGAAATCCGTGAAAACCTGTAATGAAGAAAAAGAAGTCTGCAAATAATCTGTTTCCGTATTCGTTCCTATGCAGGTTAGCCCCTTCAACAACAAAAATACCATTGGCCAGCCTGGCTTCAGACTCTGCTCTTGTTAAAACTGTTTTTGATTTTACTTTACTTAAATCGTGGTTTATTTTCGGATCTTTTAATGTTTTAGCATCTCCTTCATAAGTTACCTCTGTTCTTACCAAAAGGTCAGGATGAGATTTGAAACCGGCCTGGACTTCTTGTATAGTATAATTTGGCAATGCAGTTTCTTCCATAAACCAGCGCCCTTTACTTCTTTCGAGGCGCTCTCTTTGCTGTGGCAAATTAGCAGCAAACTTTTCCAGGGCTACTCTTTCTCCTTTACTATTAACGAATTGCAATAAGCTTCCGCCTTTTGTTTCTACTGCACCAAATTCCCCTTTAATAAAATTTTTCCATTCCCATGCCTGCGAACCCACAAATATTAAACCTCCAATGATGGTCAGGAACATATAAAATGCTACTTTGTTTTTTTGTAAATGGTGTCCGGCGTCAACCGCAAGTACCATGGTTACCGAAGAAAAAATCAGGATAAAAGTCATTAATGCAACATAATACATAGGGGCATCAACACCGTGCATAAATGGAAAGTGGGTAAAAACTTCATCGGCAATAGGCCAGGTTTCAATAAATTTAAACCTCGAAAAAGCGTATGCCGCTAAAAATCCAGAGAAGGTCAAAGCATCTGATACGATAAAAAACCACATCATTAATTTACCATAACTTGCACCCATCGGCTCGTTTCCGCCTCCCCAGGTTGTACCATCGTTATTTGCAGTAGTAACTGTCGATTCCATAAAATTTATTCGTTAAAGAGTGTCCAAATTTACGTTTTTTTCCTTATTTGAAGAAATATAAAAATAAAAACAAGTACAGCCATAAAAAATCGAGAAAGTGCCAAAACATTGCACTTAGCTCTATACCAAGCGTTTGACCAGAATTGTATTTTTGTTTAAAATGATTATAAATTACAACTAAAAGCGATAGTAATCCCCCAAACAAGTGGGCGAGGTGTACCACCACAAATATATACAGATAGGAAGCAGTAACTGTACTGGTAGGCCCAGTCGGGTTTAACCCTAACCCTATTAATTCACTAAACCCTTCAAATTGAAAAACAACAAACAAAATACCCAGAACTAAGGTAGCTAATAAAAATAAAGTTGTAGTACTCCTGTTATTATTCTGAATGGATTTCTTTGCAAAATGAAAAGTAAAACTGCTAATAATAATTAATACCGTACTAATAAAAAAAGCGGAAGGCATTTCATACGCTTTCCAGTCTGGTCTTGATTTACTAACAATATAAGCACTTGTGAGTCCTGCAAAAACCATTATCATACTTATCATGGCAAACCACAAAAGCAATTTTCTCGAGCGTGCCTTTTGTTCTGTATACTCTTTTGAAATATTTTGCATATTATCTTAAAAATTTATCTATGATATAAACCAATTGTAATAATGTAATGTATGAAACACTGACTAACATTAATCTTTTTGCTGCCTTTGCCGTACGTGCCTGATATAATTTTACGGCATAATACAACATCCATAACCCTAATATTAATACAACCACCGCAGTAACCGGCTGTATCAATAATTGTCCTGTGTAGCCTAAGACCGGCAGTAATGAAGCAATTAATAACCAAATAGTATAGAGGATTGTTTGTAATGCTGTTGCCCTGTCCCTTTTACCTGTCGGTAACATAAAGAAGCCTGCTTTTTGATAGTCTTCATATAAAAACCAGCCTATGGACCAGAAATGAGGGAACTGCCATAAAAACTGTATTAGAAATAATGTCCCTGCTTCAATACCAAAATGGTTTGTTGCTGCCACCCATCCCAGCATAAAAGGTATAGCCCCCGGAATCGCCCCTACAAACACTGCCAGTGGTGTTACTGTTTTTAAAGGAGTATAAAGACTTGTATACAGAAAAATTGACACTGCCCCAAACATGGCTGTTTTTGGATTAATAAAGTAAAGGATCCCTAATCCCGCAACAGTAAGTATACAAGCAATAATAAAGGCAGTAGTAACAGACATCCTTCCTGAAGGAACGGGACGGTTTTTAGTCCTGTCCATTAAAATATCAAGGTCTTTTTCAATAATCTGATTGAATGCATTAGAAGCACCTACCATACAATAACCGCCAATTATAAGTAAAATCAATACTTTCCACTGAAAAGGATTATTGTTGTCAAAACCTAGTAAATATCCCGCAACAGATGAAAAAAGTACACTTACAGCTAAACCTGCTTTTGTAATTTCTTTGAAATCCGTAAAAATGGATTTTAGTGAAAAAGTCTTCTCTATAGCACTCAATGCTGTTTTCATTTGGAATTTGAAATGTGGCGCAAAGATACGAATTACATTATGGATTCTTAACCCTGAATTTTAGAAATTTTTACCAGTAACCGTTAAACTTTTATTGTAGTAACAGAGCACTTTAATAATAAATGTAATCCAACAGCAATGGATTTTAATAAACTACCTCAGGGCAGAGCCCCAAAGGTATTAATAAAATAATAACCGCAAATTCACAAATTTTCTAAAATCATTTTCTAATCTCTTAATCTGTGGCAAAAAAATCGAAGCAGAGCTTCGAAGAATTAAACCTAAAAAGATTAAATTAATAATCAAAGTAAAAATTAAATATATCTGTTCTAAGTCCTATAGAAAACCATGTAGTTGTTTCTTTGAATACATTCACTGTTTCAGTAGTTGGCTTAAAGTTCCTGTACACGAAACTACCAAATAATTTTAAATTGGTTGCAGGATTTACCAGGTACCCTACCTGTACATCGCCTATTATGATTTTTGTTTTATTGCCCTGCCCTATGGTTACTCCTGTGTTAAAGGGGCGGCTCTCATCATAGTCTTTATAAATATTACCACCATAATTCAGGTTATTATCCGGCGTATCAAAATCAAAACCTCTGGTACCGTATGTAATTTTAGCATCGGCAAAATAGCGTCCTTTATTATATCGGGCAATCGCAATAAGTTCACTAAAATTACTTCCCCACGGATGCCCTAAACTCTGATTATTATGCCCGTAATTTGTTATAGGTTCGCTATGGGAATAAACGTAAGGCCTCACCCTGTTGTACTCAATTTGAAATAATAAATTTTCTACATTAAATGCATTATAGTATTTAGCCCCTAGTTGGTAACCATACTTATTTTTCCAGCTTTTATTTTGTGCTTTAATGTCACTTAAAGAAAACTCATCTAAAATAAATTGTCCGTAAAAATTAATCTGGTTGTTCCATTTGTATTTTCCTGTAAGCCCCAGAACGGCATTACCGCTTCGCGAAGAAGAAGTAAATTCTACAGATCGATAAAATATAATCGGGTTTACAAAACTCATATCGAAACCTCTGTCATTTGTATTGGTCCATATTACAGATTCAAATAAACCAAGGTTAAATTTTTTGGTAACATTCCAACTCAAATAATGATTGGCCATAAATTTTGTGGCATACGTTCTTTCCAGTGTTACTTCCGGACGCACATCCTTGAGCCACATATAAGTATTGGTGTATTTTATTTTCCAGAAAGACGTATTCATTTTAAAGAATGGATAAGGGCTTGCCGCATCTCCTAAAAGCAGTGAACGGTAACCATCTCCCAGGAAATTTCTGGAATACCCCAATTGTAAGTTAATAAATTGGCTTGGTGTATAGGTTATATTGGCTTCCGCAGAAGGAAAATCAAAACCACCTGTTTTGAATTCTTTTCCTATTCCGATTCCCGGTACGATTCCCGGGTTTCCACCGGCAGGTTTAATAGAAGTAGCATATCTTGTGAAATATCCCGGGAACCTGCCCTGGCTTTCAAAAACGGTTGTGGTAAAAACCAGCTGCTCGCCCAAACCTCCCTGAAATTGAATGGCCCTGGTGTTTTGATAAGTGTTCACAGAGGCCTCGCCATTACTTTTTCCTAATCGTAGGTCAGCGATAGGATTTAATGTAAACCAATAATTATCTCCCTGAATGGCTACCATATTTTCATCGAGCAATTTTCTGCCCCACCAACCGCTTTTATTGGCTGATTTTTTTTGATTTTCTGCTGCCATATCATAATATTTAGAAACCTCAGCATAGGTAAGAGGCTTGGAAGCCGTATGATTATTACTTCCTAGTTGGTTGAGTTCCTCATCGAACTGTGCATATACACTATGCGAAAAAGGGATATTCAACTGGCTTTTGTATACAGCACCATTATATTTTTTAGATATGATACTGTCAAATTCCGTCAGCTCTTTATTTTTGTCCTTTACAAAATCAGGGGTTTTTGAATTTGTTTCATTAATTATAAGATTCTGTTCCTGTAGCGGAATGGCAATTCTTATAGTGTATTTTGAATATGTTGGCTTACCACTAAATGTCGCCGGTTTTATTTTAGGCAGCATTTTAAAAACGCGTTGGCTTTCCTCAATTAACCCGGTATAAATAGCGTCTACATATTGTATCTTAAAAGTTCCTGTGCTATCTACTTCAAAAAGCACGGTTACACTTCCTTTAAAATTATTTTCTCTTAAATCATCGGGTACTTTAAAATTATCAAAAACGAAAGCGTGCAATTGTCTGTAAAAGCAAGATTCTAATTCTTTTGAATACAAATTTTCACAACTGGGAAAAATCGGAAATTGCTCTGTATTCCTATCCTGGGAAAAGGAATAGAATGAAAACAATAAAAATAGTAGGCAACCTTTTTTCATTATACAATTGTATTATCGTTTAATAATTACTGTTTGAAGTCGTTCCTCCCGCTATAGCTTTTGCAGCAGATGTACCAATCCTTTTTACACCAAGAGTAATCATTGCTATAGCTTCTTCATATGTCCTGACACCACCGGCGGCTTTTACAGATAAAGGAGATGCATTTTCAAGCATCATTATTATTGTCGGTATAGTGGCACCGTTGGGTTCACCATTTTGTGTGGTATAAAATCCGGTAGAAGATTTCACAAAAACGGAACTGAACTGTTCTTCTTTAAAATGAGATAGCACTACATTTTTGATTAGCGCAGACAATCGTACAATCTCCTGCTGGTTTAAAGCAGCCACTTCTATAATCCACTTTACAGTTTTAAAATTATCCAGTCCTAACTTGGTACCATGAAGAATTTCTTTTTTAACAAGATCAATTCCTCCATTCCTGAAAGCTTCATAATTACAAACAAAATCCAGATCATCAGCACCATCGAGTATTGCCAGTCGTGCTTCTTCAAGTTTGGCTTCTAAATCTGACTTACCTTCAGGAAAATCGATTACTGTGCCCACCAATACAGAAGATTGTGCTGTATTGATCATTGTTTTTGCCAGTATTACCCATTTAGGGCGGACCATAATAAGCTTGAAATTTTCATCAATGGCTTCCTGGATATAATGGGTTACTTTCTTCTCCTCTTCTTTATCGCTGATCCCGGCCTCCACAGCTGTTTTTAGATAAGTAGAATCCAGATATTGTTTGATATTCACCTTTATATTTTTTAAAATTTTATTATAAAATAAAATCCCACTGGTGTGGGACTTACTATTATACTCTATTTTTAAGTTGGTTTCTTTACAATTGGAGCAATAATTAAAATGAGTAATGCTGCAATCGAAGCTCCCGTTATATTGCCTAAAAGATCTAATACATCTCCAGTACGGGTTGCTGTAAAAACACGTTGCATTATTTCTATTAAAGAACCATAAATCAAAGAAAACAAAAATGCCCTTAAAAGTGATTTTCTTAGTTGCTCCTTTTTTTTGCTTTTCCAATATAAAAACCATAAAACCGTTATTCCGAAGTGAAAAGCTGCATGCACTATTTTATCGAAATGCTGTACAGGAACACTAGGGAGGTTATTAAAACTGGCCAAACATAAAATTGATACCGCGAAAGTCCAAATTAAGGCAAGGCCAAGGAATACATGTTTAGGCTCCAATAAGTTCTTTGTAAGCTTCACTTGATAGCAATTCGTTAAAATCATCTACATTGGAAACTTTTACTTTTATCATCCAGCCATCTCCGTAAGGATCTGTATTTACTTTTTCGGGATCACTTTCTAAAGAATCATTGAATTCAATAATTTCACCCGCAACAGGCAAAAATAGGTCAGAAACTGTTTTTACTGCTTCCACTGTACCAAAAACGGCGTCTTTCTCTAAGGTTTGGTCTACTGTTTCTACTTCAACATAAACGATATCACCAAGTTCCTTTTGAGCAAAATCTGTAATGCCTACAGTGGCAACATCGCCTTCAATACTAACCCATTCGTGGTCTTTCGTATATTTTAAATGTGCTGGAATGTTCATTTTATCTTTATTTTGTATATTTTATTAGTGACAAATGTATTGTTTAGATTTAAACTTTTAAAATCTTTTGGAAACAAAATCAATTAGTTTCCAAAATTATATCTGATCGTAAATCCGGAACGGATACTGGTTATAGGAAATGCCGTAGAAACAACTGCTTTCGTAAAAGTATGATCATAATAGAATATGGCCGTCAGGTTTTTACTAAATGAATAGTCTGCCATAACCTTCAAAGACCATAAGTTCTGGCCTCCGCCAAGCTGATTGTTATCATAATCTAAATTACGGATAATCGTTTTTGAATTTCGTAATGAAAGGTCGGCTCTTAAATTAATGTCGCTTCTTATAATTCCCTGAGGATTATCTGCATAAGTAGAGTTAAATGTAACATCTTTTATCCTGTACCCTAACCCGGCAACATACTCCAGTCCTTTTACTTCTGTTAATAAATTATTATCAAAACTCATTGATAAGGCACGGTCTTTTTTTAACTCTGCCACTACTTTTACAGAGTTTTTCATGAGCATGTCCACTTTTATTAAAGGATTAAACTGTTCTACAAGGTTAATGTTTGATATCAGGACTTTGTTGTGAAAGTTGCCGTATGTGCCTTCTCCCTGATCATATCCGCCCGGATTTTTGTCATACTCAAAATTGGAGCGCAGTGAATTAATTGTATAGGATGCACGGTAAGCATGCTGAAAAGAAAAAGTCTTGAACCTGTCCTTAAAGAACTGGTAACGCATTAATCCTGTATATTTAACAGTCCAGTTAGGAATCGGGAAATTCCTTAATGCACCCAAAGAAACGCCTGAAGCTTTTCCTCCTGTATATGCTGCTAAAAATGATGGTAATAGAACAGCCTGGCTATTTTTACCATACCCTACAGGATATCCTTTATTGGCTGAATAAAATTGGTATTTATTATAATTAGGATCATCAATCGGGACGGTAGGAGCTGTATATAGACCAGCTCCATATCTTGAAAAACTTTGTCCGTAATGTGCCGACGCCAGCCTGTCTGCAATGATTAACCTGTTGTTTTTAAAATCATCAAATGCTGCAGAAGAAACCTCATCACTTTTGGCAAAAGCGGTTCTGATCATAACCGTTGAAATGGAGAAGTTACCAAAGCTATAAGGTGACCTTGAGTTGTATTGCCCGTCGGTCACATCATATTGTTCCGAATAATTATCGGTAAAACTTCTGTTCGCAATCATATCAATTTTAAAATCAGGAAACAAATCAACATTGGCTGTGATGTCTAAATTTTTAGTTACGACCTGAGTATAATTCTGGTTGAACTCCTGATAATTGGTAAGCCATCCGTTTCTTGCAGCCTCATAACGTATGTCGGATTGGCTTCCGAATACAAAACCTAATGTTGGCCTGGATGTTCCAAAAAATCCAATACCTTGTGTATACCCCGGTAATATTGTTCCGGCAGTTTCTGCATAATTAACCTGAATGTTTTTTACACTTGTTAGCACACCTATAAGCCCGTTCATCAGTATACTGCCTTCTTTCTTAACAACCGGCCTTTTATTAGTGATTTTTTCTCCCGGGGTTGGGGCACCTACAGGTGCTGGTGGTTGTGTTTTTTTCTGATTCCCTTTTATTAATCCAATATATTTATATAATAAATCCATATTGAAGGTAGTATTCAGCCTGTGTGCACTGTTGTTTTGTATCGTATTGCCCAGATTATAAATAGGCCCGTTTTCTTCCGGCTGGAATGAAGATAGTGCTTCTGAAGCACGCTGCCAGTTAAAATCACCTGTATACGTGTATGTTGATTTTACAAAACTCAACAATGGGATTTTATTAATAGGTAAATCATAATTCACTGTAATCTGCTGGTTGTGCTGGTTGGGGTCACCAGTGTTCCAGTAATCGTCCCAAATGGTAAAACTGTCTATAGGTTGCCTGTTCTCATCAAGATAACTTCTGACAATATTGTTAGTGGATGCCGTATAATTTATTTTTAATGATTTTGTAAGGTTATAATTAAATCCATACTGATAATTGAATTGATAATTTCTTCTGAACAACGGATCTAACCCAATACCAATATCTTCGACCTGACGGAACTGCTGACGGTTATATTGCCGTAAAATAGTAGAACTAAAGTTAATATTGGTAGGCAGGTAATTGAAATTAAAATCACTTAAAAGTTTCCAGTAATCGCTCTTTTTCATGAATTTTGTTTTCTTGAAAGGTTCTACTGGTTTTGACCTGAAGCTGTAGGCATAATCCACAGAAGTACGCAGTTGCTGGTCTATAAAATCTTCTATTTCAAAATTATGCTTTTGTGTTTCATTGTAAGAATAGGATAAAGTAAGGTTTTCAGGATCATAGATGTGTTGTTTTTGTTCCGGTCCACGCTCTTTCCTAACCCCTATAAAATTGATGCTTTTTACTTTCGTATAATCAATAGCACGATTTTTTATATTTTCTTTTTGTGCCTCATCTGTAGTTACGTCTATAAGTTGTTCTAACTTAATATCCTGATTAAAAGGATCGTATTCGGGTGTGATAATTTCTTCCCCTATTCCGTAATTGAAAGGTAAGTTAACGCCCCATTTCTTCGGAAGTAATTTTCCGATATTCAGGTTGGTAACAATATTATACTGCTGCACCTGTTCCCTACTTCTTTCATTCGGGCCGTCTTCCAGTGATCCGAAACCAACTGTACTATACCTTCCTGTTGCAGAAATTGTAGCAAAATCGGCAATATTAGAATCGACTGTTGCTACGGCAGCCATACCTCCTTTATTGTCCATTCCTGCCAGGCGCAATTCATTAAACCATACTTCTCCAACAACATTACGGTCTGCAAGAGCCCCCCCGCCAGGGTTGCTACCTTCCAGTGTATTATTTTTTACACCCATCATTAAAGTTCTTACAAAACCAAAATTCGGGTTTCCTTTTACGCTAATTTTTAAACTATTAGGGCTTTGTGGTATAGAGCTATCTAATTCGTAATCAAATTTAGAATAAATACCATCAGCTGAAAAATCTGTAGGATTCTGTGAAGCTAAAATTTTAATTTTGGGCAAGAGTGACATTACCAAATCAATATTGTTCTCTACAGGCCATACCCTTTCAGGAGTAGAAGAATCGCCCCAAAGTGTTACTTTCAAAGGTTTTTCTACCTGATAATAGTTCTGTGTAAAATCATTTCCGAAACGGATAAAACCAGTTATTTCATTATCCTGTAATCTATTGCCATTAGAGTCGTCAACCAATGCTTCGGCATGCAGGAACATTTTTAAATTATTAAACTGACGCATGTCGACACTTACGTTTTTAAAAACCGCTTTTGCATCACCGGGCTCTAAACCGTCCTGCGAAATCCTTAATGACAACGATTGTTCATTCTGGTTGATTACCGTATTTTTATTATAAAGTTGTTCCCTTACTACTCCCGGAGGTGCTATATATCGTATAGGCTGCCTTGAACTGTTTTCCTGGATATTTACGGCAAGTACATC